>DASQIP010000001.1:0-1747 GCA_035631515.1 Steroidobacteraceae bacterium
GCCTCGAGGTAGCCGCTGCGCCGCTGCTCGCCTTCGGGATCGTTTTCGCCGAGGAACACGATGCGGCGCCGGCCGAGCCGCAGCAGGTGCTGCGTCGCCTTCCGGCCGCCGAGCGGGTTGTCCGAGCCGACCGACGAATACTTCTGGCCGGGCATCTGCGCGCCCCATACCGAAAACCTGGCGTCGGTGGCCGCGAGCTTGTTGAAGGCCTCGTGCAAAGTTCCCTGGCCGAGGAAGATCACGCCGATCGCGCGGCTCGTCGTCACCGCGAGGTAGAGGTCGTCGTAGCTGGCCGGCGCAACGTGGCTGACGATGAAGTCGCAGTTTCGCTCGCGCGCCGCCTCGCCGATGTTCGCGATCAGCTCCAGGAAGAAGGGATGCGTGTAGGGCAGCGCACGGCCATGGGTTCGCGGCAGCACGATGGCGACCGAGCCGGCCGATCCGATCGGCCCGGCCGGCATGTAGCGCCGGAACGGATAGTCGAGCTCGCGCGCGATCTCCCAGATCCGCTGCTTCGTCCGGGCACTGATCGAGGCGTGGTCGTTCAGCGCCCGCGAGACGGTCGACACCGATACGCCGGCCCGTCGAGCCAGATCCTCGAGTGTCGTCGTGCCGGTGCTGCGCTGGACATTAGCCATTGCATCTAGTTAACTGGATTGCGGAGCGGAAACGGAAAATAGCACAGCGAATCAAGCGGCCTCGGGCCGCGTCCGGGGAGTGCGCACGCAAGCGATGAAGTCCGGTCGCGGGCCTGTCGGCCTCGGCACAATCGTCCACCTGTGCGTCGGACTCTTCGGGGTCCAGATCGTCTGGGGGCTGCAGAACGCAAACACCAGCCGGCTGTTCCAATCGCTCGGGGCGGACGTCGGTCAGCTCGCAGTGCTCTGGATCGCGGGTCCTGCGACCGGCGCGCTCGTGCAGCCCATGGTCGGCTACCTCAGCGATCGGTCCCGCAGCCGCTGGGGGCGCCGGCGGCCATTCACCCTGGCCGGTGCGCTCACGGCCAGCGCCGCGCTGGTGCTCTTCGTCCACGCCTCGTCCCTGGCGATCGCAGCGGCGCTTCTGTGGCTGCTCTGCATCGGCGCGAATCTGGCGATGGAGCCGTTGCGCGCGCTCACGGGTGATCTCGTCCCCGAGGAGCAGCGGAACCGGGCCTTCGCGCTGCAGGCCGCGTTTATCGCCGCCGGCGCAGTGGTCTCCTCGGCATTGCCGTGGGTGCTGGGACATGGGCTCGGGATCGCGTCGCAGCCGGTCAGCAGCGGCGCGGTACCCGAGTCCGTGCGACTTGCATTCTGGTTCGGAGCGCTGGCGCTGCTCGCCAGCGTCGGCTGGACGGTCGCCGTCGTCCATGAGACTCCGGGCACGGCCTCGTTCCCGGATCAAGCGGCGCTGCGTGCCGCGCGGCCGGCGGCCGGGCGCCTTCTGCTTCGCGGTGCCGTGTGGCTCGGCGGCGGGACCGCGTGCGCCTTCCTGAGTCGCATACTCGGGCTCCGCCCGGAGCTGTACGTGCTCGCGACCTTTGCCGCGCTCTACGGGCTGTCGCAGCTCTGGCTCAGTGGCCTCGCGCTCCGCGGCAGGCATCCCGCGGGGCTTCTCCAAATCAGCGAAGACATCGTTTGCATGCCGCCCGAGATGAAGCGGCTTGCTGTCGTGCAGTTCTTCACCTGGCTCGGCCTCTTTACACTCTGGGTGTACACGGTTCCCGCGATCGCCGAGCATCGGTTCGGGTCCCATGATCCGGTATCGG
>DASQIP010000002.1:0-9514 GCA_035631515.1 Steroidobacteraceae bacterium
GACGCGCGAGGTGGCCAGGTACCCGCGCGCGAGCGATCTCACCACGTTCGACTGGCGGGTGAGCATCGCCGAAGTGCATGCCTGCGGGCCGTTCTCGTCCTTTGCGGGCGTCGACCGCCGCATGGCGGTGCTCGGCGGCACCCTGTCACTGGCGATCGCCGGGCGCGAGCCGATACGCGTCGGTCCGGAGGCACCGCCGCTGTCTTTTCCGGGAGATGCGCCGGTATCGGCCGAGCCGGTGGGAGCGGCGGTCACCGACCTCAACGTGATGACCCGGCGCGGGAGATTCGAGTCGCGCCTGGCGAAATGCCTCGCGCCCGCGGCGCTGCCGTTGCCGCCGCGCGCCGGTACCGCACTCATCCTCGCGCTCACCCGTCTCGAGCTGCGCTGCGGCGCGCTGCGGTGGGATCTGTCGCGGCTCGATGCGGCGCTCATCGACGATGAGAGCGGCTGCCAAGTCCTGCCGCAGGATCCGCACGGCGTGTTTTATCTCATCGAGCTCCGGGCCTGCCGCCCATGAGGCGGGCGCCCGATCATTTCTTGATCAGTGCTTCGATGCGCCGATCCGGTACCAGCCACACGAGTGCCACCGTGACGTAGAGGGCGATCGCGATCCACGGCCGCACGAACGCCAGGGCGATGGCCGAGAGGTACAGCACGAGTGACAGCTTGCCCTTCAGGTCGTCGCCGAGCGCGACGGCGAGGCGCGAGTCGCGGCCGTTCACGGCGATGAGCTGTCGCTGCAGCAGGTTGTAACTGATCGCGGCGCACGCCAGCACGATGCCGTAGGCCGCCGTGGGAAGCGGCAGGAATCCCGCTTCGTCGATCCAGCGGATCACGAACGGCACCAGCGACAGCCAGAACAGCAGCGCCAGGTTCGCCCACAGCACGCGGCCGTCGACGCGCTCGGTCACGTGCAGCATGTGGTGGTGATTGTTCCAGAAGATGCCGACGTTCACGTAGCTCAGCACGTACGCGAGCAGCACCGGGACATCCGCTTCGAGCGCCGCCAGATCGGTACCGTGCGGCACGCGGATCTCGAGCACCATGATGGTGATGATGATCGCGACCACGCCGTCGGTGAAGGCTTCGAGGCGCGCGGGCTCCATGCCGCAGATCCTACGTGCGTTTGTACGTGCAAGCCATTAAAAATAAAAGGATAGGCGCGCCCGATCCTGCGCGCTGCGGGAGCGGCGGCAGGCGTGCGGCTCACGCGGTGCTAAGCTCACCAAGGCGTCGATTCATCGCACGCCCACATGAGCAACAGCCAGCGATTCATTGCCCTGCGGGACGAGTTGCTGCGGCGGCGCGAGGACTGGGCGGGCGCGCGCCGGGAGTTCCGCTGGCCGGACTTCGATGAGTTCAACTGGGCGGGCGACTACTTCGACGTGATCGCCGCCGACAACCCCGCGACCGCGCTGCGCGTGGTCGACGACAGCGGGGGCGATCAGTCGCTGTCGTTCTCGCAGATGGCGCGACGCTCGGCGCAGGTTGCCGCCTTCCTCGCCTCCCTCGGTCTCGGCCCCGGCGAGCGGCTGCTGGTGATGCTGCCAAACGGGGCGCCGCTGTGGGAAACGATGCTGGCCGCGATCCGTCTCGGCGCGGTGATCATTCCCGCGACGACGCTGCTCGAGCGGGCGGATCTCGAGGACCGTCTCGAGCGCGGGCAGGTCCGGGCAGTCGTCACCGATGCCGCGCTGTGTGCGCGATTCGCAGGACTCCCGGGGGCGCCGCTGCGCATCGCGGTCGGCAACGACGTCGAGGGCTGGATCCCGTTCGCGCAGTCACTCGCTGCCAGCGCGACGTTCCCGCCGGCGCGCACGCGTGCGGCCGACCTGCTGTTGCTGTACTTCACGTCCGGCACCACCGCGCGACCGAAGCTCGTCGCCCACAGCCACGTGAGCTACCCGGTCGGTCACCTGTCGACCATGTACTGGCTGGGCCTGAAGCCGGGAGACGTGCACCTCAATCTCAGCTCGCCGGGCTGGGCGAAACACGCGTGGTCGTCGTTCTTCGCACCCTGGAATGCACAGGCGACCGTCCTCGCCTACCATTACGAGCGCTTCGATGCGCGCTCGCTGCTGAGGAAGCTCGCGGACTGCCGCGTGACGAGCTTCTGCGCGCCGCCCACCGTATGGCGCATGCTCATCCAGCAGGACCTGCGCGCCTGGCGCGTGACGCTGCGCGAAGCGGCGAGCGCAGGTGAACCGCTCAACCCCGAGGTGATCGCGCAGGTTCACGACGCCTGGGGCATCACGGTGCGCGACGGCTTCGGTCAGACCGAGACGACCGCGGTCGTGGGCAACCCGCCCGGGCAGCCGATCAAGCCCGGCTCGATGGGCCGGCCGCTTCCCGGCTACCCGGTGGCGCTCGTCGCTGCCGCCGGCAGGCCGGCTGCGGAGGGCGAGATCTGCCTCGAGCTCGCGCAGCGCCCGCTCGGCCTCATGCAGGGCTACCTCGACGACGCGGAGCGCACCGCAACGGCCATGGGCGACGGCTACTATCACACCGGCGACGTGGCCGCGCGCGACCCGCAAGGGTACCTCACCTACGTCGGCCGCATGGACGATGTCTTCAAGTCCTCCGACTACCGTATCAGTCCCTTCGAGCTCGAGAGCGTACTCATCGAGCACCCCGCCGTGGCGGAAGCCGCGGTGGTGCCGAGTCCCGACGCCCTGCGCCTGTCGGTGCCCAAGGCATTCGTGGTGCTGACCGTCGGCGCGGCAGCCGATGCCGCGACCGCTGCGTCGATCCTCCAGCACGTGCGTGCGCGCGTGTCGCCCTACAAGCGCATCCGGCGGCTCGAGTTCGCGGCTCTTCCCAAGACCATTTCCGGCAAGATCCGCCGCGTGGAGCTGCGCCAGCTCGAGAGCGCGCGTGTCCCGGGAGAGAAGCGTCGTCCGCAGGAGTATTGGGAAGAGGACCTGCGCTGAGCGGGCCAGGCCGCTCAGCAGAGCCGCCGGCGATACCGCAGCGGCGAGTAGTTTATGATGCGCCTCATGATCGACCCGGCCGTTGGCGCGCTGCTCGCGGGAGCGTTTGCGTTGCTGTTCGCGAGCGCCGCGCTGCATAAGCTGCTCGACCTCGCGCACTTCGGCGAGGTGCTGCGGGCTTACGACGTCGTGCCGCCGGCGTTGGCGCGGCTCTCCTACCTCGTGCCGCTGCTCGAGCTGACCGTGGGAGCGGCACTGCTCGCCGTGGGCTCACGCGACGGCGCGGCTGCCACCGGCGTGGTGCTGCTGCTGGTGTACGCGAGTGCGATCGCCATCAACCTCGGGCGTGGCCGCCGCGATCTGACCTGCGGCTGCGGCGGACCGAACGACAAACGGCCGATCGCCGCGTGGATGGTATGGCGCAATGTCCTGCTGGCGGCGCTGCTCGCGGCGACGCTGCTGCCGCGGGGCGTGCGGGCGATGAGCGCCGCCGATGCCCTCACCATCGGGGGCGGCACCGCCGCGGCGGCACTCTTATATATGAGCCTGGACAGTCTGCTCGGGCGTGTGGTGCCACGCAGCTCAGCCTGGCGGAGCTCGCCGTGACCGCGCTCGCGATCTCGAACGCGGTGCTGTGGATACTGGTGCTGGTGCTCGCCGCCGTGCTGCTGGCGCTGGTGCGGCAGGTCGGCGTGCTGCACGAGCGGATCGCGCCCGCCGGCGCGCTGATGCTCAATCGCGGTCCGGCCGTCGGCGAGCCGGCGCCCCTCATCGAGGTGGCCGATCTCGAGGGCAACGCGCACCGCCTCGGCAGCGCGCGCGCGGACGGACGCAGCACGCTGCTGCTGTTCGTCTCGCCGAGCTGCCCCGTGTGCAAGACGCTCCTGCCGGCCGTCAAGTCGAGCCGCCGGGACGAGCGCACCTGGATGGATGTGATCCTCGCGAGCGACGGCGATACGCGCGAGCAGCGCGAGTTCGTGCGCGCGCAGGGGCTCGACGGCATCCCGTACATCGTGTCGGCGGCGCTCGGGCTTGCCTATCAGGTGAGCCGGCTGCCTTTCGCCGCGCTGCTCGATGAGCAGGGGATCCTGCGGGCGCGCGGGCTGGTCAACTCGCGCGAGCACCTCGAGAGCCTGTTCGAGGCGAAGCGTCTCGGGGTGGCATCGCTGCAGGAATTTTTCTCCGGCGCGACCTGACCGAGGGAGAGTGACATGCAAGCGGCGGCGATCGAAACGGCAGTGTGGAAAGTGCTCGAAGACTACGAGGCCCGAGCCCGGCGCGAGGAGCAGCTCTGGGACACGCTGTCGAGGGAGGAGGCCGAGCAGCGTCGCGACGAGATGCTGCTGCCGGTGGGCCGCGCCGCGGGCAGCCTCATGAATCTTCTCATCAAGGAGGGCGAGGCGAGCCGGATCCTCGAAGTGGGCAGCTCCTACGGCTACTCGACGACCTGGCTGGCGGAAGCCGCGCGCGCCGTCGGCGGCAAGGTCGTCTCGCTCGAGCTGCGCGCTGCCAAGACCGAGTACGCGCGTGCGCAGCTGGCGCGCGCGGGCCTCGAAGGCTACGTCGAATTCCGCATCGGCGATGCGCTCGCCTCGCTGGCGCAGCTCCGCGGACCGTTCGACTTCGTGCTGATCGACCTGTGGAAGGACCTGTACGTGCCGGTGTTCGAGGCGCTGTACCCGAAGCTCGCGCCGGGCGCGATCATCGTCGCGGACAACATGCTGTATCCGGAGAGCTTTCGCGCCCTGGCCGACGCCTACCGTCAGCGGGTACGCGCGGCCGCGGAGATGAGCTCGGTGCTGCTCGAGGTCGGCAACGGGCTCGAGGTCAGCCGCTACCGCTGAGCGCGATCTCGACGCGCTTGTTGTGCCGGCCTTCGCTGCGGATCTTCAGCACCCGGATGCCTTCGATCTCGGCGATGTCCGCGACGTGCGTCCCGCCGCACGGCTGCAGGTCGATCCCCGGGATCCTGAGCAGCCGTACGCGCCCGGCGCCGCGGGGCGGCTGCACGCTCATGGTCTTTACCAGCTCCGGCTGGGCGGCGAGCTCCGCGTCGGTGATCCACACGGTCTCGGTGGCGGCGCCGCGCGCGATCAGCGCGTTGGTCTCGCGCTCGATGCGCGCCGCCTCGAGCAGGCTCAGCTCGATGTCGAAGTCGAGGCGGGCCTTGTCGGCCGTGATGTTGCCGCCGGTGACGGGGGCGGGAATCACGCACGACAGCAGGTGCAGCGCCGTGTGCAGACGCATCAGGCGGTAACGGCGCGCCCAGTCGAGCTCGAGCGCGACGGGCTCGCCGGGCTGCAGCGCGGGGCCCGCGGGCGCGGCGATATGCAGGACGCTGTCGGGGCCGTCGCCCTTGCGGGTGTCGGCGATCGTCACGCGCTCGCCGTTCTCACGCAGCAGTGCCCCGCTGTCGCCCGCCTGGCCGCCGCCCTGGGGATAAAAAAGCGTGCGATCGAGCTCGATGCCGCGCGCGCTCACCGCGACCACCCGTGCGGTGGCGCTGCGCAGGTAGGCATCGTCCCGGAACAGCAACTCGCTCGGCATACTGTGATCGCTCCGGCGTGCGGTTAGAATCTGCGGCAATGGCCGCGTACGCGTATCGGATCCTCAACGTCTTCACGCAGGCGCGCGTGCCGTTGAGCGGCAATCCGCTGTGCGTGTTCGAGAGGGCGCAGGCGCTCGATACGACAAGGATGCAGGCGCTGGCGCTGCAGTTCAATCTCTCCGAAACCACGTTCATCCTGCCCTCGGAGCGCGCCAGCGCGCGGGTGCGGATCTTCACCCCCACCTACGAAATGGCCTTTGCCGGCCATCCCACCCTCGGCACGGCGCACGTGTGCCGGGCGCTCGGGCTGGGCGGCGACCGCATCACCCTCGAGATGACCGCCGGGATCATCACGGTGCGGGCGACCGGCGACCGCTGGACGCTGACCGCCAGGACCCCGACCTGGCGCGAGGTGTCCGAGCCCCGGCTGACTCTCGCGGCGATGCTCGGGCTCGAGGCGCAGGACGTCGGCGAGCGGCCGCTGTGGGTGAACGCCGGCACCGAGCAGCTCATCGTGCCGCTCGCAAGCGAGGCCGCCGTGCGCCGGGTGCGGGTGCGCGCGGATCTGCTCGCACAGCTCACCAGCACCAGCGGTCAGAGCATGGCCTACGTGTTCGCGCCCGCGGGCGCGGGGCTCCTGGCGCGCTTCTTCTTTCCCAAGGGAAACTCCGTGCTCGAGGATCCGGCCACCGGCTCGGCCACCGCCAACCTCGGCGGCTGGTGTCTCGCGATGGGACGGACGCTGCCGTGCGAGTTCGAGATCGCGCAGGGAGAGCACGTCGGGCGCCCGTCGGCGCTGCGGCTGCGTGTCGATGCGGAACGCCAGGTGCTGGTGAGCGGCGACGTCATCGAGCTCGGCCGCGGGACGATCAACCTGTGAGCGCGGACGCTGCGGACGTCTCACAACCCGGCGACCAGCCTGCCGGGATTGAAGAGGCCCTGCGGGTCGAAGCGCGCCTTGAGGCGCCGGTGCAACGCCGCCACGGGCGGCGACAGCGGGTGCAAGCGCCCCTGCGGCGCGGGCCCGCGCCAGCACAGCGCCGTACCCTCGGCTTCGGCCGCACGCGCGCGCACCGCAGCCGCGTCCTGCGGATCGGCGTACCAGCGGACGGCGCCACCCCAATCGATCAGCAGCTCCCCCGCCAGCGCAAGCGGTGGGGCGGCCGCTGGCAGCGACACCCGCCATAGCACCTCGCGCTCGAAGAGCGGCAGGCGACAGTGGCGCAGCGCCTCCCACCAGGCCCGCGCGGGCGCAGCGTCGATGCGCTCGCCACCGATGCGCTCGCAGGCCGCGCGCACCGCGGGAGCGGCGCCCGAGAGGCGGACCCAGGCGCTTCCCTGCCACCACGCGGCCGCCGACAGCGGCAGGGGGAGCGCCGCCCAGCGGTTGAAGGACTCGATGGTGGCGGAGGCGGTGAGCTCGAGCCGCAGCGTCTGTTCCGCGCGCGGGCGCGGCAGCACCTTCAGCGACACCTCCGTGATCACCCCGAGGATGCCCAGCGAGCCGCACAGCAGCCGCGCCACGTCGAACCCGGCCACGTTCTTCATGACCTTGCCGCCGAAGTGCAGCAGCTCGCCCTCGACCGAGAGCAGCACCGCACCCAGCACGAAGTCGCGTGCGGCACCGGCCTGGGAGCGGCGCGGCCCCGAGAGCCCGGCGGCGATGACGCCGCCAATCGTCGGATCGCCGCCGAATCCCGGCGGCTCGAAGGCGAGGAACTGCCCGTGGCGCTCGAGCAGCGCCTCGATCTCGGAAAGCCTCGTGCCGCAGCGCGCGGTGATGACGAGCTCGGAGGGCTCGTAGTCCTCGACGCCGCGGTGCTCATCGAGGGCGAGCACCGCGCCGTCGCGGCCCTCGCCGTAGAAGTCCTTGGTGCCCGCACCCCGCAGGCGCAGCGGCGTGCGGCTGCGGTGGGCCTCCACCACCCGCGCGCGCAGCTCCTCGAGCGCCTCCGCCATGCTCAGAATCTCGGCAGCTCGGGATGCGGCAATGCGCCGCGGCGCACGTGCATGCGGCCGTACTCCGCGCAGCGCCTGAGCGTCGGGATCGCCTTGCCGGGATTCAGTAATCCCGGCGGATCGAAGGCGCGCTTCACGGCGAAGAACGCCGCGCGCTCGGCGGGCGAGAACTGCACGCACATCGAGTTCAGCTTCTCCACCCCGACGCCGTGCTCGCCGGTGATGGTGCCGCCGAGCCGCACGCACAGCTCGAGGATGTCGGCGCCGAAGGCTTCGGCGCGCTCCCATTCGCCCGGGCGGTTGGCGTCGAAGAGGATGAGCGGGTGGAGATTCCCGTCGCCGGCGTGGAACACGTTCATGCACTCGAGGCCGTGCGTGCGCTCCATCGCGCCGATCTCCCGCAGCACCGTCCCGAGCGCCTTGCGCGGGATGGTGCCGTCCATGCAGTAGTAGTCGGGCGAGAGCCGGCCGGCCGCGGGAAAGGCGTTCTTGCGTCCCGACCAGAAGCGCAGGCGCTCCGCCTCCGAGGAGGAAACCGCGATGGCGGTGGCGCCGGCGCCGCGCAGCACCGCTTCGATCGCCGCCACTTCGTCGGCGACTTCCTCTGCGGTACCGTCCGACTCGGCGAGCAGGATCGCCTCGGCGCCGAGGTCGTAGCCGGCCTTCACGAAGGGCTCGACCGCCACCGTCGCCTTGCGATCCATCATCTCGAGTCCGGCGGGAATGATGCCCGCGGCGATGATGGCTGCGACCGCCGTGCCGGCCTTGCCGACGTCGTCGAAAGAGGCCATGACGACGCGCGCGAGCGCAGCCTTCGGCAGGAGCTTCAGCAGCACTTCGGTGACGATGAGGAGCAAGCCCTCGGAGCCGAGCGTGACCGCGAGCAGGTCGAGGCCGGGCGCATCGAGGGCGCCGCCGCCGAGCTCGACGAGCTCGCCCTCGACCGTGCAGGCGCGCAGGCCGAGCACGTTGTGCACCGTGAGGCCGTACTTCAGGCAATGCACGCCGCCGGAATTCTCGGCGACGTTGCCGCCGATGCTGCAGGCGATCTGCGAGGAGGGATCGGGCGCGTAGAAGAGTCCGAAGGGCGCGGCCGCTTCCGAGACCGCGAGATTGCGCACCCCGGGCTGCACGCGCGCGGTGCGCGCGTCGGGGTCGATGGCGAGGATCCGGTCGAAGCGCGCGAGCGACAGTACGACCCCGGAGGCGTGCGGCATCGCGCCCCCCGAGAGCCCGGTGCCCGCCCCGCGCGCCACGATCGGCACGCCGAGCCGGCGGCACTCGCGCACCGCGGCGACGAGCTCGGCTTCGGTGCGCGGCAGCACCACGACGAGCGGCTGACGGTGAAACACCGAGAGCCCGTCGCACTCGTAGGGACGCAGCTCCTCTTCGCCGCTCAGCACGCAGTCCGCCGGGAGCACGGCACACAGCGCCCGGGCGACGGCGCGACGCTGCCCGGGGGACGCCGCGGACTCCTCCGGCGGCTCGTCGACGACGGATGCCTGCCGCATGGCGCCATCCTACTCCTCTGCGCGCGCTGCGCTTAAGCGCGCACGCGGCGCAGGCGCAGCGCGTTGCCGATCACCGAGACCGAGGAGAAGCTCATCGCGAGTGCCGCAATCAGCGGGCTCACCAGCAGCCCCGTGAACGGGTAGGCGACGCCGGCGGCGAGTGCGATGCCGACGGAGTTGTAGCCGAAGGCGAACCACAGGTTCTGGTGGATGTTGCGCACGGTCGCGCGGCTCAGGCGCCGCGCCCGCACGATGCCGCGCAGGTCACCGCCGATGAGCGTGAGCTGCGCGCTCTCCATCGCGATGTCGGTGCCGGTGCCCATCGCGATGCCGACGTCGGCCTGGGCGAGCGCCGGCGCGTCGTTGATGCCGTCTCCGGCCATGGCGACCCGACGGCCCTCATCCTGCAGCCGCGCGACGACCGCGCGTTTGTCGGCGGGCTGGATCTCGGCGATCACCTCGTCGATCGCCAGGCCGCGCGCCACGGCCTGCGCCGTGGCGCGGCTGTCACCGGTCAGCATGACGATGCGCAACCCTTCCGCCCGGAGCGTCTCGAGCGCATC
>DASQIP010000003.1:0-4566 GCA_035631515.1 Steroidobacteraceae bacterium
CGGCCGCGAGGTCATCAACCTGTGTGCGAACAACTACCTCGGCCTCGCCAACCATCCGGCGGTGCGCGCGGCTGCGCAGCGCTCCCTCGACCGCTACGGCTACGGCATGGCCTCGGTGCGCTTCATCTGCGGCACGCAGGAAACCCACAAGGAGCTCGAGGGCCGCCTGGCGCGCTTCCTCGGGACCGAGGACGTCATCCTCTATTCCTCGTGCTTCGATGCCAACGGGGGACTCTTCGAGACGCTGCTCGACGAGCGCGATGCGGTGATCTCGGACGCGCTCAACCACGCGAGCATCATCGACGGCATCCGGCTCTGCAAGGCGCAGCGTCTGCGCTACGCCAACAGCGACATGGGCGAGCTCGAGAAGTGCCTCCGCGAGGCGCAGGGCGCGCGCACGCGTCTCATAGCCACCGACGGCGTCTTCTCCATGGACGGCTTCATCGCCAACCTGCGCGGCATCTGCGACCTCGCGGAAGCGTACGACGCGCTGGTGATGGTCGACGATTCGCACGCCACCGGCTTCATGGGACCGAGCGGGCGTGGCACGCCCGAGCACTGCGGCGTCGCCGCGCGCGTCGACATCCTGACCGGCACGCTCGGCAAGGCGCTCGGCGGCGGCAGCGGCGGCTACGTCGCCGCGCGGCGCGAGCTGGTCGAGTGGCTGCGGCAGCGCTCGCGCCCCTACCTGTTCTCGAACAGCATCCCGCCGGTGGTCGCGGCGGCGAGCCTCGCGGTGCTCGATCTCCTCGAGGGCAGCACGCAGCTGCGCGAGCAGCTGTTCGAGAACACGCGCTTCTTCCGTGCGGCGATGACCGCGGCCGGCTTCGATCTGAAGCCCGGCGAGCATCCGATCATTCCGGTGATGCTGGGCGATGCGGCGCTCGCGACGCGCATGGCGGACGCGCTGCTCGAGCGCGGCGTGTACGTGATCGGCTTCTCCTATCCGGTGGTGCCGAAGGGACAGGCGCGCATCCGCACGCAGATGTCGGCCGCGCTCACGCGCGCACAGCTCGAGCGGGCCGTGGCGGCCTTCACCGAGGTCGGACGCACGCTCGGCGTCCTGAAGAAGTAGCGAAAGCGAGGCCCATGAAAGCACTGGTCAAGCAGCAGGCGGCGCCCGGGATGTGGCTCGCGGACATTCCGGAGCCGAAGGTCGGCCACAACGACGTGCTGATCGAGATCGCCAAGACCGCGATCTGCGGCACCGACATGCACATCTACAACTGGGACGCCTGGGCACAGAAGACCATTCCGGTGCCGATGGCCGTGGGCCACGAGTACTGCGGGCGCATCGTCGAGGTGGGCTCGGAGGTCAAGGGACTCAAGGCGGGCGACCGCGTGTCCGGCGAAGGACACATCACCTGCGGCTATTGCCGCAACTGCCGCGCCGGGCGGCGCCATCTGTGCCGCAATACCGTCGGCGTCGGCGTGAACCGCCCCGGCGCTTTCGCCGAGTACCTGGCGATCCCGGCGGACAACACCTTCAGGCTCTCCGACTCCATTGCGGACGACATTGCCGCCATCCTCGACCCCCTGGGCAACGCCACGCACACCGCGCTCGCCTTCAACATGGTCGGCGAGGATGTGCTGATCACCGGCGCCGGTCCGATCGGCATCATGGCGACGGCGATTGCGCGCTTCACCGGCGCGCGGCACGTCGTGGTCACGGACGTCAACGACTATCGCCTCGAGCTCGCGCGCCGCATGGGCGCGAGCCGCGCGATCAACGTGGCTCGCGACGGGGCGCTCGACCAGACGATGAAGGACCTCGGCATGCAGGAGGGGTTCGACGTCGGGCTCGAGATGTCGGGCAACGCAGCCGCGTTCCGCGACATGCTGCGCACCATGCATCACGGCGGCTCGGTCGCCATCCTCGGCATCCCGCCGGACGAGATGTCGATCGACTGGAATCAGGTGATCTTCAAGGGGCTGACGCTCAAGGGCATCTACGGCCGTGAGATGTTCGAGACCTGGTACAAAATGTCGAGCATGCTGCAGTCGGGACTCAGGGTCGACCCGATCATCACCCATCACTTCCCGATCCAGGAATTCCAGAAGGGTTTCGAGACCATGGGATCGGGGAAGTCGGGGAAGGTCATCCTCGACTGGAGTACTTTGTAGATTGGCGCGCCGGGCCTGCGACGCGGCGCGCAGGCCGTCCCATCAGTGCGTTCGAGTCCGCGGGCCAGGAGCGCGGTCCTGGCCCGCTATGCCAGGGGCGAGCAGGAGCCAGTTCGCAGCCGTGACTGTCAGCGCACTTCGCAGAAGCAGTAGGCGTACACGCGGTTCGGCGTGCTGAAGCGGCTGAGGTGCGCGACCTCGCGGGCTATCGGGTCGAGGCGCGCGGCGAGGTGCTGGAGCGCGAGCTGATCGGCACTGGCGCGGTAGAACCAGCGCACCATCTGCGTCCTGAACGACAGCGCGAGCTGCTGCGTCCAGGTGAGCTCCGGCTCGATGAACTCGGGGGCGTATTCGGTGAGCCTGGCGCGGTGGGCGGCGGCCTTGACCGCCTCGCCGAACGAGCCGAGGTGATCCACCAGGCCTAAGCGCAGGGCGTCGGCTCCCGCCCATACGTGACCCTGGGCGATCGCGTCGATGTCGGCGCGGCTCTTCTTGCGCCCGCTCGCGACGCGCTCGAGGAACTCGTCATAGCCGCGGTCGATCTGCGACTGCAGCAGGGCGCGTGCCTCGGCGCCGAGCGGCCGGTCGATGCGCAGCTGCCCCGAGAGCGGCGTCGTGCCCACACCGTCGACGCTCACGCCGACCTTGCCGAGCGTGCGGTCCACGGTCGGGATGATGGCGAAGATCCCGATCGAGCCGGTGAGGGTCGCGGGGCTCGCCCAGATCTCGTCGGCGGGCGCCGAAATGTAATAGCCGCCCGAGGCCGCGTAACCGCTCATGGACACGACCAGCGGCTTGCCCGTGGCACGCAGAGCCTTGAGCTCCCGGTAGATCTGCTCGGAAGCCATGACGCTGCCGCCGGGACTGTCGACGCGCAGCACCAGCGCCTTGATGTTGGAGTCGAGACGCGCCTGGCGGATGAGACGCGCGGTCGAGTCGCCGCCGACGGTGCCCGGTGGCTGCTCGCCGTCGAGGATCTCGCCCGCGGCGACGATGACGCCGACGTGCGGCTTGCCGCTCGCGCGCAGCCGGCGCTGGGCCTGCGCGTAGCTCAGGTACTCGGCCACCGAGACTGCGCGGAAGGAGCCCGTCGACCGATCCTCCCCGACGAGCGCGCTCAGGCGTTTCTCGACCTCGAGCTGTGTCCTGATGCCGCTGACCAGCCCGGCATCCAGGGCGACGTGCGCGGCATTGCCGCCGGCGGCCGGCACCGTGTGCGCGAGGCTGCCGACGTACTTCGCTACCGCATCCGGGGCGAGCTTGCGCGCACGGGTAATCGCCTCCTGGTAGCTGGTCCACAGGGCACCGAGGTAGGCGCGGCTCTCCTCGCGGTCCTCCGGCGACATGCTGGTGCGCGTGTAGGTCTCGACGGCGCTCTTGAACTCGCCGACGCGGAACACGTTGATGTCGACGCCCAGCTTGTCGAGCGCCTCCTTCAGGTACAGACGATAGCGGTCGTAGCCGTCGATCAGCACGAAACCGAACGGGTCGAGGTAGGTCTCGTCCGCCTGCGCGGCGAGGTAGTAGCCCTCCTGGTCGAGCTCGCTGCCGTAGGCCACCACCTTCTTGCCGCTGCCGCGGAACTCGCGCAACGCACCGGCCAGCTCTTCCAGCGACGGCTGGGTGCCCCCCGCGAACTTATCGAGGTCGAGCGCGATCGCCCCGATGCGCCGGTCGGTGGCCGCGGCGCGGATCGAGTCGGTGAGGTCCCACAGGAGCGTCTCGTGGCGGCGGTCGCCGCGCGCCGCTTCGAGGGCGCGGGTGAGCGGATCACCCGACAGCTGCTCGACCAGCTCGCCGTCGGGCTGGATGAGCAGGGCCGCGCGCGCGGGGATGCGCCCCGTCCCGGAGAGCAGCACGCCGACCGCGGCTCCGAAGATCACCAGCAGCACGATCAGGTGCAGGACCTTGCGCAGCCCGTCCAGGCCACGCCACAGGCCCGCTAAGAACGAACGCACGTTCACGGGCTCACCACTTCCCGCGCGAAGAGCAGCCGGGCACCGGCCACCTCAGGCGCGCTTTCAGATCTTCTCCTCGATCCTCGCCGCCTTGCCTGCGAGGTCCCGCAGGTAGTAGAGCTTGGCACGGCGGACGCTGCCGCGGCGCTTCACCACGATGTCGCTGATCGCCGGGCTGTAGGTCTGGAACACCCGTTCCACCCCCTCGCCGTGCGAGATCTTGCGCACGGTGAACGAGGAGTTCAGCCCGCGGTTGCTGCGGGCGATCACGACGCCTTCGTACGCCTGCACGCGCTCGCGGTCACCCTCGACCACCTTCACCTGCACGACCACGGTGTCGCCCGGCTTGAAGTCCGGGACCTTGCGGGTCATGCGCCGCTTGTCCAAATCCTGGATTATCTTGTTCATGTCACGTACCTCGATCCTCTCGTGCGGCCGCCTGCGCGGCCAGCAGCTCGTTCAATACACGCTGCGCCTCCGGGGC
>DASQIP010000004.1:0-21689 GCA_035631515.1 Steroidobacteraceae bacterium
CAGCCGCGCCTGACCGTGGCTTTCGATGCCGTCCCCGACACGGGCGGCGGCAAATCCTGAGTCGGCGAATATCTCGCGCGAAAAAAATCCCCCCTCGCGTCGTCGTGAGGGGGGAGGTTTGGATCGTCCTACCGGTTTTACTTCTTACCAGTGGTACTTGACCGTCATGTTGACTTCGCGGCCCGGAATCGAACGACCCATGCCCACGTTGTTCTGTACCGTGTTGCCGCCGAATCGGGCGTTACCCTCGGTCAGACCGATCTGGTTCGTGATGTTCGAGCCGAGCAACCGCAGCTCCCAGCTCTCCCCGATGTTGGCGTCGATGCCGAAGCCCATATCGTAATAGCTGTGTAGCGGCAGAAGTCCCGTGTTGTCCTGGTAGTGCTGGCCGATGTGCTCGTAGGAGACCAGCTCGGTCAGCGTGCCCCAGCTGAACACCTGCGTGTCCTGCGGCGTCAGGTAGACCCTCGACTTCGGCAGGCGCGCCAGCTGCTGCCCATTGATGGTGCCGCACACCACGTTGTTGTTGATATCGGTGTACGTGAAGCAGCCCTTGAAGTCCTTGTAATAGGCATGTTCCGCAATGGCATTGATCCCTATCTTGAAGGAGCTCAGCATCTGATTGTCGCTGCCGCCGAAGGGATTCACGCTGCCATTGACCCGAATGCCCAGCGCGGTCGATCCATAGGTGGTGGCCGGGCCGATCGGGACGCCGTTGATGTCCGAGGGCGTGTACGCCAGGCCGCTGAACTCCTTGTCATAACCGGATACGTCGATATACATCCAGCGATTCTGGATCTTGAAGCCGGCCTCGTAGTTCTGAACGCTCGATTGCGGCACGTGGCTCGGGCAGCTGTTGCCGCCTTCGTAGTTCTGGCAACGGACATCGTCGAACACGTCGAAGGAATGGCCGTTGTTGATGCGGCCGTAGACGCTCATGTTGTCATTGAACTCGTAGTTGGCGCCCCCGGAGAAGGTCGGCATCGTGTTGTTGGCGCTGCCGTGGGAGTACGTCCCGTCGGGCATTGCCACGTCGTTGTCCCAGAGAATCGTTCCTGTGCCCGGTGCCCCTCCGTTCAGGTTGGTGTGTGCCAGGTTACTCGTCTCCTGGGAAAGAGTGATGTGCGCGAGACGAACCGAGGCATCCAGCAGCCAGCGATCGATCTTCCATGAGTCGGACAGGTAGGCGGCGACCTGCGTGGCATTGCCATCCTGGAGGATCTGGTAACCGCCGTTGGCATTGTAAATGCCCTGTGGACTGCTCACCTGGTATTGAGTTCCAGCGGCGTTGGTGGCCGTCAGGATGATCGGCGCGGCGTTCGGCACATTACTGACCAGTGCGTTTGCGCCCAGCGACCATTGATCGTTCATGGTGTAGTGGTTTACATACACGCCGGCCGTCAGGTTGTTGCCGTCAAAGAGCTCCTTGATCGCGCGGAATTCGTCGGTGATGCTGGTGAGCTTCTTCAGCACCGTCCACGTCTGCAGCGCCTCAACGCTCTGATTGGGATCGACCGGCGTACCGCTCGGGTACATGGCCTGGACGTCCGCAGCGGTCAGTCCGTTCGGATTGCCCGCTTGCACGGCGCCCAGACCCGCTATGAAGGCGGACAGCGTCGACGGGTTACCGTTGTTGATCATCGCGTGGGTATTCACGTACCCGCCGTCGAACAGGAAGTTATTGCTGATGGACCAGCCGTTTCCTAGTGACATCTTGAGTTCTGAGCCGACAAAGCTCAGGTCACCGCCACGGCCATCGCTGATATTATCGTTCTGGAAACAGTGGGGCGTCTGGCCGCAGCCTGGATTCGGTATCAGGAAGTTCTGCAGCTGGTAGCTGTTCCAGGTGGAGTGGAGCTGATTGAACCCCGGGTAGGTGCTGACGTTGCCGTTCTGAACCACGTACGGAAAGTCGGCGACCCACTGGTTGTGATCGTGCATGGTTCTGGCCCAGAACATGACCGACCCATTGTCAAGATCATGCTTCAATGTGGCCGTCAGCTGTCCGCCTTGATCAGACGGATATTGCGGATCTCGCACCCCGTTCGAGGTTCGGTAAAAGCCGCCGACGCTCCCGTACCATCCGTCTGCGAGCTTGCCGCTCTGGAACAGATCCGCGCGGTACAGTCCCTCGAATCCGTAGGTGGCTGCGAAAGAGCCTTCGCTCTTGTCCTTGCCGGTCCGCAGGATGAAGTTGGCGGTCGCACCTTCCTGGCCCGGGCCGAAGATCGCGCTGGTTCCGCCCTGCACGATCTCGACACGCTCGACCGTATCGTCCATGCGAATGAAAGAGCTGTTGTCCATGAAGGACAGGAACGGGGATCCATAGACGGGCGAGCCCTGGATCATGGTCGTGAAGTAGGGCGAGTCGCCGCCGCCATTGGGGAAGCCCGCGACGTCGATATTCACGCCGGTCTGTCCGCCGGAGTTTTCCGGCCAGACACCGGGCGAGAGCTTGTAGATGTCGGACGCCGCCTGCGGATTCGTCATCGCGATGTCCTGCAGGTTCGCCGAGACGATGTTGTAGCTCGCGTCGAGCTTCTTTACCCCTTGCGCGGTCGCGGTGACCACGATCTCCTGCAGTCCGGTGGGCGCGGTCGCTGCCGCCTGGTCCGCCGCCCCCTGGTCCGCCGCATACGCCGCGTTCCCGGCAGCGCCGTAAACGATCGCTGCCACAGCAGCGCCGATCAGGGGCCGTCGCGGGTAAGATGCAATTGCGGGTTGCGCAGCGGCGGGTGAACTGGAAGCTCGTTGAGCCAACCGAGCGCTCCGGTGGAGCGCCTTGTTGCTTTTCTCTCTCATGGACGGTCCCCTCCCTATGGGTAAAGCAGACGGGTGAGAATGAAGCGGTTCCGAACCCCTCGGCCTTGGTCGTTGTTGCGGAGGTGGCATCCGCGAGCGGTAAGCGTTTTCGAACCGACTCTCGTCAACGCGCGGCGCCGCGGACCTGAGCACCTGAGTGGACTGTAATGCGAACGATTTGCGGATACAAGTGCGTGTCGTAAATCTACAACAACTGCTACGCCCAAGCAGACGTTACCGGCGCGCCCCTCCGTCCAGCCGCTCGAGGAACACGAGCTCCGAGGAAAGCGGTGTTGGGAGGGTTACCGCCACACCCTCTCGCATCAGCGTGCGGCCAGTGGCCGTGCGGCGGCTGCCGCCGTCGTGGAAGTGCAGGGCGTAGCGGCCCTGCGGGTCGAGGCCGGCGAGGCGAAAGCGGTGCTCGGGCTCACCCGGGGCCGTGCCGCGGAAGGCGTAGAGCACGCCGCGCCGCTTCTCGGGTGACCAGTATTCGAGGCCGTCCCAGTGCACGCCGTCGGGGCGATCCGAGACGTGATAGAGATCGGCGGAGCGGATCAGCGGACGCAGCGCCGTGCGGTACAGTGCAAACTGCGCGCGCGCGTCGGCGCGCTGCCCGGCAGTCCAGCGGCGCGGGTCGAGCATCAGCGAGAACCAGCCGAGCATGCCGCTGCGCAGCTGGTAGCGGAAATTCGCGAGCCGCGGCGCCGGCCATTCGGCCACATAACTCTCCAGCATCGCCGGCGGCAGCACGTGGCTCGCGTCGAAGAAGGCGCGCCGGTTGGAGAGCGGATCGTAGCTGTCGGTCGAGGAGAAATAGTCGCCGTGGGCGGCGCTGCCGAAATCCACCATGCGGCCACCGTCGTTGCACAGCTCCAGCAGCAGATGCGGATGGCGCGCCCGCAGCCGCTCGTAGATCGCGTAGTACGCCCGCGTCGCATAGTCGCTGACGTCGGTCGAGTTCGAGCCCTCGACCCAGAGGTAACCCGAATCCTCGTAGACCCGCAGCGTCCCGGCTTGCGCAGCGGCGGCCGGGTGGTCGGTGCGCGTGCTGCCCTGAGCGACGAGATAGCCGTCGTGCTCGAGCATGTCGAGGTGATAGTCGGTGATGATGCGCTCGAGCTCGCGCTCCGCCCAGGCGGCCGCCGCCGGCACGCCGAGGTCGATCGTGATTCCCTTGAAAGGCTCCGAGTGCTTCCAGCCGGGAGGCGGGTCTGCGATGAGCCAGTCGCGCATGTTGGGATCGCTGACGTCGAGCGCGCCGGGTTGGGTGGAGACGCCCGCCTGCGCCCAGCTCACCCACAGGCCGAAGCGCAGCCCGTGGCGATGCGCAAAGTCGGCGAGCGCCGCGATGCCGCCGGGAAACTTGAGGGGGTCTGCCCGCCAGTCACCGACAGTGCGGAACCAGCCGGCGTCGAGGTGAAACATTTCGAGTCCGAGCGAGGCGGCATCCTCGATCATCCGATGAGCCAGGGCCTCGTCCACGGTCATGGCGCTGCCCCAGCTGTTACTGACCAGCAGCGGATAGGACGGGTCGTCCAGTGTCTGTGGGTTGTTGAGTACGGCGCGCACCCAGCGTCGGAGAATGTTGCCGGCGCGCTCGGCTCCACCGTCGAAGGAGCCGATAAAGACGGTCGGCGTCGTAAAGGTTCCTGCCGGCGGCAGGCGGGTACGGTAGGGACCCGGCGCGGGGTTGAGACTCGCTTCGCCGCGGAGTGATTTCTCCTGTCGCTCGAGCGTGATGCGGGTGCGTCCGCTGAATTCGATGCCGAGGTACCAGCCGCGCCGCAAGCCTGCCGACTCCTCCACCAGCACCCATGGAATCATCTCACGCGGCTGCCCGGCGAGCGGGCGGGCGTAGGTGCTGGAGGTTCCCTGCCAGCGCTCGCCGACGCGCAACGCATCGAGGTGAGTGCCCGTTGCCGAGGGCGTGTCGGCGCCCTTCTCGATCCACAGGCGCTCCAGCGGGGCAGCAGGCTCGACGCTCCAGTCGAACGTCAGGCCCGGCTCGAGCGGCAGCCAGAGCGTTTCATCGCCGGCATTGTGGATCTCGATGCTGTGCTCGAGGGGCCCGAACGGCGCGCGTACCCGCCAGCGCCACACAAGGCGCAGCGCGGGCGCCTCGCTCCGGTACACGAGCGCGATCTCCGTCGAGTCGCTGTGGCTCGCCGCACGATCGAACCGCCATTCGAGAGGTTGCACAGCGCCGCCCACCTCGGCATGGTCGGGCAGAGTCTCGGCCGCGCGGCTCTCGAGCAGCCAGCCGCTACGGCGGCCGAGGTCGACGAGTCGTGGGGCCCGAGGGCCCGCCTCGACGGTGAGCGTCGTGTCGGACGTCGACAGCGTAGCCGTGGGAGCAGACATGTCCTGCGCCGCCGCTGCCGCCATCGCCGTGAGGCCGAAGACGAGCATTGCGGCACTCACGGAGAGCTCGCGGTACGGTCGCCGCCGAAGTCGAAGGGCTGGCATGCGGTCCGATCATAAGTGACCGCGCTTTCGCAGCGGAGTATCGTTCTGCGCGGAAGGCGCGGGCGCGCGGAGGTGCATATGCTCGAAGGGAGTGGTGGAACAGGCGCTGCAGCCGGCCGGATCGCGCGCATTATGGCGTTACTCCTGGCGGCGGCGGCCCTGTGTGCCTGGGCAGGCACGTCGGCGCGGGCTGCCGGGAGCTCGGGAAGCGAGGCAGCCGCGTGGGTACAGAAAGAGGTCAACTTCCGCTACGTCGGGTTTACCGCCAAGTACAGTTGCGACGGATTGCGGGACCGGATAGGGCCCATCCTGCTCAAGCTCGGCGCGCGTGATGACCTCAGGATGACGGGCTACGGATGTATGGGAGTCAACTCGCCCGAGACGACTCCGGGCGTGCGGATCGTCATGCACGTGCTCCAGCCGGCGGGCGCAACGGCCACGCAGACCGTGGCGGCGCACTGGAAGACGGTCGACCTGCTCGCCGACCGCGATCCGCTCGATGCCGCGCGCGACTGTGAGCTGATCGCGCAGCTCAAGCGGGACGTGCTGCCGCAGTTTGCGCTGCGCCACGTCGACTACAGCGCCGCCTGCTCCGCGCATACGCCGCTCATGGGCGGCACGCGGCTCAAGGCGGAGGTGCTGCTCGCCGACGCGGCAGCGCCGGCCGCTACGACTCGCTGAAGTAAGGCGCTCGAGTGGCGCTGATGACGCTCAGGCTTCAGACCGTCAGGAAAGTCGAATACTCCTCCTCGTCGATGGCGAGGTAAGGCAGCAAGACGAGCGGCGGGGTGGTGCGCGTCTCCCAGCGCCGCGGCTCGACCTGACGTACCGCGAGCAGGTCCGAGCGCCTGAGTGAGGCGCGCCCGGCGCCTCCATTGATTGGAAAGAGCACCAGGGGGCCTGCGAGCAGCGCAACGGTGTCCGGGTGCCGCCGGTCGACCGCTTCGAGCCGCAGCGTGCGCGGCAGCGCGAGCTCGACACGATCCCCGTCGTGCCACATGCGGGTCAGGGCCGCAAAGCGGCCGGGCTCGGCGGAGCTCGTCCAGCGCGCGCCGTTGACGTCGATGCGCGCACCCACCGCCCAGGCCGGGATCCGCAGATACAGCGTGAACTCGCGCGGCCGCTGCGCGCCGAGCCGCATCGACACGTAATCCGTGAGCGGGTACTCGCCGCTCTGCGTGAGCGTGCAACGCGCTCCGCCCTGCAGCCAGCGGACGCTCGAGGGCATGTAGAGGTTCACGTACAGGCCGTGCGGCTCGCGCAGATAGGCGTTGATCCCGTAGTCGGAGGCGACCTGCGGCAGCGTGCCCGAGCAGCAGGGGAAGCGGTGGGTGGAATAGACCTTGCGGCCCGCGGCGTTGTAGTCCGCGTAGTAGAAGGCACGTCCGTCGGCGTGCAGCGGGCGCGCACCGAGCACGGTGTTGAACATGACGCGCTCCATGCTGTCCCCGTAACGCGCATCGCGCGTCACGCGCAGCAGATAGCGGGTCAGCTTGAAGTGGGCATAGGCACCACAGGGCGTCTCGAAGCTGTTGTGGGTACCGCTGAGGCTCGCGAAAAGCTCGGCGCCCTCCGGCGCCGTCAGCTTCTCGTCGGGTCCCCAGCCTCCGGTCGGGTAGCTCTGCGCGGCCAGCATGTCGAAGGCGTTGCGGGCGGCACGCAGGTGCTTGCCGCTGCCGAGCGCGAGGTAGGCCTGCATCGCCGAGCAGAGTGAATTGACGTAGCTGTAAGCGTGCCTGCCGGCCAGCACGTTCTCGCCGCGCGCCAGCCTGTCGAACCAGGGGGCATCGTCGAGGAAGCGCACGGCGAGATCGCGGTAACGCTGTCCGACGCCGCGCCCCCAGGCGATGAGGAGATTCTCCGGCAACGTATACGACTCGTCCCAGGTATAGGACAGGTCCTTGCCCGGCCGCCATTCGTGGTCGTGCTCGACCGCGGCGCGCGGCAGGTGCGGGAGCGCCGTGCGCGTGGTGCGCTCCAGGAGCGCCGACGCGGTCTGGTCACCCACGAGCTGCTGCGAGTCGATGAGCCCGAGCAGCAGCTTGTCGTAGCAGTAGGCGGGGAAGCGGTTCTTCTCGTAGAACCCTGCCGAGATCGTCGCGCCATAGAGCCTGTTGAGGCGCAGTACCTTGTCGCGCGCGGCCGGCGCTCCCGTTATCGCGTAGTAACGGGACAGAGCCGACACCCACTGGCCGAACGTGGCTCCGGGCGCGAAGCCCGCATCGTCCCGGCGCCAGTCGTAATCGGGATCGTAGTTGTACCAGCCGCCGAGATCCTCGCCCGGTGCGGGCTGCCCGGCCATCTGCCGGAAGGGCTTCAGCAGACTGTCCTCGCTCAGGCTCATCAGCACTTCGTGGGTATTCGCGAGCTGCGCCTGGTGCGGGGCGCTGTCGACCGCGACGTCGGCGTAGCGAATTTCCGCGAGCGGGGGCGTCGTCAGGGCGCGCGCCGCAGCCGCGCCGGGCGCGGCCCCGCCGGTGGTGAGGAGACCAGCGATCAGCCGTGCGAATTCGCGGCGCGAGAGTGTCGTCGGGTCCATGGGCTTAAGGCGCGATGCTCGCGCCGATCGCCGTGCCGCCGCAAGTGCCCGCACTCCGGGGTGTCCCCGATGCGCCGTACGGCGGCTTCGGCATCGGTGCGCGCTCAGGTATATTGCGCGCGGTGCTGCGCTCTGCTTCGGCCCTGATCCTTGGCGCGGTGCTTCTCGGAACCGCCGGCGGCGCCGCGCCGCGTGCGCCGAGCGCGCCACGGGCACCCGCGCGACTCGATTTCGAGGTCGACGACGCCCTCAACCTCAACCGCTTCCTGCGCGAAGGGCCGGTCGCGGGGCATCTGCTGCTGCGCTCCGAGCCCGAGCCGAGGATCCTGCTCGCCTTCCCCGCCGGCAACAGCGGTGTCGGCCTGTGGTTCGAGAAGGGATCCGGCGCAGCCCGCTGGACCCTCGAGCGCGCGCCGCGGTCGGTTCGGGCGAGCGACGCGCGCGGCCGCGCGCTGTACGGCATCGCGGCCGAGGCCACCATCGCGGCTGCGGAGCTGGTTCCGGAGCAGGCGGTGCTCTCCAGCATTCGCGTACTGCGTGACTATCAGTCGACGAGGAAGCTGCCATCCGGGCTCGACGTGGCGCCGGTGATCACGGGGCGGACGCTCAGGTGGGCACGCGACCGCCTCGACGGCGCGGCTGGCTACAGCCTGACGCTCGAAGTCACTCACGGCGAGGTCGCGCACGGACGCATCAGCGCCGCTGCCGACGGCACGATCGGCCTCACGATCACCGGCCTCACGGGCGAGACGCCGCTGACGCCGCTCTCCGGCGCCGGGCTCCTCGACGATTCGGCGGCGCCCGACTCCGCGGCGCGCAATACGCTCACCTACCTCGCCTATCGAGAGAAGCTGCTGGCGGGCTCGTGGCGTTTCGACACCTATTTCGGGCGCGATACGCTGATCTCGGTGCGGTTGCTGATGCCGGCGCTGAGCCCGGCCGCGGTCGAAGACGCGCTCGGCTCGGTGCTCGCGCGCCTGTCGCCGCAGGGCAAGGTGGCGCACGAGGAAGACATCGGCGAGCAGGCCGTGCTCGATCATATGAAAGCCGACGGCTCGCGCTCGGCTGCTCCGGTCTTCGACTACAAGATGATCGACGGCGACTACCTGCTCGCCCCGGTGGCGGGCGACTGGCTGCTCCACGATGCCCGCGGCCGCGCCCGTGCGGCGGCGTTCCTGGCGACCGCGGAGGTTCGGCCGGGCGCGGGACGTCAGACGCGTGGCGCGGCGCTCGTTCAGAATCTGCGTTTGGTGCTCGCGAGCGCTGCGGCGTTTGCCCGGGATCCTTCCAGTGTCAACCTGATCCCGCTGAAGCCCGGCTATTCCGTCGGGGAATGGCGCGACAGCGAGCACGGGCTGGGAGGCGGGCGCTACCCGTACGACGTCAACGCCGTGCTGGTGCCCGCCGCGCTCACGGCCGCCGCGGAGCTCGGCGCCAGCGGCATGCTCGCGCCCTACCTCGAGGAGCGCGATCGCGCGCTGTTTGCGGGCGCGGCGCGCGTCGCGGAAGTCTGGCGCGCGCGGGCCCCGCCGCTGTTCGACGTCACCATTCCGAACCAGACCGCGGCCGCGGCCGTCTTCTCCTATGCCACGACGGAGAAGATCGCGGCGCTGCCGGCCATCGCCGCCCTCGGGGCGGACGAGCTCCGCTTCCACGCGCTCGCGCTCGACGGCAGCGGTGCGCCCATTGCGGTGCTGCATTCGGACGAGGGGTTTGCGCTGCTGTTCGGGGATCTCGATGCTGCAGCCGTCGACCGCGCGGTCACCAGCCTCGTGCGCCCGTTTCCCGCGGGCCTGATGACCGAGGTCGGGCTGCTGGTCGCCAACCCCGCATTCTGTCCGAGCGCCCTACAGGCGCAATTGAACCGCAACGCCTATCACGGCACTGTAGTCTGGTCGTGGCAGCAGGCGCTGTTCGCCGCCGGCCTCGCGCGGCAGCTCGAGCGGTCGGACCTGCCCGGGACGGTTCGTGGGCATCTGCTCGCGGCGCGCAAGACGCTCTGGACCGCGATCGAGGCGACGCGGTCGATCAGCAATTCGGAGCTCTGGTCGTGGTCCTTCTCCGACCGTCACTATCATGTGGCGGCCTTTGGCGCTGCAGCGGCGGACGCGGATGAGTCCAATGCGGCGCAGCTCTGGAGCACGGTGTACCTCGCCGTGAGGCCGCCCACCGACTGAGGAGGCAGACGTCATGAGTCGCAGTACTGAGGTGCTGGTGTGCGCGCTGCTTGCGCTGACGGCCGCGAGTGCGCACGCCGAGACCGACGCGAGCTTCCTGCTGCACGCCGGACTGAAGGATCTGCCGGACTATTTCCCCGGCTATCTCGGCAACGGCTACCTCGGGACGCTCACCGCGCCGCGCGGTACCGAGGCGACGCCCACATACCTGGTCGCATTCATGGACTACACCGCGGGCGATATGTCGAGACCGGCGCAGGTGCCGGGCTGGACCGGGGTGGATTTCAGCTCGAGTCTCCCGGGCGCGGGTGAGACCTGGCTCAACCGCACGCGGCTCGATGAGAGGCATTTCGCCGGCTACCGTCAGACGCTCGACCTGCGCGAGGCCACGCTCACGACGCACTACCGTTATCTCGATGGCACCCGCGCGACCGAGGTCGAGGTGACGACGCTCGTGAGCGAGGCGTCGCCGCATCTCGCGGCCACGCGCCTCACCATCACGCCGGACTACGACGGCGTGGTGCACCTGTCGTTTCCCCTGCTGCTGTGGGCGGAGCACGCGCCGCGATTTCCGCTCGGGGAGATGACGGGCCCCCAGATGGAGGAGGCGGTCGCCGCCTACGGCCTGACGCTCGAGCCGCGTCCCCCGGCCACGCCCGACCGCGAGGCGGTCTGGTATCCGGGCTACACCGCGGTGCGCGCGAGCGACGGCGATGCAGCCTCGCTCTCGATGTGGCTCGACGGCCGGGCGGCGCAGGGCCTTGCCATGGCCATGGCGGTGGCGGTAGCGCTGCCCGAAGGGACCACGGCGGAAAGCGTGACCTACCGGCGCGGCCCCTATTCGATGGCGCTCGACGTTGCGATCAGGGTGGCGCGCGGCCACCGCTACCCCTTTACCAAGTACGTGGCGCTGTCGCGCGAGGGTTGGGGCGGGGATGCGAGCCAGGATCTGTCGCTCGCGCGCGAGGCGCGCAGCCGCGGGTTCGAGCGGCTCCTCGACGAGCATCGCGCGGCCTGGGCGCAGCTGTGGCAGTCGGACATCGAGATCGAGGGCGACCCGCGCGCACAGCAGGTGACGCACTCGGAGCTCTACTACCTGCTCGCCTGCTCGACGGCCGGCACCGCGTACTCGCCCGGGCCCGATGCGCTCACGCCGGAGTACGCGGCACACGTCTTCTGGGACAGCGACACCTGGATCTTCCCGGCGCTGCTGCTGCTCGATCCCGAGCGCGCCCGCTCCATCGTCGACTTCCGTTATCGCACGCTGCCGCCGGCGCAGGTGCGGGCCCGGGCGCACGGCTACCAGGGGGCGATGTACCCCTGGGAGTCGGATCCGGAGAACGGCACCGATCAGACGCCGCACTCTGCCGTGCTGCTCGCCGATACCGAGATCCACGTGACCGCGGACGTCGCGATCGCCCAGTGGCAGTACTACCTCGCCACTCACGATCGCGAATGGCTGCGTACGCACGGCTGGCCGGTGATTCGCGAGGTGGCGCGCTTCTGGGCGAGCCGCTCCGCGTACAACGCGCGCGAGCATCGCTACGAGATCGCCCATGTGAACTCGGTGGCCGAGTCCCACAACGACATACCGAACGACACCTTCACCAACGTCTCGGCCGCCCGGGCGCTCGCCATCGCGGCCGCGGCGGCCCGGGAGCTCGGCGAGCGGGCGGATCCCGTGTGGGACAAGGCGGCGCGGGGTATGTATGTGCCGCTGGCACCGGGCGGGGGGCATCACCTGCCGTTCGACCCGTCGGTCGTCAGGAGCAGTGAGGACTTCGGCGGCGGCCCGGTGCCGCTCTTGTTCCTGCCATCGCTCGATCTCGTCATGAGCCCGGCGCTGCGGCGCGGCGACTTCGACTACGCGGTTCGCCCGACGCCGCTCGCGCGGGCCGGCGCGGGCAGCATGGGAATTGCGCCTTCGATGGTGGCGGCGGCCATGGTCGGCGCGGACGAGGAGGGAGCCGGGCTCCTCGCCGGAAACCTCAACGGTGGGACGCTCAAGCCGCCGTTCAATGTGCGGACCGAGAGCGCGCACAACAACACCGGATATTTTCTGACCGGATCCGCCGGCTACCTGCAGGCCCTGATCTATGGTTTCAGCGGGCTGCGCATCCGCGAGCAGGGGCTGGTCGAGGCCTATCCGCCGATGCTGCCTAAGAGCTGGAAGTCGCTGACCCTGCGCAATGTCAGTTTCCGGGGTCAGCGCATGGATATCCGTGTGACCCGTGACGCCGCCGGGGTGCGGCTCATGCGCGAAGTCCATTAATAGATTGCGTATGCGGACGGGGAAGCTTAGGCGTTGACTGAGCATCTCTCCGGACGAGCGTACCAAGTCTCCCTAGTTGACTGCGACAACATGAGGATCTAACACTGCGTTGGACGGGTTACTTCGTCCAACGCAGGTCGTGGTGATGATCGGCGGCACGGCATGAGCTTCCGACACAACATGTTTGCGACGCGCGGCGTGCTTTCAGGCAGCAGAACGTGGCACGCCTGCTGGCGGGTCCTGGCCGTGAGTGGTCTCTTGAGTGCGCTCGGCGCGTGCGGAGGTGGTGGTGGGGGCGGCGGCTCCAGCTCCAGCAACCCGCCGGCGACCCTCCAGGTCACACCCACCGCGGTCAACGTCAGCGCTTCGGTGACCGATGCGGCGCCGACAGCGCTGGTGCAGGTTTCGGTCCAGTCGAACAGCTCCGGACAGTTCTACCTCAAGGGCCAGGTGAGTAATAACGGAATTGCATCCGCGAGTAACGCGGTCAGCGGCACCGTCGAGAACATCACGCTGCAGTTCAAATCCCCCTCGAGTCTGGGTACGGGTACCTACGTCGATACGCTCACCATCCAGGGCTGCTATGACCAGGCTTGCACACAGCAGGTCTCCAACAGTCCACAGCAGGTCTCGATCACATACTCCGTGACCCAGCCGCAGCCACAGATCAGCAGCCTCTCACCCGCGTCCGTGACGGCGGGGTCGCCGGCATTTGTGCTGACCGTCTACGGAGTAAACTTCCAATCGAACTCGCAGGTGCTGTGGAACGGCAGTCCGCGTACCACGACCTACGTGAGCGGCGGGCAGTTGACCGCGCTGATCACCGTGGCCGACGTGGCCGCGGCCGGCACCGCCAACGTTCAGGTTGCCACCGGCAACGTGCAGTCCACCGTGGCCGCATTCACCATCAATGCGCTGCCGCCGCTGCAGCTCTCCCAGGTCTCGCCGACGCAGGTCACCGCAGGCGGCGGACCCTTCTATGTCACGGCGATAGGCAGCGGCTTCACGGCCTCCTCCGCGATCGCCTGGAATGGCGCCAGCCTGACGACGACCTACGTATCCAGCACGATGTTGCGCGCGCCGGTGACGTCGGCCCAGATCGCAGCTGTTGGCACCGCGTCGGTTACCGTGGTCAATCCACCCGCTCAGGGCGGCACCACTCCTGCACAGACGCTCACGATCGTCGCACCGACAGTGGATGCGGTCTCCTACCAGATGAACCCGGCGCATACCGGTGCCGTCGCCTTCAACGCGCTCTCGTTGCCCGCCGGCAGTACCTGGACGGTGGACGTCGGCGGTAGCCCTTCCTACGCGCTGATCGTCGCAGGACGTGTGTTCGTCACGGTCAACGTTAACAACAATGCACAGCTGCTCGCGCTCGATGGCGCCACGGGAGCCAAGCTGTGGGGACCGATTGCCCTGACTGGCAATGTGAACGCCGCGTACGACGGTGGACGGCTGTTCGTCGTATCCGGCAGCCCGCAAGGCCAGATCATCCAGGCCCTCGATCCGGCCACGGGCAACGCGTTATGGAGCGCGACGGTCAATGGTGGCTGGTTCCCGGAGCCTCCCGTCGCTGCCGACGGCATCGTTTACGCGATCAACGCGGGCCTGGTGACCGCGTTCAATGAAACCAACGGCGCCACGCTCTGGAGCCAGGGTGTCGGGGGCACCGACGGCATTGTCGCGGTGACGCCAGACGGGGTGTATGGAGCGTCACCCTGCACCGCAGTGACGCTGCAGCCTGCGGTCGGCTCCGTGCTTTGGAGCAACAACTCGGGCTGCAGCGGCGGCGGCGGGGCGACGCCGGTAGTGGCCAACGGACTGGACTACGCGCCGAACGCTTCCGCCGGGTCCTCCGGTACGGTGTTCGACGCGGAGACCGGCGCCCTCAAGGGCACCTACAACGCCAGCGTGATCCCGGCCTTCACCTCCACGACCGGGTTCTTTCTCTCCGGTGGCACGCTGCAGGGTGTAGCGCTCAGCAATAACCAGATCCTGTGGAGTTTCGCCGGCGACGGCCAGCTGTCGAGCGCCCCCATCGTGGTCAACGGCTACGTTTTCATCGGTTCCGGTGGCGGCAATCTGTATGCGCTCGACGTCACCACGGGGCAGCAGGTGTGGACACAGAGCCTCGGCGCAGCAGTCCCCCCGACTAACGAGTACGGACCGATCCTGTACACGGGGCTCGCTGCCGGTGACGGTTGGCTCGTGGTACCGAACGGCACCAGGGTGACCGCATACGTCTTGTCCACGTCGCCGTAGCTGGCCTCAGCTGCGTGCGGGCCTGCGACCGCGCGTACCGGGGCGCGGCGCGGCCGATTTCGCCTCGGGGAGCTGCACCGATTTGCGCAGCTGCGGGTAGGGCTCGGTCGAGTGCGGGATGCCCATCGCCTCGACGAAGTGCGCCTGGAACTTCGGCTCGATCGCGGTTTCGATCTTCTCGACCCGGTGCACCAGATCCTCGATAGTCTTGCGCGAGGTCTTGTCGAGGAGCGCGATGCGGGCGCCGGTCCCGGCGGCGTTGCCGGCGGATGACACCTGCGAGAGCTCGCAGTCGGGGATCATCCCGAGGATCATCGCGTACTTGACGTCGATGTGGCTGCCGAAGGCGCCGGCGAGCCGGATGCGGTCGACCTGGGTCACGCCCATACGGTCCATGAGAAGCTGCACCCCGGCACGCAGCGCCGCCTTCGCCAGCTGGATGGCGCGCACGTCGTTCTGCGTGACCTGAAGGAGCGGCGAGCCGCTCACCACCGTGTAGGCGTAGGTGCGCCCGGTCGGCACGATGCGCTCGCTGCGCGCGGCGAGCGTGCCGTCGATGACGCCATCCCTGCTGATGATGCCGGCGAGATACATCTCGGCGATGACCTCGATGATCCCGGAGCCGCAGATGCCGGTGACGCCGGTGCCCGCTACAGCCTCGGCGAAGCCGGGCTCATCGGACCACAGGTCCGAGCCGATGACCTTGAAGCGGGCCTCGAGCGTTTGGGGATCGATGCGCACGCGCTCGATCGCGCCGGGCGCGGCACGCTGACCGCCGCTGATCTGCGCGCCTTCGAAGGCGGGACCGGTGGGGCTCGAGCAGGCGAGCAGGCGTTTCTCGTTCCCGAGCACGATCTCGGCGTTGGTGCCGACGTCGACCAGGAGGCTGAGCCTCGGCGAGAGGTCGGGACGCTCCGCGAGAATCATGCCGGCGGCATCGGCGCCGACGTGGCCGGCGATACAGGGCAGGGTGTAGACGCGCGCGCCGGGATGCAGCGTCAGGCCGATCTGCGCGGCGTGCAGGCCGAGGGCCGAGTCGGTCGCGAGCGCGAACGGTGCGCCGCCGAGCTCGACTGGGTCGATGCCGAGCAGCAGGTGATGCATGATCGGATTGCCGACCACGGTGATCTCGAGGATGTCGGACGCCGACACGCCGGCCTCGCGCGCTACGTCTGCGGCGAGCGCATTCAAGGCGCCGCGCACCGCCTCGGTCATCTGCTCTGCGCCGCCCGGGTTCATCATGGCGTAGGACACGCGGCTCATCAGGTCCTCGCCGAAGCGGATCTGCGGGTTCATGGCGCCGCTCGAGGCGACCACTTCGCCGCTCTCGAGGTTGCAGAGATGCGCGGCGATGGTGGTCGAGCCCACGTCGACCGCGAGCCCGTAAACCCTGTCGTGGAATCCCGGCCACACGCCGATCAGCTGCGAGCCGGCGTGCACCGCGACCGTGACGCGCCACTCGCCCTTGCGCAATGCCGCCTGCAGCATCCGCAGCACCGCGAGATCGCAGCGCAGCGGTCCGAAATCCCATTCCCGGTGGAGCGCCTCGAGGAGACGCTGCAGATCCCCGGCGGGATCATGCATGTCGGGCTCGCGCACTTCGACGTAATGCAGGTGCACTACCGGGTCGAGAGTGATCGGGCGCGCGTCGGCCGCTTTGCGCACCACCTGGCGATGCACCTGACTGCCGGGCGGAACGTCGATCACGAGATCGCCCTGGATGCGCGAGGAGCACGAGAGCCGATGGCCCGGCGGCAGCGGCCGGCGCCGCGCGAAGCTCTGCTCGGCCTCGCTCACCGCCGAGAGATGCCCGGCCTGCGAGGTGACGCCGTGCTTGGGGAAGTCGCCCTCCATGACCAGCACCTGGCAGCGCCCGCACAGCGCCCGCCCGCCGCACACCGAGTCGACGTCGACGCCCAAGCTGCGCGCCGCCTGCAACAGCTGCGTTCCGGCCGGGAAGCGGCCACGCTTGCCCGAGGGCGTGAAGACGACGAGAGGATCCTTGCCGCTCATGCCTGGCTCTGGGCGCGCCTCCGGTGACCGCCCTCGCGCCGGCCGCGCGCCGCGCCCTCGGGCGCGGCGGCCGCACCACCGCCTGCGGCCATCGGCGGCGCCTCACGGAAGCGCCGGATCCAGCGCGCGCAGTCCGGGTCGTGACCCATCATCACATCGGCGCCCATGCACGCCTTGACGATCTCGACATGCAGCGGGTTCATGATCGCGGAGGTCATCCCGGCGCCGATCGCCATCGACAGGAACACCGCGCTGATGCCTTCGCGTGCCGGGAGCCCGAAGCTCACGTTGGAGGCACCGCAGGTGGTGTTTACCTTGAGCTCGTTACGCAGCCGTCCGAGGAGGCGCATGACCTGTACGCCTGCCTGGTTGATGGCACCAATCGGCATGACCAGTGGATCGACGACGATATCGCTCACCGGAATGCCATGGTCACGTGCGCGGTGCACGATCTTCTTCGCCACCTCGAAGCGCACGTCCGGATTCTCGGAGATGCCGGTCTCGTCGTTGGAGATCGCGACCACCGCCGCGCCGTACTTCTTTACGAGCGGCAGGACGCTCTCGAGCCGCTCCTCTTCGCCCGTCACCGAGTTCACCAGCGGCTTGCCCTTGTAGACGGCGAGTCCGGCCGCGAGCGCGGCGACGATCGAGGAATCGATAGACAGGGGCAGATCGGTGATCGACTGCACCAGCTGTATGGTTTTGGCGAGGATCGCCGGCTCATCGGCCAGCGGAATGCCGGCGTTCACGTCCAGCATATGCGCGCCGGCTGCGACCTGGGCGTGGGTATCGGCCTCCACGCGGCTGAAGTTGCCGGCGGCCATTTCGGCGGCGAGGATCTTGCGCCCGGTCGGGTTGATGCGCTCGCCGATCATGACGAACGGGCGCTCGAAGCCGATGACGACTTCCCTGGTGGCGGAACTGATCACTGTATCGGTCACGATGCCATCCTGTTGCTGCTGGTTTGCGGGTCACGCCCCGGATACCACGGCACACGGCCGTTGAGCACCCCGGAGCGCTCGATGATTTCGGCGACGGTATGTTCCTGGCGGAAGGCCATGACGTGCACGCCGTGCACGCCCTTGATGGTGCGGATCTCCTGGATGAGATCGATGCAGAGCTTGCGGCCCTCGGCGGCTGGTTCGGCGGCGCCCGCCATGCGCTTCACTACCTCATCGGGAATGTGCACGCCCGGCACGTGGCCGCGGATCCACTCGGCCGACTTGGCGGAGCGCAGCGGCCCGACTCCCACGAGGATGAAGACTTTGTCGAGAAGTCCCAGGTCTTCCACGTGCCGCATGAAGCCGCGCAGCAGCGGCACGTCGTAGCACCACTGGGTCTGGATGAACTGCGCACCGGCGGCGACCTTCTTTGCGAGCCGCTGCGCACGCCACACGAGCGGTTGCGCGAAGGGATTCTCGGCGGCGCCGAGCAGCACGCGCGGCGCGCAGGTGATCTTGCGGCCGGAGAGGAAACGATGCTCATCGCGCAACGTCCGGGCGGTCTCGAGCAGCGACATGCAGTCGAGGTCGAAAACCGGCAACGCCTGCGGATGGTCGCCCGCCTGCACGCCGTCGCCGGTGAGGCACAGGAGGTTACACACGCCCATGGCCGCCGCGCCGAGGATGTCGCCCTGGATGGCGATACGGTTCTTGTCGCGGCAGGAGATCTGCATCACAGGCGCGTAGCCCATGCGGGTGAGGAGCGCACACACGGCCACGCTCGACATGTGACAGTTGGCGCCCGAGCCGTCGGTGGCGTTGATGGCGTCGACGTAGCCGTCGAAGACGCGCGCCCGGCGGTAGACGTCCTCCGGGTCGGCGGAGTCGGGCGGATCGAGCTCGGTCGTCACCGCGAACAGTCCGGCACGCAGCACGCGCTCGAACCGACCGGGTGAGGTGTGGCCCGGCAGGATCGGCAGGGGATAGCCCGGGACCGGCTCGTCTTCGAACCTCACGGCGCGGCTCCCACGCGCTCGCGCACTACGCGCAGCCACGAGGACTTCCCCTGCAGGCGCCGGTCGACCGCCGCTTGCACGGTGCGCAGCGCCTCGCTGCCCCCGGGGATGCGCGCGCTGCCGGCGAAGGCTTCGACCCACACGCATTTCATCTCCGGGCGCACCTCGCAGTGGCCGTTGGCGCGTACGCCGCCGCACGGCCCGTTGCGCAGGTTCTTCGGGCAGTTCATCGGGCAGGACATGCCGGTGGAGGAGAGAATGCACTGACCGCACATGCGGCAGTCGAAGAGCAGTCCCTTGACCACTCGCTCCACGCGCGCCACCGGGCGTTCGAGGCGCTGATAACCGATCAAGCGGAACAGCGGATCGAGCGCCACGAGTGCCGACTCGAAGCCTCGGTAGAAGCTGTTCAGCCCCCGCGCGTGACGCACCGACCACTGCCGTACCGCGTACATCTTCACGAGCCCGCGGCCAGACCCTTGGCGCGGATCAGAGTCTCGAGATCCTCATCGCTGAAACGCGCTTCGATGCGCGCGGCTTCCGCCGCTGCCTCCGCCTGGAGGTCCTCGCCACACGCACGCGCCTCGGAGCGCTGCCAGTCGGCGAGGTAGGCGTCCGAGCTCCCCTTGCCGGCACGCATGGCGGCGCGGTCGACCGCTTCCTGAAAGCGCGGTGAGAGCTGGACTTTAGCCGTCTCCCGGCCGCGCTTGACAACCACCTGCGCGGGAATGTCGCGCCAGGAGATGATGGTCAGGCTTGCCATGCCGCGGCACCCTGGCCCGCGACCAGCGCCGTGAGACGCGTGCCGAGCTCTCCGTATCCGGTGAAGCGATACTCGAAGGCAAAGCCGAAGCGCTCGGCGATCTGCCGCGCTCGCTCGATGGCGCCCGGCGTCTCGAGCTGCGCGAGATACACGAGCTTGCGGTAGTTGCGGAAATACTCCTGGGCGAGCTCGGGATGGCGGTCGAGACCGAGAGTGCGGACCACCAGCCGCTCGAAGTGCCGCAGGAGGAAGTCGGTCAGGTAGAAGGTGCCAGGCTCGGCGTCGGCAAGCTGCGCGAACACGCGCGGGGTCGCCAGGAACTCGTAGCAGTGTGCGCCCGGCAGCCGCTCGACCCCTTCCTGCCTGAGGACCGCATCGAGCGCGCCGCCCGTGCCGCAGTCGGCGTACACGACGAAGATCTGTGCGTAGCGGCCCCGGTTCGCCTCGATCTCGGCGCGCACGGCCGGCGCGATGCGCTCGGGCCGGTTGTGGAGCTGCGCGGGCAGGCAGTGCACATCGAGTGTCTGCCAGCCGTTGACGCGCCGGAGCGCGGCAACCTCGCGGCCCAGGGCCCCGCAGGCGATCAGGAGCGTGCCGCGCGGCGCGTCCATTCGGGAGACCCTGACCTCAGGCCGCGGTCGCGGCCCGCGAGGCTCCGCCGGCGCGGCGGGCGGCCAGCAGAGTCTTGGCGGTTTCGACCGCGATCGCCGCGTCGCGGCAGTAGGCATCTGCGCCCACCGCCTTGCCGAATTCCTCGTTGAGCGGCGCGCCACCCACCAGCACGATGAAATCGTTGCGGATGCCGGTCTCCTTCATCTTGTCGATGACGACCTTCATGTAGGGCATGGTGGTCGTGAGCAGCGCCGACATACCGAGGATGTCTGGCTTGTGCTCTTCGAGTGCCGCCAGATACTTCTCGACCGGGTTGTTGATGCCGAGGTCGATGACCTCGAAGCCCGCACCCTCGAGCATCATCGACACGAGATTCTTGCCGATGTCGTGGATGTCGCCCTTTACCGTCCCGATGACGATCTTGCCGATGGGCGGTACGCCGGTCTCGGCGAGCAGCGGGCGCAGGATCTCCATTCCGCCCTTCATGGAGTTGGCAGCGAGCAGCACCTCGGGCACGAAGAGAATGCCGTCGCGGAAATCGATGCCGACGATGCGCATGCCTTCGACGAGGGCGTCGTTCAGCGTCTTCTCGGCGTTCCAGCCGCGCTCGAGAAAGAGCCGCGTGGCTTCCTCGACCTCAGCCCTCAGGCCGTTGTAGAGGTCATCGTGCACCTGCTCGATGAGCTCCTGGTCGTTCAGATCGCGGAGATTGAACTCGCCTTCGGGTGTCTCGGCCATGGGGGAAATCTCCATGCGCGGCCTAAGCTTAGGCGCGCGGGCTGCAGCGGCGATGGTAAGGGTGGGGAGTGGGTGGCAGGTGCTGGCACGCGACCACGGCATGCCCGCATGCGACAGCCGGGCGCGTTAAGGCAAAAACCCCGCAAGGCGTCTCAAAGGCGGGCGCTCTCGGCCCGCGCATCTGCGACCAACTTCCCCTGGTGGCTCGTCCGCTCGGCGCTCGGCGGACAGCCGAACTGCGCCCGATAGCAGCGCGAGAAGTGCGGCGGCGACTGGAAGCCGCAGGCGGTGGTGATGTCGATGATGGGCATCGAGGTCTGCAACAGCAGTTCGCGCGCGCGGCGCAGGCGCATCTGCAGGTAGTAGCGCTTCGGCACGCAGTTCAGGTGCCGTTTGAAGAGGCGCTCGATCTGGCGGCGCGACAGGCCCGTTGCCCCGGCGATCTCATCGAGCGACAGCGGGCGCTCGATATTGTCCTCCATCAGCTGAGCGACCTTGATGAGGCTCTCGTGGCTGACACCGAGTTGGGCGCGCAGCGGCACGTACTGGCGATCGCGGCCGCTCCTGATGCGGTCGACGATGAACTGCTCGGAGATCTGCTGCGAGATGCGCGCTCCGAGCTTCTGCTCCACCAGGTGCAGCATGAGATCGAGCGGCGCGACGCCGCCGGAGCACGTGAAGCGGTCGCGGTCGATGGTAAAGAGCTGATCGCTCAAGTGAATGCGGGGGAATTCCTCGCGCAGCGCCGAGAGGTTCTCCCAGTGGATGGTGGCGCGATATTTCTCGAGCAGGCCGGCCTTGGCGAGCGCGTAGCCGCCGGTGCACAGCGCCCCCAGCGGTACCCGTCGCTCGGCCAGGCGTTTCAGCGCCGCGAGCACCCGGGGCGAGACCGCGTCCTGGACCTCGACGCCGCCGCAGACGAACAGAATGTCGACGTTGCCTGCCTGCTCGAGCGCGATGGTGGGTGAGAGCTGCAGACCGTTGCTCGCCGGGGTCGGCTGGCCGTCGAGACTGACGATCGACCAGTCGTAAACCGGCTGCCCCGTGAGGCTGTTCGCCATGCGCAGCGGCTCGACCGCGTTCGA
>DASQIP010000005.1:0-13531 GCA_035631515.1 Steroidobacteraceae bacterium
CGCCGATCGCATAGCGCGTCACTGCACGATGCCGGGCATGGCCAGGCGGAACGGCTCGATCGGCGCGTCGAAGTGCGCGCCGTCGTCGGCCAGCATCTGGTAGCTGCCCTGCATGGCGCCCACCGGCGTCTCGAGCACCGCGCCGCTCGAGTAGCGGAAGCCCTGCCCGGGCTTGAGGTACGGCTGCTCGCCCACTACGCCGTCGCCGCGCACTTCCTCCACCTTGCCATTGGCATCGGTGATGACCCAGTGCCGCGTCAGCAGCCGCGCCGGCACCTGCCCCTCGTTGCGGATGGTGATGGTGTAGGAGAAAACGAAGCGGCGCTCGCGCGGGTCGGACTGCTCGTCGAGATAGCTGGTCTCGACGTCGACGCGGATCTTGTGCTCGTGCTGCGTCATGATGGCGATTCTAGCAATTCCTCACGATCGCCCCACGCGCATCGCCAGCACATCGCAGGGGGCGGCGTGCAGCACCGTGTCCTCGGTGAGGTTGACGAGGATCGAAAGGCCGTGGCGCTCGCGGCTGCCCAACATAATGAGATCGGCCTGCCGCTCGCGTGCCACCCGCACGATCTCGGATTTGACGTTGCCGCTCTCGACCCGGCAGGGCGCGCCGGCGAGCCCCAAGTCGGCGGCGAGGGCGGTGAGGCGCGTCCGGGCACGCTCGAGCAGCTCTTCCTCGATCGGCACCGAGGGCATCAGCGTCTCGCCCATGGGCTCGACCGGGATGAACTCCACGACGTGCAGCAGCTCGATCCCGGCGCCGAGCGCGCCGGCCAGCGCCGCGGCGCGGCGCCCGAGGATCAGGCTGTCCTCGGTCAGATCCACGACCAGCAGGATGCGACGGTAGACCGTCATCGAAGCCTCCCCGGCAGCGCGCCATCCGGAATTCCAAGCCTAGCCCGAGAGGCGCGTGCGGTCGAGCGCCAGCGCCAGGGTGTTGAATTCCTGCGGCGCCAGCGTCTCGGGACGGGCGCCGGGATCGATCCCGCAGGCGGCGATCTCGGCGCCGCTCATGAGACGGGCGAGGGCGTTGCGCAGCGTTTTGCGGCGCTGCGCGAAGGCCGTCTGCACCAGCTCGGCATAATGGCGGGCGACGGCGAAGCGCGGCTCGGGGAGGAACGTGAGGCGCGCCACCGCCGACCACACCCTCGGCGGGGGCTGGAAGGCGCCGGGCCCCAGGTCGAAGAGCCGCGCGACGTCGACGCGCGGGGCGAGCATCACGGTGAGCCGGCCGTATTCGCCGCCACCGGGCCGGGCCGCGAGGCGCGCCACGACTTCCCGCTGCAACATGACGTGGGCATCGGCGAGCGCAGCGGCGTGCGCAGCCAGATGGAACAGGAGCGGAGTGGAGATGTTGTAGGGAAGGTTGCCGACGATGCGCAGCCGTCCGCCGCGCAGCGCCGCGAGGCCCGTGAAGTCGAACTCGAGAGCATCGGCGACGTGCAGCGCGTGGCGCGCGTCGCCCGCGAAGGCGGCGCCGAGCTCAGCCGCGAGATCGCGGTCGATCTCGATTGCATCGAGCGTGCAGCCGCCACACGCGAGCAGCTGCCGGGTGAGCGCGCCGCGCCCGGGCCCGATCTCGACCAGATGATCGCCGGCGCGCGGCGCGAGCGCCGCGACGATGCGCTCGATCGCGCCCCGCTCGTGCAGGAAGTGCTGGCCGAAGCGCTTGCGGCGCGGCGGCCTGCCCGAGGCTGCGGCGCGCGCCATGAGCTGCTACCGCCGGCTGAGCTCGGCCGCGAGGTGCACGGCGGCGGCGAGGCTGCCGGCGTCGGCCGTGCCGCTGCCGGCCAGCTCGAGCGCCGTGCCGTGGTCCACCGAGGTGCGCACGAACGGCAACCCGAGCGTGACGTTCACGGCGCGCTCGAAACCGGCATGCTTGACGACCGGCAGGCCCTGGTCGTGATACATGGCGAGCACGGCGTCGAACTGCGCGAGCATTTGCGGGACGAACACCGTGTCGGCGGGCAGCGGCCCGCGGGCGTCGAGCCCGGCGCGCCGCATGCGCTCGACCGCCGGCCCGATGACCTTCAGCTCCTCGTCGCCGAGATAGCCGCCCTCGCCGGCGTGCGGGTTCAGGCCGCAGACGGCGATGCGCGGCGCGCCGATCCCCCACCATTGCGTCAGGGCGCGCGCCAGGATCGCGCCCGTCAGGCACAGCGAGTCGACGGTGATGGCGGCGCTGACCGCGGCCAGCGGCAGGTGCGTGGTCGCGAGCGCCACGCGCAGCGCGCCGGTCGTCAGCATCATCACCGGGTGCGCGGCGTGGGCGCGCTGCGCGAAATACTCGGTGTGGCCGAGGAATGCCACGCCGGCGTCGTTGATGATGCCCTTGTGGACCGGGGCGGTGACCACGGCGTCGAACTCGCCGGCGAGCGCGCCCTCCGCGGCGCGGTCGAGGAGCGCGAGGACGTAGGCCGAATTGCGCCGCTCGAGCCGCCCGGGGCTGCTCGCGGTCTTGAGCGCGCAGGACTCGAACAGCAGCGTGCCCGGCCGGTGGGGCTCGCGCGTGCGCGGCTGGTGCGCCGCATAGGGCCGCAGCTCGATCGCCGCGTGCGTCAGCCGGGCGCGCTCGGTGAGCAGCCCGGCATCGCCCAGACACACGAGCTCGCACGGCAGCTCGCGTGCGGCGAGCTTCAGGCACAGCTCCGGGCCGATCCCCGCGGGCTCACCCGATGTCAGTGCGATTCGGGGAATCATGCCGCCGCCGCCCGGCGGGCTAAGACTTGAACTCCACGTACGCCTCGTCGCGCAGGCGTCGCAGCCAGATCTCGGTCTCCTCGTCCGCCTTGCTGGCGCGGATCGCCTCCATCGCCTTGCGCCGCTTGACCTCGTCGGTGGCGTCGAACTGGCGACGGCCGAGCATCTGCACGATGTGCCAGCCGTACTGCGTCTTGAACGGCTCGCTGATCTCGTTGTCCTTCAGATTCGCGATCTGCTGCTCGAACTCGGGCACGAAGCTCCCGGGTCCGGTCCAGCCGAGGTCCCCGCCCTGGGCAGCCGAGCCCGGATCCTCGGAGTTGGTCTGGGCGAGGCCGGCGAACTCCTCGCCCTTCAAAATGCGCTCGCGCAGCGCGTTGAGCTTCAGCCTGACGGTGGCGTCGTCGGCGAGGTCGGTGGTCTTCATGAGAATGTGGCGGGTGTGGACCTGATTCTCGATGGCCTTGGCCTCGGAGCCGCGCACCTCGTTGAGCTTCACCAGGTGAAAACCGGTCGGGGTCCGCAACGGCTGGCTGACTTCACCGGGTTTCAACTTCGCGACCACCTCGGTGAGGAAGGTCGGCAGCTCGCTCTCCTTGCGCCAGCCGAGTGAGCCGCCCTCGAGGGCCGTCTGGCTGCTCGAGTACGCGACCGCGAGGCGCGCGAAGTCCTCGCCGCCGGTCGCCTTCTGGTAGACCTCGTTGGCGCGCCGCGCGGCCTCGTCGAGCTGCGCCTGGGTCGCTTCCTGCGGAACCGCGATCAGGATGTGGGAGACGTTGTACTCGAAGTTCCCCGAGGGTTTCCTGGCCTGCTTCTCGAGGTACTGGTCGATCTCCTTCGGCGTGACCACGATGCGCTCGAGGACGTCGCGCTGGCGCAGCATCGACAGCGTGATTTCCTTGCGCATGTCGTCGCGGTAGGCGGCGTACTCGATGCCCTGATCGGCGAGCGCCTGAGGCAGCTGCGACAGGGTGAGGTTGTTGCGCTTTGCGACATCGGCGAGGGCGGAATTCAGCGTCTCGTCCGTGATCTTGATGCCATCGTGCTGGGCGCGCTGCAGCTGGATCTCCTGCAGCACGAGGCGCTCGAGCACCTGCTGGCGCAGCACGTTCTGCGGCGGCAGCTCCAGCTTCTGCTGCCGCAGCCGCTCGCCCACCGCCTCGACCTGCGTGTCGAGATCGCTGTTGAGCACGACACCGTCGTTGACGATGGCGGCTATGCGATCGAGCATCACGCCCCGGGTGTCGAGCTCGCGGGTCTGCGCCGCGGCGGTTGCGCACGCGGCGAGCGCCGCGACGCTCAGGGCGACAAGGGAGAGGGCCGGGGTCATGATCCGCCGCATCGCTTCGGTTCCTTAAGGGTCAGGAGGGGCCCTCAGGGGGCCTTGATTTTCCGGGCGCTCGTATCCGCGGGAGTGTAGCCCCGGATCTCCTCGCTGAGCGAGGTGTCCGAAGCCGATCCGACACCGGCCAGTCCCGCAAGTTCCAGCTGCAGCCAGACTCCGGTATCCCGCGAGCCGGTGAAGCTGCTGACGTAGCGCCGGGCGCCGAGCCGCAGCCGCCAGCAGCACGCACGGTACTCGAAGCCGGCGAATCGCTCCAGCTCCTCGTGATTGCGCAGGTCGAACACCTCGCGGGCGAACAGGTTCCAGGAGCGGTGGATGGGGAAGGCGGCCGAGCCGTCCACCTGGTCGAAGCCCTGATTGTCGCAGCCGGTCGGCATGCCGGGCTGGATCGGTATCGCCGGGTCGCACGGCAGCTGCACTCCCTGCACGAACTCTGGCAGCTGCGCGAAGCGCTGGTAGCGGTAGCTCAGGTTGACCACGGTATCGGGTGCCGGCTTGTACTGCAGGTTGAGCTGCGTGCGCTCGCTGCGCTGATGGTCCGGATCCCACTGCACCCCGGCGTCCGCGTACCAGTCGGCGAAGGCGGTGAGGGCGAGCTGCGCGACGAAGTCCGAGTGCGGCGCGCTGAGCGGCGTCTCCCCGGGCAGTGTCACGCGCGGCGTCGTGAAGTAAGAGCTCTGGCCGATGGTCGCGGCGAGGTACTGCCGTCCGCTCTGCGCATCGAGCAGCCGGCTGGTGAGTCCGGCGGTCAGCTGCCTGGCATCGCTCACGCGGTCGGCACCCACGTAGCGGTTGGTGCGGAACAGCTCCACCGCGTTCAGGTCGGGGAGCCCGGTATCGAACACCGGCAGCGCGCTCTGGTCGCGGTAGGGGACGTACAGGTACTGAATGCGCGGCTCGAGCGTCAGCGTGCGCGCCGCGTGCGCACCCGATTCGCGCTCCAGCACGAGTCCTGAGTCGACGCTCGCGAGCGGCAGCGTACGCGACAGCGAGGTCGGGGCTCCCGGGATCGTCCCCGCGAGCTGATAGTAGGTCGCGCGCCAGGCGAGCGCCGGCCGCAGGAAATAGCCGGGACCGGCGAGGTCCAGCGAGACGGCCGGCGTCACGTCCTCGCGCCAGCCGGTCGGCAGCGGCGGCAGCGGCGGCAGCGGCGGCAGCGCCGGCGTACTCGGCGCATGCTGGAAGTCGACGATCTCCGACTCGAAGCCGTAGTGAAGAACGCCGAACAGCACGTAGTCGCTGGCTACCGAGAGCCGCGGCACGCGCGCATAGGGGCGCTCGTCGACCAGCAGCGTCGTGTCTATGGTCTGGTACTGCTGCGCCTGGCCGTCGATGCTCCAGTGCGCGTCGCGGTAGGAGAGCGTGGCGCTGCGGTTCAGGAACGAGGTACTGGTGCCGGCCGGGCTCTGCGAGAAATCCTGGAAGTAGAGGACGTCGCTCACCGTCTGCGCATCGATGGTGAGGCGCACGTCCGCCGGCAGCGTCGCCACGTCGTTGAGCTGCACGCGGCTGCGGCTGCCCTGCTTGTACACGGTGTCGTTCGGCAGGTAATTCCACTGCAGCTCGCCGCTCTGGCCGGCGGTGAGGAAGCGCAGGTCGCCTCCCAGGTCGGGCCCCCGCTTGGTGTACTCGACCGGCTGGAAGGTGAAGTCGGCGTTGGGTGCGATGTTCCAGTAGTAGGGAACCGCGAGCTGGAAGCCGCTGTTCGAGGTGCTGCCGACGCTCGGGAACAGGAAGCCGCTCTTGCGCTCGCTGCTCAGGGGGAACGATACCCAGGGCAGATACAGCAGCGGCAGGCCGAGGAAATCGATGCGCGCACCGCGCCCGGTACCGATCTGGTTACGGGTGTCGAGCGTGATGCTGCTGGCCCTGAGGTCCCACGCCTCGTGCGCCGGCGGACAGGTGGTGAAGGTGACGTTCTTCAGTCGCAGCACGCCGTCGGGCGTCAGCGCCAGGCTGTCGGAGGCGCCGCGCGCGCCGCGCGCGCGCAGATCGAACTGCGCGCCATGGAACTCGGCGCCGGTAGCCGCCGAGTAGCTGCCGCCGGCGCCCGTGACGTGCACCAGCGGGTCGTCGTAGTCGATGCGCCCGTCGCTCTTCACGTACTCCCTGGGTTTGTCGATCTGCATCTCGCCGGCGCGCAGCTCGACATCGCCCTGGCGGACCACGACATCGCCCCTGAGGGACCCCTTGCCATCGACGCTCACGTCGGCGGCGTCGGCCTTGATCTCGATCTTGCCGGCACCGCGCGCCGCGCCCGCAGGCCTCGGGGCGGGCGCGCTGGCGGGCGGGGCGGCGCCAGCGTCCGTGCCGGGCGGCGTAATCTGTGACGGGCAGGGCGGATCCCCGGCCCGGGCCGCGGGCATGATGCAGCCGAGCGCGATGACGGCAAGGACGAATGTGCCCGGACGCATCATTAAGAGCGGCATTATAATGGCGCGCCGCAACCCAAGCGGATTCCCATCATGCCCCATACCGACGCGCGCCTGGCGCTGATCGCTGAATGGTTGTCGCGCGAGCTCAAGCTGCCGGCGACGCGTATCGAGCCCGCTTCCAGCGATGCGAGCTTCCGGCGTTACTTCCGCGTGTTCACGGCAGGGGCGACCTACATCGTGATGGACGCGCCGCCGCAGCGGGAGAACGTGCGCCCGTATCTCAAGGTGTCGCGGCTGCTCGAGTCGCTCGGCACGCACGTGCCGCACGTGCACGAGACCGACGTCGACCGCGGGCTGCTGCTGCTCGAGGACCTCGGCACCACGCTGTACCTCGAGCGCCTCAACGCCGGCGACGACCCCGAGCCGCTGTATCGCGATGCGCTGGCCGCGCTCGCCGCAATCCAGGTGCGCGGACGCGAGGCGAGCCGGGAGCTGCCGCCCTACGACCGCGCGGCGCTCGAGCAGGAGCTCGGGCTCATGCCCGACTGGCTGCTCGCGCGCCACCTGGCGCTCGAAGTGCGCGGCGCGGAAGCGCAGCTGATCGCCGACAGCTTCGCGTTTCTCATTCACGAGGCACTGGCGCAACCGGCGGTATTCGTGCATCGCGACTATCACTCCCGTAACCTCATGGTGGTGGGCACCCGCAACCCCGGAGTGATCGACTTCCAGGACGCGCTGTGCGGGCCGGTCGGCTACGACCTGGTGTCGCTCCTCAAGGACTGTTATATCGCCTGGCCGCGCGCGCGCGTGGTCGGCTGGGTGAGCGGCTACCGCGCGCGGCTCGCAGCCGCGGGCGGCCCGGCGGGAGCGAGCGCGGCCGAGTTCCTGCGCTGGTTCGATCTCATCGGCGTGCAGCGGCACCTCAAGGTGCTCGGCATCTTCTGCCGCCTGTGGTACCGCGACGGCAAGCCGGGGTATCTCGCGGACCTGCCGCGCGTGCTCGCGTACGTGCGCGAGACCTGCGCGCAGTATGCCGAGCTTTCCGCCCTCGGGCGCTTTCTCGGGGAGCGCGTCGCGCCGGCGCTGCCGCGCGCCAATGCCGCCGTCCTCGGCGCTACGCCCGGCGAGGTGCGCGCGTGAAAGCCATGCTGCTCGCGGCGGGCCGGGGCGAGCGCATGCGCCCGCTCACCGATTCGCTTCCCAAGCCGCTGGTGCCGGTCGCCGGCCGGCCGCTCATCGTCTGGCACCTCGACGCGCTCGCGCGCGCGGGCTTCCGCGAAGTCGTCGTCAACACCTCGTGGCTCGCCGCGCAGTTGCACGCCGCGCTCGGCGACGGCAGCGCGTACGGCGTGTCGATAACCTGGAGCGACGAGGGGCCGGTGCCGCTCGAGACCGGCGGCGGCATCTTGCGGGCGGCGCCGCTGCTCGGGCCCGGCCCGTTCCTGGTGGTGAATGCCGACATCTGGACCGATATCGATTTCGGCGCCCTGGCGCTCGAGGACGGCGCGCACGCGCATCTGGTGCTCGTGCCGAATCCGCCGCACAACCTGCGCGGGGATTTCGGGCTCGACGGCGACCTCGTGGTGAGCCGCGACCGCGACCGCTTCACCTATTCGGGTGTCGGCGTGTTCCGGCGCGAGTTCTTCGACGGCGCGAGCGGCGAGCGTTTCCCGCTGCTGCCGCTCCTCAACCGCGCGATCGGCGCGCGGCGTGCGCGCGGCGAGCTGCACCGGGGCGCGTGGAGCGATGTCGGGACCGCCGAGCGCCTCGCGGCGCTGGACGCGCGGCTGCGTGCGCTACAATGAACCCATGGCGCAGCTCAAAGGGATTCCGGTCGTAACGGCCGACGCGGCGGTGCCCCGCAGCGGCGAGAAATACCTTACGCCTCAGGGATTTACCGCCATTCGCGACGGCGTCAAGGCGCTCAAAGGCTTCCCCCCGGCCCCGCCCTCCAGGAAACCTCCGTGGCTCAAGGCACGCGCCCCCACCGGCAGCGGATTTCAGGGCGTCAGAGCCGTGGTGCGCGAGCACCGGCTCGCCACGGTATGTGAGGAGGCCAAGTGCCCCAACATCGGCGAGTGCTGGAACGCCGGCACCGCGACGCTGATGCTGATGGGCGCGGTATGTACACGCGCCTGCCGCTTCTGCTCCGTGGACACGGGCAACCCGCACGGCTGGCTCGACGCCGAGGAGCCGGAGAACGCCGCCCGCACCGTCGAGCTGATGAAGCTCGGCTACGTCGTGCTCACCTCCGTCGACCGCGATGATCTTCCCGACGGTGGCGCCGCGCACTACGCCGCCTGCGTGCGCGCCATCCGGCGCCGCAATCCGCACACCGCGGTCGAGGCGCTGACGCCCGATTTCCGCGGGGTGCTGGCCGACGTCGCCACGGTGGTCGACTCAGGCGTAGCCGTGTTCGCGCAGAACATCGAGACCGTGCGGCGGCTGACGCATCCGGTGCGCGATCCGCGCGCCGGTTACGAGCAGACGCTCGGCGTGCTCGCGCACGCCAAGCGCCACCGGCCGTCGGTGCTCACCAAGAGCAGTCTGATGCTGGGCCTCGGCGAGACCGACGAGGAGATCGCCGCGACGCTCGGCGATCTGCGCGCCGCGCAGGTCGACATCGTGACCCTCGGGCAGTATCTGCGCCCGACGCTCAATCACCTCCCGGTCGAGCGCTTCGTGACGCCGGCGGAGTTCGATCGCTACCGTGAGCTCGCGCTGGCGCGCGGTTTTCTCGAGTGCGTGTCGGGGCCGCTGGTGCGCTCGAGCTACCGGGCGGAGCAGGCGCTCAACCGCAACAACGCCGGCCTCGATAACCGGAGCCTCGCGCAGTGAGCGCCGCGGGCGCGCACGCGGCCGCGGCCGCCGCGCTGCCTGCGCCGGCGGCGCGGGGCGCGATTCCTGCGGCGTTCATCCGCCGCCTCGGACGCGTCGCCTACGAGCCCACCTGGCGCGCGATGCAGCGCTTCACCGGGGAGCGCACTGCCTCGACGCCGGACGAGATCTGGTTCCTCGAGCACCCGCCGGTGTTCACGCTCGGCGCCAACGCGAGCCGCGCGCACCTCATCGCGCCCGGCGACATCCCGGTGGTGCAGATCGACCGCGGCGGACAGGTGACCTATCACGGCCCGGGACAGCTGGTGGTGTATCCGCTCATCGACCTCAGGCGGCTGAGTTTCGGCATCCGCGACTTCGTCAGCGCGCTCGAGCGCGCCGTGATCGGCCTCGCGGCCGAATTTCGCATCGCCGCCGAGGCGCGCCGCAGCGCCCCCGGCGTGTACGTCGCCGGCGACAAGCTCGCGAGCGTCGGCGTGCGCGTGCGGCGCAACGGCAGCTATCACGGCCTCGCGCTCAACGTGGCGCTCGATCTCGAGCCCTTCTCGCGCATCAACCCCTGCGGCTACCAGGGGCTCAGGATGACGCAGCTCGCCGCGCTCGGCGGTCCGCGCTCGGTGTGGGAGTGCGCCGATGCGCTCGAGCCGCACCTGCTGCGCGCGCTCGGGCTGTCGGCCGCCGGCGACTGACAGCGCAGCGCCGAGCGGGCCGAGCATGCAATGATGCCGGGCGTTCGCCGTCTGCTGCTGGCCGGGCTCAGCCTGCTCGCCGGGCTCGCGGCGCTCAGCGCCTGCGACGGCCGGCACGCGGGCACCGCCGCGCAGGTGACGCTCCTCAACGTCTCCTACGACCCGACGCGCGAGCTGTACGCCGACTTCAACGGCGCTTTCGCGCGCTACTGGCTCGCACGGACCGGCCAGCGGGTGCGCGTCGATCAGTCGCACGGCGGCTCGGGCAAGCAGGCGCGCTCGGTGATCGACGGGCTGGCGGCCGATGTCGTGACGCTGGCACTCGCCGCCGACATCGACGCCATCGCCGCTCAGGGAAAGCTGCTGCCCCTCAACTGGCAGAGCCGCCTGCCCGACAACAGCGCCCCCTATACCTCGACGATCGTGTTCTTGGTCCGCCGCGGCAATCCGGGCAACATCCACGACTGGGGCGATCTGGTGCGGCCCGGGCTCTCGGTCATTACGCCGAACCCCAAGACCTCGGGCGGCGCGCGCTGGAACTACCTGGCCGCCTGGGCGTGGGCGCTCTCACAGCCGGGCGGAAGCGAGGCGAGCGCGCGCGAGTTCGTGCGGCGGCTGTACCGGAACGTCCCGGTGCTCGACACCGGTGCGCGCGGCTCGGCCACGACGTTCGTGCAGCGCGGGCTCGGCGACGTGCTGATCGCCTGGGAGAACGAGGCGCAGCTCGCGGTGCGCGAGCTCGGCGCCGACCAGCTCGAGATCGTGGTACCGTCGGTGAGTATTCTCGCCGAGCCGCCGGTGGCGGTCGTCGACGAGGTGGCGCTGCGCCACGGCACGCGCGCGGTCGCGACGGCTTACCTCGCGTACCTCTACAGCAAGGAGGGCCAGGAGGTCGTCGCGCGCCACTTCTACCGGCCGCGCGACCCCGAGGTCGCGGCGCGCTACGCGGCGCGCTTCCCGGCGCTGAAGCTGGTCAGCATCGCGGACTTCGGCGGCTGGGCCGCCGCGCAGCGGACACACTTCAGCGATGGCGGCGTGTTCGACCAGATCTACGCGCCCTGAGGGCCGCGCGGGACCGCCCGTTCATCGGCTACCCCGCCCGCCTCGCGCATCACCTGCACCTGCAGTCCGTCCACCGGCGCGGCGCTCACGATGACGGTCGGACGCGCCGTGCCCGGCGCCGCGGTAAGACGCTCGAGCGCGCGGCCGCTGCCCTCGGCGCGCGCCCTGAGGATCGGACAGCGGAAATCGCAGGGCCGCCGGCCGTCCTCGGCCTGAGGTCTCAACACGTCGCCGCAGAAGCGCCCCAGCGCTTCCTCCGGCGACACGCCGAGGAGGCGCGCTGCCTGGGGATTCAGGTAGCGGATCGAGCGCTCGCGATCGACCGCGTACACTCCCTCGACGATGCCGCCGAGTACCGCGCGCGCCTCGGCCTCGCGCTGGCGCAGCGTGCTGGTGAGGTCGATGAGGTTGCGGCGCATGTCCTCCATGGTGCGCGCCAGCGCGCCGACCTCGGCGGCACCGCCCGCGGGGATGGATGCGGAGAAGTCGCCCGAGCCGATGCGCATCGCGGCGGCGGTGAGGGCACGCACCGGAGCGGCCACCAGCTCGCCGAGCAGTACTCCGGCGAGCACCGCGAGCGCCGCCAGGATGAGCGCGGTCACCAGCAGCTTCCTGATCAGGGTACGGGCCGTGCCGTCGACCGCCCGCGTCGGCAACAACGTCTCGATGAGGGCGATGGCCTCGCCGGTCGAGGCGAACACCGGTACGCTCGCCGCGTAAGTATCCTGGGAGTCGATGCGCAGCACCGCCGAGTGCCCATCGGCGAGCGCCGCGGAGTACAGCGGCGTGAACGCGTTGACGGCACCGGCGGTGTACACGCGGTAATCGATGAGCCTGACCTCCGTTCCCGTCAGGTGCGAGAGGGTCGCCGCGAGCCGCTCGTCGAGGCGCCGCACGACGTAGAGACGCAGCTGCGCGCTGCCGGAGAGCGGCGCCCAGGCGCCGAGCACCGGCACGCGCTCGAGCGCCGGCAGCGTCATGAAGCTCGTGCCCTGCTCGGTGCCCGCGGTGATGACCTGGCTCCAGTCGACCGCGGGGCCCGAGACCGCGATCACGTCCTTGCCGGTGATGACCGCGCAGGCATCGACGGCGGCCGCCGCGCACGAGCGCCGCAGCAGTGGCGGCAGCGCGTCGCTCTGGCCCTCCGCCGCCAGGCGCTGTAGCGCCGGGCGCTCGGCGAGCGCACGCGCAGCCGCGAGCGCGTCCTCGGCCATGCGCCGCAGGTCCTCGCGCGCGGTGGCGGCGGCGAGTTGCACGCGCGCCTTGCCCTGGGCGTCGGCGAGCTCGTGCAGCTCGCGGCTGGCGGACCAGGTGATGCCGCCGCCGACCAGCAGCACCAGCGTCACGTGGATGGCGATCAACCACCAGCCGAGGCCGGTGCGTGCCGGATCGGGCCACCAGGAGTTCAACAGCCGCGCGAGCCGCCCCGGCATCGTCTAGCGCCTGCGGTAGCCGGTGCGCTCGACCAGGGTCTTCACCACCAGCGTGAGCCCGGCCAGCAGCGTGAGGAGCGAGGCGACCGCGAATGCACCCACGAAGTTGTATTCGTCGTAGAGGATCTGGATGTGCAGCGGCATCGTGTTGGTGAGCCCGCGGATGTGGCCCGAGACCACCGACACCGCGCCGAACTCGCCCATGGCGCGCGCGTTGCACAGGATCAGCCCGTAGAGCAGGCCCCAGCGGATCCGCGGCAGCGTCACCCGGAAGAAGGTCATCCACCCGCCCGCACCGAGCGTGATGGCGGCTTCCTCTTCGTCGTTGCCGAGCTGCTGCATCAGCGGGATCAGCTCGCGCGCGACGTAGGGAAAGGTGACGAACATGGTGGCGAGCATGATGCCGGGCAGCGCGAAGATCACGCTGATGTCGTGCTCCTGCAGCCACGCGCCGAACCAGCCGTGCAGGCCGAACAGCAGCACGAATACCATGCCGGCGATCACCGGCGAGATCGCCAGCGGCAGGTCGATGAGCGTGATCAGCACGCTCTTGCCGCGGAACTCGAACTTGGCGATCGCCCAGGCGGCCGCCAGCCCGAACACCGTGTTGACCGGCACCACCACCGCCGCGTTGACGAGCGTGAGGCGGATGGCCGCCCGCGTGTCGGGATCGGCGAAGCGCGTGAGGTAGACCTCGAAGCCGCGTGCCAGCGCCATGGCGAACACCGTCGCGACCGGCGCGATGAGCAGCGCAGCCAGGAAGGCGAGCGACACGCCGATGAAGAGCCACCGTACGGCGGCGCTCACCCAATTGTTATGGCCCGGGCGCGCCGTGTCCGCCGGCAGCGCGGCGCCGGGTGCGGCGGGCGGCAGTGCGGTCGCCATCAGTGCGCCGCCTGCACGTGGCGCCGCCGGCCCCACGCCTGCAGCAGGTTGATGGTGAGGAGCACCGCGAACGACATCAGCAGCATCACCACGCCGAGCGCCGCCGCGCCGCGGTAGTCGAACTGCTCGAGATGGATGACGATGAGGAGCGGGGTGATCTCGGTCTTCATCGGCAGATTCCCCGCGATGAAGATCACCGAG
>DASQIP010000006.1:0-6505 GCA_035631515.1 Steroidobacteraceae bacterium
CCTGCTCGCCTCCGACGTGCCCGAGGACCCGTACCTGTCGCACGAGCTCGAGCGCTACTTCCCCGCGCCGTTGCGGGAGCGCTTCCCGCGCGCCATCGCCCACCACCGGCTGCGCCGCGAGATCATCGCCACCGCGACCGCAAACAGCCTGGTGAACCGCATGGGGCCGACCTTCGTGCCGCGCGCGCAGGAAGACACGGGTGCGGAGCCGGCGCAGATCGCCCGCGCCTATACGGCGGCGCGCGAGATCTTCGCGATGCGCGAGGTCTGGGAGCAGATCGAGGCCCTCGACAACCGCGTGCCCGCGAAGCTGCAGTACGAGGCGGCCTTCCAGACGAGCCGCCTGCTGCGGCATGCGACCTACTGGCTGCTCGGCGCGCGCCGGCGCGGCCTGCAGGTCGACGCCGCGGTCAAGGAATTCCGCGGCGCCGTGCACGAGCTCGAGGTGCACGTCGCCGAGCTCCTGACCGGCGATGAGCTGCTGCGCTTCGGCGAGGCGCGCGGACGCTATACGCAGGCGGGACTGCCGCCGCACCTCGCCGCACGCATCGCCAGCCTCGAGGCGCTCAATGCGGCGCTCGACATCGCCGAGATCTCCGCGGCCGACCGCGTGAGCGTCACCGAGACGGCACGCGTCTACTTCGAGGTCGGAACGCGCACCGGCATCGACTGGCTGCGGACCCGGATCGAGAAGCTGAGCGTCGACGGGCCGTGGCAGGCGATCGCCCGCACCGGGCTGCGCGACGGCGCGCTGCGCGTGCACCGCCGCCTCACCGAGCGCGTGCTGAGCCGCCACGAGCGCGGCAGCGCGAGCGCGCGCGTCGGCGCCTGGATCGAGGCGGCGGGCAAGGAGCTCGCGCACTGGCAACGTACGCTCAACGACATGCGCGCCGCCGGCGCCGCCGACTTCGCCACGCTGACCGTAGGCGTGGAGACGGTCCGCAAGCTCGCTGGTTAATAGGCCAAAATCGCAGGAAGCGATTTTGGCGGACATTACTCCGTTGACCGCCGGCAAAAAGCGCGGTTTTTGCCGGCTGCGCATCGGGGAGCGATTTCGGCGGACATCAGCTTCGTTGCCGCCGGCAAAAGTGACTTTTGCCGGCTGCGTGCGCGGGAGCATTCTGGATGGTCGGAAAACTGATCCTGGTGCGTCATGGCCAGAGCGCCTGGAACCTCGAGAATCTCTTCACCGGCTGGACCGACGTCGACCTGACCGCTCAGGGCAGGGCCGAGGCAGCCCAGGCCGGCCGCGAGCTCCTCAAGGAGCGGCTCGAGGTCGGCACCGCCTTCACCTCGGTGCTGAAGCGCGCGATTCGTACGCTGTGGATCATGCTCGACGAGATGGACCGCATGTGGGTGCCGGTCGAGCGCTCGTGGCGCCTCAACGAGCGCCACTACGGGGCGCTGCAGGGTCTCAACAAGGCGCAGACCGTCGCCCAGCATGGCGAGGCGCAGGTGAAGGTCTGGCGCCGCAGCTACGACATCCCGCCGCCGGCGCTCGCGGCGGACGACGAGCGTCATCCGCGCTTCGATCCGCGCTACGCCGGCGTCGCGCCGCAGGACCTGCCGGCGACCGAGTCCCTCAAGGACACGCTGGCACGCGTCCTGCCCTACTGGCACGCGCGCATCGCGCCGGAGCTGCGCTCAGGCCGTAACGTGCTGGTGGTCGCGCACGGCAACAGCCTGCGCGCCATGGTGAAGATGCTCGACGAGGTGAGCGAGAGCGAGATCGTCGAGCTCAACATCCCGACCGGTGTGCCGCTGCTCTACGAGCTCGACGCGCAGCTCAAACCGCGCGACAGCCGTTACCTCGGCGACCCGGACGCGATCGCCGCCGCCGAAGAAGCCGTCAGGCGCCAGACCGAGAAGCGCTGACGACTGGGCGAAGCGGTGGGATGGGTTCGCGGCGGCCCCGAAGACTCTCTAGCTTCGATCGCGCCGTCTTGAGACTCACGCCGCCCAACCGTCATAGCGCCCGTGAAACTCACTGGCGAGCGCCGTCATGCGCGCGCTGAGTGCCTGCATGTCGGGCAGGATGAGCCGCATGCTCTTGGTGGCGTGGAGACTGAAGGGAAACTCGGCCTCGTCCTGCATCGGCTTCACGTCGACGCTGAATTCGGGCTCGAGGCGCGCACGCACGTCCTGGCAGGATGACTGGTCCGGCAGGGCGAGGAAGAAATCCACCGCATAGTCGTTGAAGGGCACATAGCCGCGTGCCCGCAGCCGCTCGATGAGCTGCGCGTCCCAGCCGGCCACCCGGGCGCGCGCTGCGGCGCGCAGCTTGAAGTACACGCGCACCACGATCACAACCAGGGCAACTGCCAGCGCCGCGGCGAAAGACATCATGAGAGAGGTCCCGGCCTGCGGCCTCAGCGCGGGCCCTTGCCCGGAAAGCGCGCCTTGCGCTTGCCGAGGAACGCATCGATCCCTTCCGCGGCGTCGGGACTGGTCGCCTGGGCGGCGATGGTCTCGCTCTCGAGGACCATCTGCGCTTCGAGGGCGCCGAGGGAGTGGGCGATCAGGCGCTTGGTCGCGCCGAAGGCGGTGCGCGGCCCGTGCGCCAGCCGCTCGGCCACCTCCACCGCACGCTCGAGCAGCCGTTCGTCCGCCACCACTTCGTTCACGAGCCCCCAGGAGAGCGCCTCCTCGGCGCCGAGCACGCGGTTGAGCAGCAGCAGCTCCATGGCGCGCTTGTGCCCCACCGTGCGCGGCAGCAGGAAGGTCGTGCCGCCATCGGGCGTGAGTCCGACGCTCGTATAGGCCAGATTGAACTTCGCGCTGCGCGCGCACAGCGCCAGATCCGCCATGGCGACCAGGCCCACGCCGGCACCGGCGGCGGTGCCGTTGACGGCCGCGACCACCGGGGCGTCCATGCGCACGAAGTGCGAGATCGCCGCGTGCAGGTAGGTGGTGAGCTCGCGAATGTGGTCGTCGAGCGCGCGCTCGCGCGTACCCATGGCCCGCAGGTCGCCGCCGAAGGAGAAGTTGCGGCCGGCGCCGGTGAGCACCACGGCGCGCACCGCAGCGTTGCGTGCGCACGCCAGCGCGGCCGCCAGCAGGTCCATCGCCATCTGCAGGTTGAGGGTGTTGGATTGCTCGGGACGGTTGAGCGTCACCAGCGCCACGGCGCCGTGAGTCTCGACCTGGACGTTGGCAGCGGACATCGCCCTTACTCGTCCGGTGCCACGGTCACGCGCAGCCCGGCGAGCGCCGGCGTGAACTCGAGCTGACAGGACAGGCGCGAATTCTCGCGGTAGTGCGCCAGCTCACCGAGCAGCTCGCGCTCGTCCGACATCATGGCGGGCAGCTTCGCCTGCCATTCGGGATCGACATAGACGTGACAGGTCGCGCACGAGCACATGCCGCCGCAGATGGCCGCGACGCCGTAGTCGAGCTCACGCAGGTTCTCCATCACCTTCAGGCCGGTCTTAGCGTCCACCTCGTGCTCGATCCCGTCGCGATCGACGACTCGCAATAGCGCCATGCAACATCCCCCGCAATCGCCGCTCGTTATGCTGCGGCGGCGTGCCGCCGGCTAGTGTGCCCATTCGTCCCGCGCGCCGCCAGCGGCGCGCCGCGACGCCTCGGCCTCAGGCGCCCGGCAGCGGGCCGATGATTTTCATCACGAACACCGCGCGCTCCGAGCGCGCCGCCAGCGGCTCGAAGCCGGCGGCGAGCGCCGTACGCAGCGCCGCCATGACCGCCTCGAAAGCGCCGAACACCTGTGTGCTCATGCTGTTCGTGACGACCTTCAGGCCCTGGTGCGCATTCAGGTCCGCGAGGAACTGATGAACGGCCGGGATGTAGTCCGTCTTGAGCGGGTAGAGACTGATTTCGACGCCGATGTCCATGACCAGAGGCTCCTGCCGCGAGAGGCCGGAGTATTGCACGCGGAGTCTCACGATAGGACTAGAATTGGCGCGAGCGCAGGTCCGGACGGGAACGATGACGCGAACGATCGAGATTCATCAGGTCGATGCCTTCACCCGCGAGCCGTTTACCGGCAACCCGACCGGCGTGGTGCTCAACGCCGACGCGCTCAGCGACACGCAGATGCTCGCGGTGGCGCGCGAGCTCAACAACGCCGAGACGGCCTTCATGCTCGCCGCGGACGGCGCCGATCACAGCGTGCGCGCGCGCTTCTTCACCCCGCGCACCGAGATAGGATTCGTGGGACATGCGACCGTCGCGGCCCAGTACGTGCTGTCGCGACACCCCGAAGCGCCGCGCCGTCAGCGGCAGAAGTCCAAGGCCGGCATCGTCGACGTCGAAGTACGCGGCACCGGCGCGGACCGCAGCATCGCGATCCGGCGCAGCGCGCCACCGCTCGGCCGCGAGTTGAACGATCGCGAACGCCTCGCGGTGCTCGATGCGCTGGCGCTGGCCTCCGAAAGCCTCGACACGCGTATCGCGCCGCGCATCGCCGGCGGCAGCGGCGCGCGGCTGCTGATCGGGGTACGCGGGACCGAGCCCCTCAAGCACCTCAAGCCCGACCTCGCCCGCCTCACGACGCTGTCGGCGCAGCTCGGTGCCGCCGGGTACTTCGTGTTTACCCTCGGCCGGGCCGGCGCCGACCACCAGGTTCAGTCGCGCATGTTCTGCCCGGCGCTCGGGATCCCGGAGGATCCGGTGAGCGGCAACGCGCACGGGCTGCTCGGCGCCTACCTGGCGGAGTTGCGTCTGCTGACGCCGAGCGCCGACCGCGCGCACTTCTCCGGCATCCAGGGCCAGTACGTGAACCGCCCGGGGCGCGTCGAGGTCGACCTCGAGTTCTCGGACGGCAAGCTCGACGGCGTCTGGATCCGCGGCCAGGCGGTCGAGATCTTCCAGACGCAGATGACGCTGTAGCGCATGGCGCAGTTTGCGGCGGTGATGAAGCTCGCCGAGCTTCCGCTCGGCGGCATGCGCGCCTGTATGGTCGGCGGACGGGAGCTCCTCATCTGCCGCACGCGCGACGGTGTGTTCGCGCTCGACAACATCTGTACGCACGCGCATGCGCGCCTCAGCGAAGGACGGCTGCGCGCCACGCGGCTGGTGTGTCCGCTGCACGGCGCCTGCTTCGACGTGCGCGACGGCCGGGTGCTCGGGGCGCCGGCCGCAGTGCCGCTGCCGACTCACGCGGTGCGCGTCGCCGCAGACACCATCGAGGTCGCGCTGCAGCCCGCGGCCGCCTGAGCTGCGGGGGCCGCGGGCCCGGCGGCTCAGGCCGCGCGCGCGCTGCGCAGCCGCCCGACGAGCCAGGCGGCGGGCAGCGTGACGCACGCTCCCACGAGAAACGGCGCGGACGGCCCCCATAGCGTGTAGATCGCTCCCGACGTGAAGGGTCCCAACACCCGCGCCAGGCTCGCGCTCGCCACGTAGGTGCCCATCACCGCGCCGCGGTCGTGGCCGCGCGCCTGCCGCGAGGCGAGCGCGAAGGCGCTCGGGTTGTAGGCGCCGAGTCCGGCTCCGCACGCGATCAGACCCGCGATCGTCGCCGGCAGCGTCGCCGAGACTGCCAGTGTCGCGAGTCCCGCGACGTAGGCGAGTGCGCCGCAGATGGCGAGCGGCACCTCGCCGAAACGCGGTGCGAGCACCCGTACCAGGCCGCCCTGCATCGTGAGCGCCGGCAGCGCGACGCCGAACAGCAGCAATCCCACGCCGCGCGGACCGAGGCCGTAGCGGTGCAGCGCCCAGATCGCGAAAATCGACTCGAGGATCGACTGCGAGTAGGTGACCAGCAGCGTAGCCGCCGCCATGAAGGCGAGCGCCGGCCGCTCGCGCAGCAGCCTCACCGACCCGCGCCGCGGCTCGTCCGGATGCGCGCGCCGCTGCTCGCCCGTGTGACTCTCCGGCAGCACGAACCTCACGAGCAGGATGGCGAGCACGCTGAGAGCCGCGGACACCGCGGCGGGCGCGGCAAAGTCGGCGGTGCGCGCGTCGGCGCCGGCCAGCAGGCCCCCGAGCGGCTGCCCGAGCGTGAAGCCGACGCCGATCGCCGCCCCGACGAGTCCCATGGAGGCGGCGCGCTTCTCGGGCGGGCTGACATCGGATGCGTAGGCGAACGCCGCCGCGATGTTGCCCGCCATCAGCCCGGCGAGCATGCGCGAAGCGAGCAGCCACCAGAGGTTGCGTGCGAGCCCGAGGATCACATAGGAAAGGCACGCGCCGGCCAGGCTGCTCATGAGGATCGGCCGCCTCCCGTAGCGGTCGCTCAGGCGCCCCCACCACGGAGCGGCGATCAGCTGGCACAGCGAGTAACTGCCGAGGATCGAGGTGATGAGCTCGGGCTTCGCACCGAAGCGATCGCCCATGTAGGGCACGAGCGGAATGAGAATGCCGAACCCCAGCGTGTCGATGACGCTGAAGAGGAACAGTGCCCCGAGACGTCTGTTCACGCGCGCACCCCACGGCGTGAATCCGCTGCCGAGGCACAGGGACGTGCCCGCCGCCGAAGGTGGCGGGCCGTGGGGGCCGCGGGCCGCACGGCCCGGCGAGCTCTCGAAGATCGTTCCCGGCCACTGAA
>DASQIP010000007.1:0-16203 GCA_035631515.1 Steroidobacteraceae bacterium
TCTGCCGGATCCCCGGGCGATATAGACTCCACACATGTTTGCCCGGTACCGGACGTACGCCCCCCGCGCGCTGAACTGCGCAAGCCTCATCGCGTTGGCCGTGCTGTTCCTCGGTGCGGCTGCCGCGGCTGCGGCCGGTGATTCCACGGATCCCAAACGCCCGAAGGCGAGCTCGTTCGCGCCCCACCACACCAAGAGCCACGTCTACGGCACGCCGGTGTCGAAGCCGATCCTGCACAAGCGCAAGAAGCACAAGCCTCCGGCGGCGCCGGCGGGCGCGCCGGCAGAGCCGATAAAGTAGTCGTCCGTGAAGTCCCTGCCTTAGAGTCGCCGCGTGCTCACTGCGGGCGAACTCGACACTCAGCTCACACGGGCCTCCGCGTCCTTCGGCCGCGGTGAGCTCGCGCAGGCGGAGAGCGTGTGCCGCGCGGTCCTCGCCGCGGCGCCCAACAATGCCGCGGCACTGCATCTGCTCGGGCTGGTGCGCGCCCGCGGCGGCGACCGCGAGGGAGCCGAGGAGTGCCTGCGGCGCAGCGTCGAGCTCGAGCCCGCCGACACACGGCTGCGGGCGAATCTGGCGACCTTCCTGCGGCGCGCCGGCCGGCTCGGGGAGGCCGAGCGGGTCTACCGCCGGGTACTGCAGCTTCAGCCCGGCGCGCGCGGCGCGCGCCGCGGCCTGGTACTGACGCTCGATGGCCTCGGCCGGGCGCGAGAGGCGGAGATCGAGTGCCGCACGCTCGTCGACTCCGACCGCGCGAGCCCGGACGGCTGGGCGGCGCTCGGGCTCGTGCTCGCCAGGGCGAACCGTCTGCTCGAGGCCGAAGGTGCCTACCGCCAGGCGCTCGCCCTCAAGCCCGGCAGCGCGCCGCTCAGCCGACGGCTGGGCGCGCTGCTCGCGCGGCTCGAGCGGGCCGAGGAAGCGCTCGCGGTGCTCGCGCGGGCACAGGCGCTCGGCGCACGCGGCTTCGAGCTCGAGTTCGCCCGTGGCCGCGCGCTCGGCCAGCTCGGCCGCCTCGAGGAGGCCGGGCATGCCTACGCCGCGGCGGTGAGACTGCGGCCGCGCCACGCCGATGCGCAGCTCCATCTCGCGCGGGTCCGGCAGGCACTCGGCGATGCCGATTTCTCGCGCTCGCTCGCCGCCGCGGCGCTCGAGGCGCGCGACGATCTGAATCTCCAGGAGGCGCTCGCCTTGCTGCTGCTCGAGGCCGGGCAGGGCGAGGCCGCCGAGCGGCTGCTGCGCGCTGAGCTGAAGCGCGCCGGACCTGTGCCACGGCTGCGCTACGTGCTATCGCGCGTCCTGCGCGAAGGGCAGCGCCTCGCGGAGGCGGAGACCGAGGCGCTGGAAGCGGCCGCGGCGCTCGCCGACGACCCGGGCGTGGTCGAGAATCTGGTCTCGATCCTCTTGTCGCGCGAGCGCCCCGCGGAGGCGCTGGCGTTCGTCCGTACGCAGCGCGCGCGCATGCCACTCGCCCAGGGCTGGATCGCCTACGAAGCACTCGCGGCGCGTCTCCTCGGGCGAGCGCTCCATGGGGAGCTGTACGACTATCAGCGCCTGGTGCGCTGCTACCAGCTGCAGCCGCCCCCGGGGTTCGCGTCCATGGGGGAGCTGAATGCCGCGCTCCTCGAGGTGCTCGCGGCGCGCTGGCGCGACAACCTCCGCCCGCTCGGCGAGAGTCTGCGCAGCGGCCGCGTGACGACGCGCAACCTGGTGATGGATCCCGACCCGGTCATCCGCGCGCTGCTGCGCTCGTTCGAGGAGCCGCTGCGCGCGTATCTCGCCGCCCTCGGCGGCGACGCCGGGCATCCCCTGAGCGCGCGCAATCAGGGTGCCGTGCAGATCACATCCGCCTGGTCGGTGCAGCTGACGCGCGGCGGCTTTCACGTCAACCACTTTCACAACCAGGGCTGGATCAGCTCGGCTTACTACGTGCAGGTGCCCGAGGAGTCCGGCGACGCGGAGCTCAAGAGCGGGTGGCTCAAGCTCGGCGAGCCGCGTTTCCCCACGCCGGGCGCCCAGGTCAGCTGCGTCGTGCAGCCGCACGCCGGGCAGCTCGTGCTGTTTCCGGCATACATGTGGCACGGCACGAGCCCGATTCTCGGCTCGCAGCCGCGTACCGCCGTGTCCTTCGAGGCGCTGCCCGCCGGGGGCGGCTGAGACGAGGTACGGGAGCGAGGCGCACAGCGCCGCAGGCGGCGGGCTTTGGGCCAGGGCGCCTTATCTCACCGGCTTCCAGCTGACCCGGTCCCCGACCCTGATCCCGAGCAGCCCTGCCTCGCCGCCGCGCAGCTCGAGCACCGCGGCCACCGGCACGTCGGAGCTCAGGAGATCGAGCCGCAGCGGCGGCGCGCGCGCGGTGATCTTTGCCACCCGTCCGCCCGCCGTGATGAACAGCAGATCGAGCGGGATGTAGGTGTTCTTCATCCAGAAGGACACGACGCGAGCGGGCGCGAACGGAAATACCATGCCGCGGTCGGGCGGCAGATCGCGTACGTACATCAGGCCCTGCTCGGAGCGTGCCGGCGTGTCCGCCACCCACACGTCGAAGTGAAACCGGCGCACCGAGTCGCCCGCGTGCTGCACGATCTCGAGCGCGGCGCGCGGGAAGGTCGCGAGCTCGAGCGGCGGCGGATCGGCGCGCGCTTGCGCGCCGAGCGCGACCGCCAGGGCGGCAGCCGCGGCGCGCAGGGTGCGGCTCTCCACGGTCCTCCTCATCGGATCGCCTCGTCGCCGAACACGGCGTGGCCCGCGAAATCGAAGCTGCTGATCAGAATGCGCTCGGCATTGTTGAGCGTCGTGGCCGGAGCGACGCAGAAGCCGCGCGCGACCACCCGATACTTGCGCGGCGTGCCCTGGGCGTGCAGCCGCTGCTGACTGAGCCGGTCGACAGTACAGTGTTCGTCGCCGCGGGTCGTGTAGAGGCGCTGTGCGCCCTCGACGATCACGGTGAGGTTGGTGGGCAGCGCGTGGCCGCTGCGTCCCTCGCGTGCCGCGCTCACGCCGAAGACCATGCGCAGCCGCCGCCCGTCGGCGCGCCTCGGCCCGAGGAAGCTCATGCGGATGCCGCTGCCATCCGGGCGCGGGCCGCCGTCGCATTCGAGCTCGGCATTTCGCCAGTCGATGTCGAGATTGAGCGCGCCGCGGATGCGCGCCCTGAGATAGCCGTTGCCGCCGGGCAGGCAGCCGGGCGGCGCGGGCGGCGGGGCGTTCGGCGGCGGCGGAGTGCTGCCCGGGGGCATGACGATCGGCGCTGCGGCATGCGGCGGCCCGGGAGCCGCCGCGCACGGCAGCACGGCGGCGAGGCCCAGGGCACAGAGGGTCACAAGGACGCGGCGCGGCATGCCGCGCAGTCTATCGCGCCACTCTCTCCACCGCGTCTCACGCCCCCGGTACCACGAGCAGCGCCTTGGCCAGATGCGCGTGGCCGCGCCCGATCGCGCGCGCGCCGTGCATGAGGAGGGTGACGATCAGCACGCCGAGGACTCCGAGTATCAGCGCGCCGATCATCGAGTGGTCGGAGAGTACCCAGCCGCCGACGTGCACATCGTCCGAGAACAGCGCGGCATTCCCGTCCCACCCGAGCCACTGCGCCAACGCCACGAAGGGCAGCACGCTGAATGCCAGGCCGACGGCGAGGGCAGTCACGGTGACGGTGAAGTACACGATGCCGAGCGGCAGCATGAGCAGCATGTAAAGCAGCGTCGTCCAGGTGCGCACGTCCGTCAGCATCTCGCCGATGCGCGTCAGCCAGCCGGCCGGTGCACCCGGGTGCATGGGGCGGCGCGGCATGCGCTCGCCGGTCACCGCCTCGATGAGGCGCCCCTCGCCGAGGGCGATGACGCGCGTGATCGCGATGAAGGCGAGGAAGAATGGAATGCCGATGATGAGGATGGCGAAGCCGAAAGACAGCGACAGCCCGGTCACCACGATCGTGAAGTACACGATGCCGGTAGCGAGCGCGAGCAGCATATAAAAGATGGAGGTGTAGGCGCGCGGATCGAGGTACACACCGAAGAATCGCTTCCAGCCGCTCGCATCGGCCGCCGACGCGGGCACGGGGGTCTTTAACGCCGCACGCACCTTGGTCTCGGTGTCACGGTAGGCGGCCGCGACCTCATCGGGCGCGCCGTAAGTGCTGGCGATGAGCTCGAGCACATCGGCTTCCGACTTGCCCGGATGGGCCGCGACTTCGGCGCGCAGGTACTCCTCCGCGTCGTAGAGCGCGTCCTGGATCAGCGCCGGATCCTGACCCTCGAGCGCGGCGCGCAGCTGCTTCAGGTATTCATCGATCGAGCGGGGAGCGTTAGCACTCATGAGTCGGTTCCTTCAATGAATCGGTCGACGAAGCCGCGCGTCTGGCGCCAGATGCCGCTCCACTCGGAAAGGAGCGACCGCCCCTCGTCGGTGATGCGGTAGTAACGTCGCGGAGGGCCGGAGTAGGAAGGCACCACGCGGCTGGTGAGGAGGCCGCCTGCGGCGAGCGTGCGCAGTACGGGGTAGATGGTGCCCTCCTTAAAGAGCGCCTCGCCCTCGTTGGCCTTCTGCAGCCGCTTGGCGATCTCATAGCCGTAGAGGTCCTCGGGACTGCGGTCGAGCACTGCGAGCAGGACCAGTGCCACGAGACCTGCGTTTAAGTCCTTCTGGAACTTGCGTGCCTGGCTATCGTCCATTTGTCAGTACTGTAGAGTACATAGTACTAGCTGTCAACTAGTACTGTGAGTTTACCTGCGCTTTACGCCCGTCAGCCGGGCGGGCTTCGCGTGGCGTGCTGCTAGACTTCGGCCTGCACTCCCCACAAGGCCGGTGATGAGAAATTCGCTCCTAGAAGTCACGCCGGTCATTCCCGAGACTCTCGCGCGGCTCCCCGAGCTGGCCGCCAACCTGTTCTTCAGCTGGCACCGGCCCATCCGGGCGCTGTTCGAGGATCTCGACCCGGATCTGTGGAAACAGACCAACGGCAACCCGCGCCTGATGATCCGCTGCGTCGACCAGGCGGCGCTCGAGCGTGCGGCACGCGACCTCGACTACCGCGAGCGCTACCAGGCGGCGCTCGAGCTCCTCGACGCCTACGTGCGGGTGAGCGCTCCGGGCGCGGACGAGCCGCTGATCGCCTACTTCTGCGCCGAGTACGGCTTTCACGAGAGCTTCCCGATCTACTCCGGCGGCCTCGGCGTGCTCGCCGCGGACTACTGCAAGGCGGCGAGCGACGAGCGCGCCAACTTCGTCGCGGTGGGGCTGCTCTACGAGCAGGGCTATTTCACCCAGACCGTCGACAACGACGGCAACCAGCAGGCCGAGTATCGCGAGCGCGATCCGCGCGACCTGCCGGTCGAGCCGGTGCGTACCGCGGCGGGCGAGTGGCTCAAGGTGAGCGTGCGCGTCGCCGGGCGCGACGTGGTGGCCCGCGCCTGGAAGGCGCAGGCCGGGCGTGTGCCCGTGTACCTGCTCGACACCAATTGCCCGGAGAACGCGCCCTCGGATCGCGACATCACGCACCGTCTCTACGGCGGGGACGATTCGACGCGCATCCGCCAGGAGATGATTCTCGGCATCGGCGGCGTGCGCGCGCTGCGTGCGCTCGGCGTGCAGCCCGCGGTGTGGCATCTGAACGAGGGTCACGCGGCGTTCCTCATCCTCGAGCTGCTGCGCGAGCATCTCGGGGCCGGACTGCCGTTCAACGCCGCGCTCGAGGCCGTGGCGGCCGAGTGCGTCTTCACGACCCACACGCCCGTGGCCGCCGGGCACGACGCCTTCGGCCACGATCTGGTGGAGGCGCACTTCGGAGACTTCATCCGCGAGCTCGGCATACCGGTCGAGCGTTTCCTCGACCTGGCGCGCGCTCCGTCGGTGCCGCATCTCTTCAATATGACGCGCCTGGCGCTGAACGGCGCGCGCCATGTGAACGGCGTGAGCCGCGTCCACGGCGGGGTCTCGGCGCGGCTGTGCGCGGACCAGTGGCCGGAGGTGCGCCCGGAGGACAACCCGGTCGGCTACGTCACCAACGGCGTGCACGTGCCGACCTTCCTGCACCAGCGCTGGACCGATTTCTTCGATCGCGAGCTCGGCGCCGAATGGCGCGAGCGGCTGCGCGATCCCGACTACTGGGGCGCGCTCGAGCGGGTGCCGGATCAGCGCTACTGGGCGACCGCCCAGGACGTCAAATCGCGCATGCTCGCCACCGTGCGCGAGCGGCTGCAGCGCGAGTACGAGCGCAAGGGCCTGTCCCCGGCGCAGCTGCGGCACGTCACCCGCTACCTCGACCCGCAGCGACCCGGGGTGCTGACCATCGGCTTCGCGCGGCGCTTCGCCACCTACAAGCGCGCGACGCTGCTGATGCACGACCGCGAGCGGCTGGTGCGGCTGCTCAACGATCCCGATCGCCCGCTGGTGCTGTTGTTCGCCGGCAAGGCACATCCGGCGGACGAGCCCGCCAAGCAGGTATTGCGCGAGATCCGCCAGCTCATGATGAGCCCGGAGCTCCTCGGGCGCGTGGTGTTCGTCGAGGACTACGACCTGCAGCTCGCGCGCAGCCTGGTGGCCGGGGTCGACGTATGGCTCAACAACCCGATCGCGCCGCTCGAGGCGAGCGGCACCTCCGGAATGAAGGCCGCCATCAACGGGCGGCTGAATCTGTCGATTCTCGACGGCTGGTGGGCCGAGGGCTGGATGCAGGACAACGGCTGGGGCATTCCGCCCGCAAACGTGGCCGACCCCGGCCGGCGCGATGCGCTCGAGGCGGGCATGATCCTCGACACCATCGCCGAGGAGGTGCTGCCGCTCTACTACGACGAGACCTCGCCCGAGTGTCCGCCCGAATGGGTGCGGCGCAGCAAGCGCGCCATGGTGACCGTGATCCCGCGCTTCAACATGCGCCGGGTGCTGTTCGACTACGCGCGCGGCCTCTACCAGCCGGCGACCGCCCAATACCGGCGGCTGGCGGGCGAGAGCTTCACCGGAGCGCGCACGCTGGCGGACTGGAAGCAGCGCGTGCGCGCGGCCTGGCCCAGGGTGAGCCTGAAGCTGGTCAGCGACTCCTCGCGAGACCTGCCGCGCGGCGAGCGGCTGCGTCTTGCGGTCGCGGTGGCGCTCAATGGGCTCGCTCCAGCCGACGTGCGGGTCGAGTTTCTCGCCCGGCGGCTGCTGCCGCGGGCCGACCGCACCCCGCCGCCGCTCTCCTCCTACGGCCTCGCGGCCCGCGACGGCCTGTGGCGCAGCGTACTCGCAGCGGCCGAGGAGTCGCCGAACGGCGAGACCCTGTTCACGCTCGACGTCGAGCCGCCGGAGTGCGGCCAGTTCGCCACCGAGATCCGCATCTACCCGTTTCACGAGCTGCTCACCCACCCCTACGAGGTCGGGCTGATGAAATGGCTATGACGGGCGCTCGCTTCGCGGTTGCGCACCGGCGGCGGCTTGCGCTGTAGTACCGGCCATGGCCCGCCAGCCCGCCCGCGCCTCCTCCGGCCGCTACGTGAGCCGCCTCACCGGCGGCACGCTCGCGATCATCATGGCCGGCGGCCGCGGCGAGCGGCTGCGCGACCTGACGCTGAACCGCTGCAAGCCGGCGACGCCCTTCGGCGGCAAGTTCCGCATCATCGACTTCGTGCTGTCGAACTGCGTGAACTCCGGCATCCGCCAGATCTCGATCCTCACCCAGTACAAGGCGCAGTCGCTCATCCAGCACGTGCAGCACGGCTGGAGCTACCTGCGCGGCGAGTTCGGCGAGTTCGTCGAAGTGGTGCCGGCGCAGCAGCAGACCGGCGCGCACTGGTATCGCGGTACCGCGGACGCGGTGTACCAGAACGCGGGGCTGATCGCCTCGCACCACCCCAAGCACGTGCTGGTGCTGGCCGGCGACCACATCTACAAGATGGACTACGGCCCGATGATCGCCTACCACGTGGAGAAGGGCGCCGACATAACCGTAGGCGTGGTGGAGGTGCCCGCGGATCAGGCGCGCCACTACGGCGTGCTCACCGCCACCGAGTGGAATCGCGTCACCCGCTTTGCGGAGAAGCCTGCGGTGCCCGACCCGTTGCCGGGCCGCCCCGACACCGTCCTCGCCTCGATGGGCATCTACGTGTTCAACGCCTCGCTCCTCGAGAGCATGCTGACCGCAGACGCCGGCAGCGAGACCTCTTCCCATGACTTCGGCAAGGACATCCTGCCGGAGGCGATCAATTCCACGCGCCAGGTGTTCGCCTATCCCTTCCGGGACGTGAAGACGCGCGCGCAGAGCTACTGGCGCGACGTCGGTACGCTCGATGCCTACTACGACGCCAACATCGAGCTGGTGCACGTGCGGCCCGAGCTCAACATCTACGACGAGGACTGGCCCATCTGGACCTACCAGGTGCAGCAGCCCCCCGCCAAGTTCATCCTCGACGAGGACGGGCGCCGCGGCATGGCGATCAACTCCATGGTCTCGGGCGGCTGCATCATCTCCGGCGCCGTGGTGCGCGAATCGCTGCTGTTCTCCGACGTGCGCGTCGAGGAGCGCACCACCATCCACCGCTCGGTAGTGCTGCCGCACGCCGAGATCGGCCGCGGCTGTCACATCAGCGGCGCGATCATCGACCAGGACTGCGCGGTTCCCGACGGCATGACGATCGGCGTCGATCGCGCCGCCGACGCCCAGCGCTTTCACGTCACCGAGAAGGGCGTGGTGCTGGTCACTCCCGACATGTTGCTCAAGCTCCGTCCCTGAGGAGGGCCATTGGTGGCACCCGCCGCGCGCCTGCCGGTCGTCCTCCTCTGGCACATGCACCAGCCGCAGTACCGCGACGCGATCACGGGCGAGTACACGCTGCCCTGGACCTACCTGCATGCCATCAAGGATTACACCGACATGGCGGCGCACCTCGAGGCCAACCCGGCAGCGCGCGCCGTCGTCAACTTCTCGCCCGTGCTGCTCGAGCAGCTCGAGGACCTCGCCGCGCGCGTCGCCGCGCACCTGAAGAGCGGGGCGCCGCTCCCCGATCCGGTGCTCGGGCTCTTAGGCCCCGATCCGCTGCCGGCGGAAGGCCCGCCGCGCCTCGCACTCCTCAACGCCTGTCTGCGCGCGCAGCGCAAGCAGATGATCGAGCGCTTCGGCCCGTATCTCGAGCTCGCGACCATCGCCGACACCCTCGCGACCCCGGAGCGGGTCGGCTACGCCTCGGATCACTTCATCCACGATCTCGCCGTCTGGTACCACCTCGCCTGGCTCGGCGAGACCGTGCGCCGCTCCGATCCGCTGGTCGCTCAGCTCACCGCGCGCGGGCGGAATTTCAGCGGCGCGCAGCGCCGCGCGCTGCTCGCGCTGATCGGCGCCCTGGTGGCGCAGGTGATCCCGCGCTTCCGCGCGCTCGCCGAGCGGGGCCAGTGCGAGCTGTCGGTCACCCCATACGCGCATCCGATCATCCCGCTGCTGCTCGATTTCAACTGCGCCCGCGACGCCGTGCCCGCCATGGCGCTGCCCGGGCACGCCGCCTATCCCGGCGGCGGCACGCGCGCCGTGTGGCACGTCGAGGAGGCGATTCGCGCCTTCACGCGCGCCTTCGGTGTGCGCCCGGCGGGGTGCTGGCCGGCCGAAGGCGCGGTGAGCGACGCGACGCTCGAGCTGCTCGCCGCGCACGGCTTCCGCTGGGCCGCGAGCGGTGGAGCGGTACTGCACAACAGCCTCGCCCTCGGCGACCCGCAAGCCGCGCGCGAGCCGCGCAGTTACAACCGCCCCTACCGCCCCCGGGGCGCCGGGATCGACTGCTTCTTCCGCGACGACAATCTCTCCGATCTGATCGGCTTCAGCTACGCCACCTGGCACGGCGATGACGCGGCCCACAACCTGGCGAACGAGCTGGCGCAGCTCGCGCGACGTTACGACGGCGACTCGAACCACGCGGTGCTGATCGCGCTCGACGGCGAGAACGCCTGGGAGCACTACCCGTTCAACGGCTATTACTTCCTCAGGGCGCTGTACGCCGTGCTCGCGAGCCATCCGCTCATCGAGCTCACCACGCTCTCCGCGTGCCTGGCGCGCGGCCTCGAGCCGGCGCCGCTGCCGCAGGTAGTGGCCGGCAGCTGGGTGCACGGCACGCTCGCTACCTGGATGGGAGATCCGGACAAGAACCGCGCCTGGGACCTGCTGTGCGAGGCGAAGGTGGCCTTCGATCGCGCCGCGGGCGGCGCGGCGGCCGATGCCGGGGCGCGCGAGGCGGCCGGCAGGCAGCTGGCGCTGTGCGAGAGCTCCGACTGGTTCTGGTGGTTCGGGGACTACAACCCCGCCGAGTCGGTGAGTCAGTTCGACCGTCTCTTCCGCCGGCAGCTCGTGACGCTCTACCACCGGCTCGGGCTCGATGCGCCCGCATCGCTCGCGCAGCCGATCTCGACGGGTGCGGGCGCGCCGGAGCACGGTGGGGTCATGCGCCGCGCCAGCGGCGGCTGAGCGGGCGGAGCGCGCGTGGCCGGCATGCGCTTGCCCGTGTTCGACCGGCGTCGCGCGGGGGTGCTGCTGCCGTTGTCGGCGCTCGAGGCGCCCCTGGGTCGCGGCGGCCGTGCTTTCGTCGACTGGCTGGCCGCGGCCGGCTTCTCCGTATGGCAGATACTGCCGCTAGGGCCGGTCGGGGCCGACGGCTCGCCCTACTGGGTGCGCTCCGACTGGGCGGGGAACGCCGCGTTCCTCGACCCGCACGAGCTTCCCCATGTGACCTCCGACGCGCAGTTCCTCGCCGAGTCTTCCGGCTGGCTTCCCGACTACGCGCTGTTCGAGGCGCTCACCGCTGCACACGACGGCGCGCCGTTCTGGGAGTGGCCCGCGGGGCTCCGCGACCGTGCGCCCGAGGCGCTCGCGGCGGCCCGTACGGCCCGCGCCGCGGAGCTCGCGGCGCTCGAGCGCGAGCAGTACGCCTTTCACGTGCAATGGCAGCGGCTGCGCGATTACGCGCGCGGCCGCGGCGTGCGGCTGTTCGGCGATCTGCCCTTCTATGTCGCGCCGTCGTCGGTGGAGACCTGGGCACACCGTGCGCTGTTCCAGCTCGCCTCGAGCGGCGCGCCGGCGCTGGTCGGCGGCGTGCCGCCGGATTACTTCTCCGAGCTCGGTCAGCTCTGGGGCAACCCCGTGTACGACTGGCACGCGCACCGCCGCGAGGGCTATCGCTGGTGGGTCGCGCGTGTGCGCGCCCAGCTGTCGCGCCTCGATCTGTTGCGCCTCGATCATTTCCGCGCACTGGCCGCCTATTGGGCCGTGCCGGTCGGCGCGCCGGACGCCCGCGGTGGCGCCTGGCACGCGGCTCCGGGCATGGAGCTCCTCACGCGGCTGCGCGAGGAGTTCAGCGACCTGCCGCTCGCCGCCGAGGACCTCGGGGTCATCACGCCCGACGTACAGGCGCTGCGCGACGGCTTCGGCCTTCCCGGAATGCGCGTGCTGCAGTTCGCCTTCGATGGCGATCCGGCGAATCCCCATCAGCCCTACCTGCACGAGCGCGCCGGCGTCGTCTATACCGGTACACACGACAACGACACGACGCTCGGCTGGTACTCCCATCTCGACGCGGCGACGCGGGAGCGCGCGGACCTCTATCTCGGTAGCGCGGCGGGTGCGATGCCGGAGGCGCTCATCCGGGCAGCGCTCGGCTCGGTGGCGCGCCTCGCCATCGTCCCGGCGCAGGACCTCCTGGGGTTGGGCTCCGGGGCGCGTCTCAACACGCCCGGCACGCTGAGCGGCAGCAACTGGAGCTGGCGGCTGCCGCCCGCGGCGCTCACCGCGGACCTCGCGCGCCGGTTCGCCGCGCTCAACGCGGTCTACGGGCGTTAGTATGAAGGTCGCGCGGAAGGGAACCGACATGACGGGCTTGAGAGCCATCGCCGCCGCTGCCGCGGTCGCGCTCCTGGGCGGCGGCTGCGCGCTCGCGCCGAAGCTCACGACCCCGAAGCTCACCATCGTCGGGGTAAGAATCGAGGGGAGCGATCTGCTCGCGCAGCACCTCAGGGTGCGGGTGCACGTGCAGAACCCCAACGACCGGAGGCTTCCGGTCAAGGGGATCGAATACACGCTGGACGTCGACGGGCAGCCGTTCGCGACCGGCGACTCGGCGGCGAGCTTCGTGGTGCCGGCGCTCGGCGAGGCAGAGTTCGACATGAACGTGACCACGAATGCAGCCGGCACGCTGGTGCGGCTGCTGGCGCGCGGGCCGGACGCGCTCGGGAGCGTCCCTTACCGGCTGACCGGGAAGATCTCGCTGTCGGAAGGCTGGCTGCAGTCGATTCCCTTCGAGCAGCACGGCACGTTCAGGCTCCAGTGAGCCGCCGGTAGACGCCGACGTATTCCGCGGCGGCACGCTCCCAGGAGAAGTCCTGGCTCATGCCGTTGCGCATCATGCGCGACCAGTGCGAGGGCTGCGCGTACAGGTCGAGCGCGGTGTCGAGCGCCCACTCGAACCCCGGCGCATCGAAATCGTTGAACACCACGCCGGTGCCGGTGCCGCGCGCTGCGTCGTAGTGCTGCACCGAGTCGGCGAGCCCGCCCGTGCGCCGCACGACCGGCACGGTGCCGTAGCGCAGGCTGTACATCTGGTTGAGTCCGCAGGGCTCGTAGCGCGAGGGCATGAGGAACAGGTCGCACGCCGCCTCGATCCAGTGCGACAGCTCCTCGTCGTAGCCGCTCTCGAACGCCACCCGTCCGGGGAAGGAGCGCGCGAGCGTCGCGAAGAACTCCTCGTACCGGGCCTCGCCGCTGCCGAGCACCGCGAGCGCCAGCGGGCGCGCACTCAGCACCTTGGGCAGAGTCTCGAACATGAGCTCGAAGCCCTTCTGCGCGGCGAGACGGCTGACGATGCCGGCGAACGGCACCTCGGGCGCGGCCGTGAGACGCAGGCGCGCGAGGAGCTGGCGCTTGAGCGCCGCCTTGCCCGCGAGCTGCTCCGGGCCGTAATGCACGGGCAGGAAGCGGTCGCGCCGCGGATCCCACTCGTCGTAATCGACGCCGTTGAGGATTCCCGTGAGCGCCGCGCCGCGCGCGCGCAGGCTGTCCTCGAGGCCCATCCCGTACTGCCCGGTGCAGATCTCGCGCGCGTGCGTCGGGCTCACGGTGGTGATGGCGTCGGCGTACAGGATCCCGTGGCGCAGCGCATTGATGCGCCCGGCGCGCAGATCGTCCTGGTGCAGGAGGGGCATGTCGCCCGCAGCCAACCCCAGGTCGGCGACGTCGGCGGCGGGAAAGATCCCCTGATAGCCGATGTTGTGAATGGTGAGCACGGTGCGCGCCGCGGCGAACGTTGGCTCGCGGCCATACGCGGTGCGCAGGTAGAGGGGCGCGAACGCCGTGTGCCAGTCGTTGCAGTGGAGGATCTGCGCCGTCCACCGAAGCCGCGCGCAGCCGAGGAACACCGCGCGCGTCAGGGCGAGGAAGCGCAGGTGCTCGTCGGGATCGGAGGTGTAGAGGCTCGCGCGGGCGTAGAGCTCCGGGCAGTCGATGAGGAACACGGGCGCGCCGCCGGCGCCGGGAAGAGCCGCCTCGAGCACCGAGAACACGTAGCGGTGCTCCCCCAAGGCGAGCGGCACCTGCTGCAGCGCCGCGACCGGCCGTGCCGCGAGCGCGGCCCGATCGATGCTGGAATAGAACGGGGTGAAGAGCCGCACGTCGTGACCGTCGGCATGCAGGTACTTGGTGAGCGCGTGGGCGACGTCGGCGAGTCCGCCGGTCTTCGAGAGCGGCGCGACTTCCGAGGCGAGCAGGCAAACGGCGAGTTTCCCCGGCGCGGCGCTCATTATTTCGCTGTTCGGTGTCAGGTTAAGATGGACGGATGCGACGCTTCCTGATCGGGCTGACGCTGGTCCTGCTGCTCGCGGTGTCGGTCGGCGTGGGTGTGACGGTCGCCCGCTGGCCCCACTGCCGGCACGTCTGCGCGTGGATCTGCGCCTGCTGAGTGAGTGTAACCGAAGGCCCGAAGACCTCCGCGGGGGGCGCAAGAATCGGGTCGCACGCCGGCGCCGTGCGCCTATCATTCATCACCCATGAACACGCCGAGCGACAGCTTCGTCGACAGCCGCGATTTCCGTCGCATCGCCTGCGCCATCCGCTTCATCGACGCCCGTTACCGCGAGCAACCGCGGCTTGCGACCATCGCCGCCTCGGCCGGACTCTCCGAGTTTCATTTCAACCGTCTGTTCCGGCGCTGGGCGGGCGTGACCCCCCGGCAGTACCTGGCGTTCGTTACCGCACGCGCGGCGCGCAGCGTACTCGACCGGGACACCTCGGTGCTGGAGACGGCCTACGCCGTGGGGCTTTCGGGTCCCGGGCGTCTCCACGACCTGCTCGTGACCCTCGATGCGGTGACGCCGGGTGAGCTCAGGACGCGCGGCGCGGGCCTCGAGATCCGCTACGGCTTCAGCGCGACGCCGTTCGGCACGGCGATGATCGCGCGGACGGCGCGCGGGATCTGTCACCTCGGCTTCGAGGACCGCCGCAGCGAGCGCGCGGCGCCGGCCGCCCTCGCGGCCCGGTGGGAGCGGGCGCACCTCACGCGCAGCGACGAGGACGCGCATCGGGCGGCGCTCGAGATCTTTGCCGCAAGCCATCGCGGCGAGGGGGCGCCGATCAGGCTCGCGGTCAGGGGGACCAATTTCCAGCTCAAGGTGTGGCAGGCGCTGCTCGAGGTCGGCGCGGATGGTCCCACCACCTACCGGGCGGTGACGCAGGCCGCGGGAGTCCCGGGCGCCGAGCGGGCCGTGGGCAATGCGGTCGCAGCCAACCCGGTTGCCTGGCTCATCCCCTGCCACAACGTGCTGCGCTCGGACGGGTCCCTCGGAGGCTACCGGTGGGGCGAGGAGCGTAAGCGCGCCATGCTCGCCTGGTCCGGGCACGACATAATCCGTGAGGCCCCGCCCGGGGGCCGCAGGCTCGGGGCCGCTCGCAGTCTGTCTGCATAAGTAGCTGTTTTAATTAAATAAACTACCCAAATCGCCGAGCGGAAGGGGCCGGGAAGTGGTAGACTTCCTTTCGTTTCCCCGTACGTCCAATGAAGCTCTGAACTGCGCGTCCGACGGCCCGACTTAGCTCAGGGCGCGCGCCGAAGAACCATGTCCGCCTCGCCCTACAAGCAGCTCGAGCAGGAATTCAAGCGCCTGCATGCCTTTCGTGGCGCCCTCTCGCTCCTGCGCTGGGACGCGGCGGTGATGATGCCGCGCGGCAGCGCCGACGTCCGGGGCGAGCAGCTGGCCGCGCTCGAGACCGAATACCACGCGCTGCTCACGGCGCCGCGCATCACCCGGCTCCTCGACCGGGCCCAGGCGAATACGCAGGGGCTGGCCGACTGGCAGGTGGCGAACCTGCGCGAGATGCGCCGCCAGCGCGACCACGCCATCGCCACCCCGGTGACCCTGGTGGCGCGCCTGGCAAAGGCGGCCTCGCGCGCCGAGTCCCGCTGGCTCGAGGCACGCGCCCAGGGCAAGCTCGAATCCTTCGCGCCCCATCTCGAGGAGGTCGTGCACCTGGTGCGCGACAAGGCGGCGCTGCTCGGACAGGCGCTGAACCTGGCTCCCTACGACGCCCTGGTGGATGAATTCAGTCCCGGTATCACGACCGCGGACATCGACGCCATGTTCAAGGCGCTCTCGCGGCGGCTGCCGTCGCTGATCCGCGAGGCCATCGCGGTGCAGGAGAGCCGCAGCCCGCTGCCGCTCACGGGTAAGTTCCCCGCCGGCAAGCAGCGGTCGATGACCGTCGAGGTCATGAAGGCGGTGGGCTTCCCCTTCGACCGTGGCCGGCTGGATGAGAGCGAGCAACCCTTCACCGAGGGCGTGCCCGGCGACATCCGCGTGACCACGCGCTTCGTTCCCGAGGATGTGTTCTCGGGCCTCCTCGGGGCGCTGCACGAGACCGGGCACGCGATGTACGACCTCGGGCTCCCGCAGGACTGGCGCGACCAGCCCGTCGGCCGCGACCGCGGCATGGCTCTCGAGGAGAGCCAGTCGCTGCTGATCGAGATGACGGTCTGCCGCAGCCGGCCGTTCGTGCGCTACATCCAGCCGCTGCTGGCGAAGCACTTCGGCACGAGCGGACCGGAGTGGGACGTGGAGAACGTCTACAGCCACCTCACCCGGGTGCGGCGCGGACTGATCCGCGTGGATGCGGACGAGCTCACCTACCCGCTGCACATCATGCTGCGCTACGAGCTCGAGAAGCAGCTGCTCTCCGGCGAGCTCGCCGTGCGCGATCTGGCCGAGGCGTGGAA
>DASQIP010000008.1:0-13929 GCA_035631515.1 Steroidobacteraceae bacterium
CCGTGCACGAGAGCGAGGAGCGCGTGCGCACGGTGCTGCGCAAGCAGGTGGCGCGCGGCGGCGCCTACCAGGTGGTGCGCGATCTGTTCTACGCCCGCGAGCACATCGCGGAGCTCGCGGGGATCATCGATGCCTGCACGCGCCAGCACGGCGGCGTGAGCGCCGCCGGCTTCCGCGACAGCGTCGGCCTCGGCCGCAAGCGCGCCGTGCAGATCCTCGAGTTCTTCGACCGCGTCGGCTACACGCGCCGCGTGCGCCAGCATCACGTGTTGCGATCCGATTGGAAGGCACCCGTACCCGGTGGTGCGACTGGGCTTCAAACCCAGGAGGGGGCGCCAGACGCTTCCTGGTAGGTTCGACTCCTGCTGCCTTCCGCCATATTCCGAGTGAGTAATCCGCATGACGCAAACTCCCGGCACACCCCGCCTGACCTCGCTCTCGCACGGCGGCGGCTGTGGCTGCAAGATCTCCCCGGCGATCCTCGCCGATCTGCTCAGGGGCTCGGCGGCCGCGGCTCCGCAGCTCGCCCACCATGCCGCGCTTCTGGTCGGCACCGAGACCGGCGACGACGCGGCGGTCTATCAGCTGAATGACGATCAGGCGCTCATCGCAACCACCGATTTCTTCATGCCGATCGTGGACGATCCCTTCGACTTCGGGCGCATCGCCGCGACCAACGCGCTGTCGGACGTCTATGCGATGGGAGGCCGCCCGGTGCTGGCGCTGGCGCTGCTCGCCATGCCGGTGAACGTGCTGGCGGCGGAGGTCATCCGCGAGATATTGCGGGGCGGCGAGACCGTCTGTGCACAGGCGGGCATTCCGGTCGCCGGCGGGCACAGCATCGACTCGGTCGAGCCCATCTACGGCCTGGCGGCGCTCGGACTCGTGCACCCGAAGCACGTCCGACGCAACTCCGGCGCCCGGGCCGGCGACGCGCTCATCCTCGGCAAGCCGCTCGGCGTCGGAATCCTGTCCGCGGCGCTCAGGAAGGACGCGCTCCCGCCCGAGGGCTATCGCCGGCTGATCGACACGACCACTCGCCTGAACAGCGCCGGCCCCGGCCTCGCCGCAGTTCCCGGCGTGCACGCGCTGACGGACGTGACGGGCTTCGGCCTTCTCGGGCATCTGCTCGGCATGTGCCGCGGTTCCGGGCTCGGTGCGAGCGTGCGTCTCGGGCAGGTGCCGGCGATCGAAGGGGTGCGCGAGCTGCTGAGTGCCGGCTACGTGACCGGCGCGTCGGCGCGCAACTGGGCCTCCTACGGCGATGAGGTGCGCCTCGCACGCGGGCTCGCCCCGACGGATCAGGCGCTGCTCTGCGATCCGCAGACCTCGGGGGGCCTCCTGATCGCCTGCACGCCCCAAGCGGTGCCGGCCGCGCTCGGGCTCCTCGAGCGCGAGGGGTGCGCTCAGGCGGCCGTCATCGGCGAGATGACCGAGGGGACGCCGCTCGTGACGGTCGAACCGTGACCGAGGGGGAGATGGAGCGGGCTAACGGGTTCGAACCGTCGACCTGTACCTTGGCAAGGTACCGCTCTACCAACTGAGCTAAGCCCGCATCCGGATCAGAACGGCGGATTCTATGTACACCCCTTGGGAAGTCAAGGCGAGCGCCCGTGCACGGGCGGCAGAATTCGCGTCTGATTCCTGATTATATTAATTGTTTAAATACGGTAGCTTATACTGTTTTCTTAACGTTTTAGCTCAGGCCACGCCATGCGCAGGTAAGCGACCATCGAAACCAGGGTCGCCACGGCGGCGATGACCGTCAGCGCCACCCCGAGCCTGTAGGTCGGAAGTCCGAGGAGCGGCAGGCGGTACAGCATCATCGACAGACCCACGATCTGCAGGATGGTCTTGTACTTGCCGAGCTGTGACACCGCGACCTTGCGCCGCTGGCCGATCTCGGCCATCCACTCGCGCAGCGCGGAGATGGTGATCTCGCGCCCGATGATCGTGGCGGACGTGAGGGCGATGAACCAGCGCGGGTCCTTGCTGACGAGCAGCACCAGCGCCACCGCGACGATGAGCTTGTCCGCGACCGGATCGAGGAACGCACCAAGACGCGAGATCTGCCCGAGCCGCCGTGCGAAATAGCCATCCAGCGAGTCGGTGACGCCTGCGGCCGCGAACAGCAGCCCGGCCGCCGGGTCGGCCCATGGATAGGGCATATAGAAAAGCAGCACGATGAGCGGGATCGCGAAGATCCGCGCCCAGGTCAGCGTGTTGGGGAGATTCCACAGCATCGGCCGCGCCTACGACCCCGGATGCAGGTGATCATAAAGGCTTCGGGCCAGCGTGGCGCCGATTCCGGCCACTTGCGTGAGGTCCGCGACGCCGGCGCGCATCACGCCCTGCAGACCCCCGAAGTGCTTGAGCAGCGCACGGCGCTTGGCGGGCCCTAAGCCCGGGACGACCTCGAGCACCGACTCGTTATAGCGGCGGGCACGTCTGCGCCGGTGGCCGGTGATGGCGAAGCGGTGGGCCTCGTCGCGAACGCGCTGGATGAGGCGCAGCGCCGGCGAATGTGGCTCGAGGATCACCGCCCCCGGCGCTCCATAGACGAACAGCCGCTCCTGTCCCGGGCGCCGGTCCGGTCCCTTGGCGACCCCGACCAGCGTCAGGTCCGGGAAGCCGAGCTCGGCGAGTACCGCGTGCACTTCACCGATCTGCCCGGCGCCGCCGTCGATCAGCAGCAGATCCGGTACCGGGATCTCGCCCGAGCGCACGTGCCGGTAGCGGCGCTCGAGCGCCTGACGCAGCGCGCCGTAATCATCGCCCGGCGTGATTCCGGTGATGTTGAAGCGGCGGTACTCCTTCTTGAGCGCCCCCTCGGGACCGAACACCACGCACGAGGCGACCGTACCCTCCCCGCCCGTGTGGCTGATGTCGAAGCACTCGAGGCGCGCCGGCGGCTCGGGAAGATCGAGCTCCTGCGAGAGCTCGGCGAGCATCTCCTCCACGCCAGCGCGCTGGGCCTGGCGCATCCGCAATGCCTGGGCCGCGTTCTCGTTCGTGAGCTCGACCCACCTGGCGGCGAGTCCGCGCGCCGGATAGCGTACCTCGATCGCGTGGCCGGCCTGGCCGCTGAGCGCCTCGGCGAGCGCCCCGGCATCGGGGAGCGGGCGGCCCAGCAGGACTTCGGGCGGCGGCGCGGCGGCCGCGTAGTACTGCATGATGAAAGAGGCGAGCGCTTCGCCGGCCTCGGCCAGCGCGGCGCGCGGAAAGTAGCTGGTCGTGCCGAGGTTGCGCCCGCCGCGTACCAGCATCACGCTCACGCAGTACTCGCCCGCTTCGCCCACGATCGCGAGCACGTCCGCGTCGCGCTCGGCCCCCGCGGTCACCACCTGCTGGGCCTGGATACGCTTCAGGGCCGCGAGCTGATCGCGCAGCTCCGCGGCGCGCTCGAATTCCAGTCGCGCTCCCGCCGCCTCCATGCGCGCCGCGAGCTCGGCGTTGACCTCCTCGCTCCGTCCCTCGAGCACCTTGACGGCCGCTGCGATGTCCTGCGCATAAGTCTCGCGCGCGATGAGTCCGACGCACGGCGCCGAGCAGCGCCCGATCTGGTGCTGCAGGCACGGGCGGCTGCGGTTGGCGAAGAAGCTGTCGCGGCAGTTGCGGATCCGGAACAGCTTCTGCAGCTGATTGAGGGTATCGCGCACCGCGCCGGCGCTCGGGAAGGGTCCGAAGTAGCGCCCCGGCGCCGTACGTGGGCCGCGGTAGAACGTGAGGCGCGGAAACTCGTGGCGCGCGTCGAGGTAGATGTAGGGGAAGCTCTTGTCGTCGCGCAACACCACGTTGAAACGCGGCTTGTGCGCCTTGATCAGGTTGTATTCGAGCAGCAGCGCCTCGGTCTCGGAATTCGTGACCGTGACCTCGATGGCGGCGATCTGCGCGACCAGCGCCTGGACCTTGGGATCGACGTTGCCGGCGGCGAAGTAGGTGGCGACGCGGTCCCTCAGGCTCCGTGCCTTGCCGACGTAGAGCAGCTCGCCACCGCCGCCGAACATGCGGTAGACGCCGGGACGGCGCGGGAGCGCGGCGATGTATTCCTTGTGATCGAACACGGTCTGCCTAAAGCGCCCGGGCGATGCCGGCGCGCTCGCAGGCGCGCGCCATGACCGCGCGGAACATTGCCGGCGTCAGCCGCCGGGTCTGCGTGTTGTAGCGGCTGCAATGATACGAGTCGATGAGCCACCTCGCCTCACCGAGCGCGTGCTCGCGCCCGTGCGCGAACGGGAAGCGTGCGCGCGCGAGACCCTGCGCCAGGAGTACCGCCTCGTGCGCGATGCGTCCGAGCGCGAGATACACGCGCGCCCCCGGCAGCTGCCGCAGCTCCTCCTTCAGGTAGGCGTTGCAGGCGCGGATTTCCGCGGGCAGCGGCTTGTTGCCCGGCGGCACGCATTTCACCGAGTTGACGATGCGCGCGCCGATCAGCTCGAGGCCATCGCTCGCCGAGAGCGATTCGGGCGCGCTCGCGAGCCCGAGCTCGTGGAGCGTGCGGTAGAGGAGGATTCCCGCGTGATCGCCCGTGAACGGCCGCCCGGTGCGGTTGGCGCCGTGCATGCCGGGTGCGAGACCGACCAGCACGAGCCGCGGCGCTGCTGCTCCGAAGGACGGCACGGGCCGCGCCCAGTAGCCGTCATGCCGCCGGCGCGTCGTCTCGAGGTAACGCGCGAGGCGCGGACAGCGCGTGCAGTCGGGATCGTAGGCGGCGCTGCGCCTCAGCTGCGCTTGTCCGCGCGGCGGCTCTGGCTGCGCTCGGCGATCAGCATCGCGAGCTCGAGCGCCTGCTCGTGGTTGAGCCGCGGGTCGACCGTCGAGCGGTAGGCGCGGGCCAGATCCTGATCGGTGAGCCCGCGCGCGCCTCCGGTGCACTCGGTGACGTCCTCGCCGGTGAGCTCGATGTGCACGCCGCCGAGATAGGACCCGAGGTCCGCATGGATGCGGAACGCGAGCTCGAGCTCCTTGAGGATGTTCTCGAAACGGCGCGTCTTCAGCCCCCCGGTGGTCGTCTCGGTGTTGCCGTGCATGGGATCGCACACCCACAGCACTGTCTGCCCGGTCTGGCGCACCGCCTCGATGGCCTTCGGCAGCGCCGCGGCCACCTCCCTGGCCCCGAAGCGGTGAATGAACGTGAGCCGCCCCGGCTGGTTCTGCGGGTTGAGCGTCGTCACGAGTCCCTGCAGCCAGGCCGCATCCATCGCCGGGCCCACCTTGACGGCGACCGGGTTGGAGATGCCGCGGAAGTACTCGACGTGGGCGCCGTCGAGAGCCGCGGTGCGCATGCCGATCCAGGGCAGGTGGGTCGAGAGGTTGTACCAGCGGTTCTGGCGCGGAATGAAGCGGGTCTGCGCCTGCTCGTAATGCAGGTGCAGCCCCTCGTGGCTCGAATAGAAATCGACCAGCGTCGCCTCGTGGACCTGCCGCCCGCTGATGCCCTCGAAGAAATCGAGCGCATCCCCGATCGCGCGTACGATGCGCTGGTAGGCGTCCTTGAGCGGTGCCTGGTGCACGAAGCCCAGGTCCCAGTACTCGGGATGATGCAGGTCCGCGAATCCGCCCTCGACCAGCGCGCGCACGAAATTGAGCGTGAGCGCGGCGCGCTCATAGCCGCGCAGCAGCAGCATCGGGTCCGCGGCGCGCGCCTCGGCGGTGAACTCGGGCCGGTTGACGAGATCGCCGCGGTAACTCGGCAGCGTCACGCCCTCGCGGGTCTCGCTGTCGGCGGAACGCGGCTTGGCGTACTGGCCGGCCATGCGGCCCACACGGACGATGGGCTTCTTGAGCCCGTGCAGCAGCACCAGACTCATCTGCAGCAGGATCTTCAGCTTCTTGGCGATCGTGTCCGACTCGCAGTCGGCGAAGGTCTCGGCGCAGTCTCCGCCCTGCAGCAGGAACGCCTCCCCGCGCTGCGCCGCCGCGAGCCGCGCGCGCAGCGCCTCGACCTCCCAGGAGACCACGATCGGCGGCAGCCGCGAGAGCTCGGCCACCACGCGCTCGAGGGCCTTCGGGTCGCGGTAGACCGGCTGCTGCTGGGCGGGCCGGGTCTGCCAGCTCGCGCTGTGCCAGGAAGTGGTCTCGGGAGAGCGCATGGAATCGATCCTAGCACGCGCCCCGGGACCGATCGGCGGGGGTCCCCGAGGGCGGCCGGAGGGCTCCGGGAGGCGGCTGGCGTTGCGGCCTCATCGAAGGCAGAATGCGCGCCTTTTCCAGAGGGGCCTATGCACCGCGTATTGATCCTCGGCGCCGGGAAGATCGGCGCTCTGATATCCGGATTGCTCGCAGAATCAGGTAGTTACAAGGTTCAGCTCGCCGACATGGACGGCGCGGCGGCCGAGGCGGTAGCCGGTGCGCACGCAGGCCTCGAGCTGACGGCTTTCTCGCTCGACGCGAGCCAGCCCGAGCTCCTCGAGCGGCACCTCGCGAGCCACCCGGTCGATGCCGTCGTCTCGGGCCTGCCGTACTACTGCAATCGCGGCGTGGCCGAAGTGGCGCGCCGCGCCCGCACGCACTACTTCGACCTGACCGAGGACGTCGAGGTGACGCGCGCCGTGCGCGCCATCGCCTCGGGAGCGTCCCAGGCGTTCGTGCCCCAGTGCGGCCTCGCACCGGGCTTCATCAGCATCGCCGCCGCCGAGCTCATCACCCACTTCGACGAGCTGCGGTCGGTGAAGCTGCGCGTCGGCGCGCTCCCCCAGCATCCCAACAATGTGCTCAAGTACTCCCTCACCTGGTCCACCGAGGGACTCATCAACGAGTACGGCAATCCGTGCCAGGCCATCAACGACGGGCGTATGACCGAGGTCGCCCCTCTCGAGGGCCTCGAGGAAATCGAGATCGACGGCATGCGCTACGAGGCCTTCAACACCTCGGGGGGCCTCGGCTCCCTCGCCGACACCCACGGCGCGCGCTGCGAGACGATGAACTACAAGACCATCCGCTACCCCGGGCATTGCGAGCAGATGCGCCTGCTCATGAACGACCTCAAGCTCAACCAGGACCGCGGAACGCTGAAGCGCATCCTCGAGAACGCGGTGCCGCAGACGCTCCAGGACGTCGTGATCGTCTACGCCGCCGTCACCGGCAAGCAGGACGGGCAGCTGCGCGAGGAGAACTACGTCAACAAGATCTACCCGCAGGTCATCGCGGGACGGCTGTGGTCGGCGATCCAGGTCTCGACCGCCGCCGGTATCACCGCCGTGGTCGACCTGGTGCTGGCCCACCCGGCCCGCTATCACGGCTTCGTCGCCCAGGAACAGTTTCGCCTCACCGACATCGTCGCCAACCGCTTCGGCCGTTATTACGCCCCCGGCGGCAGCAAGCACGTCTCGGGTGAGGTGGTGGTGGCCGGGAAGACCGGACACCAGCGCCACCGCAAGGTGGCGCTGCGATGAGCGTCATGGACGTCAACGCCCTGCTCGGGCGGCTCGAGCTCTCCGCCGTCAACTCCGGTACCTGGTCCGGGAGGCAAGGCTGGTCGAAGAGCGCCGACGCACCGCTCCTCAACGTGAAGAACCCCGCGAGCGGCGCTCTGATCGCGCAGGTGCGGCCCGCCACGGATGCGGATTACGAGAGCGTCATCAGCGGCGCTGTCGAGGCAGCGGCCGCCTGGCGCGAGGTTCCCGCGCCCAAACGCGGCGAGGCGGTGCGGCTCCTCGGCGAGGCGCTGCGGCATCGCAAGACCGACCTCGGCACGCTGGTCTCGCTCGAGAACGGCAAGATCCTCGCCGAAGGGCTCGGCGAGGTACAGGAGATGATCGACATCGCCGACTTCGCCGTCGGCCAGTCGCGCATGCTCTATGGACTGTCGATGCATTCCGAGCGCCCGCGGCATCGCATGAGCGAGCAATGGCACCCGCTCGGCGTCGTCGGCATCATCTCGGCGTTCAACTTCCCGGTCGCGGTATGGGCCTGGAACGCGCTGCTCGGCGCCATCTGCGGCAACGCCTGTGTGTGGAAGCCCTCACACAAAACGCCGCTCACGGCGCTCGCCGTGCAGCAGATCTGCAATTCGGTGATGAAGTCCGCGGGCCTGCCGGCGGTCTTTCAGGTCTTCGTCGACGGCGGGACCGGACTCGCGACCCGCTTCGTCGAAGACCGGCGCGTTGCCCTGATCTCCTTCACCGGGTCGACCGAGATCGGCCGCAAAGTGGGCGAGCGTGTCGCCGCGCGCCTCGGCAAAAGCCTGCTCGAGCTCGGCGGCAACAACGCGGTGATCGTCGATGAGACCGCCAACCTCGATCTCGCCGTCCCGTCGATCGTCTTCGGCGCGGTCGGCACGGCCGGACAGCGCTGCACCTCCACACGCCGCGTGCTCGCGCACAAGGCAATCGCCGCGGAGCTCGAGAAGCGCCTCATCCACGCCTACCGGCAGGTACGGATCGGCGATCCGCTCGAGCCGGGAACGCTGATGGGTCCGCTGATCGATGCCAAGGCAGTCGCGGGCTATCAGGCCGCGGTGGCCGCGGCGCAGGCGGCGGGCGGCGAGCTGCTCTACGGCGGCAACGTCCTCAAGGGTCCCGGGCACTTCGTCGAGCCCGCGATCGTGCGCGCCCGCAACGAGTGGCCGATCGTGCAGACCGAGACCTTCGCTCCGCTGCTGTATCTCATCCCGGTCGAGTCGCTGGCCGAGGCCATCGCCGCGCAGAACGCCTCGGCGCACGGCCTGTCGTCGGCGATTTTCACCGACCGGCTGCAGAGCGCGGAGGCGTTCCTGTCCGCCGCCGGCAGCGACTGCGGCATCGCCAACGTCAACCTCGGCACCTCGGGGGCCGAGATCGGCGGCGCGTTCGGCGGCGAGAAAGATACCGGCGGCGGCCGCGAGTCGGGCTCGGACGCCTGGAAAGCCTACATGCGCCGCCAGACCAACACCGTCAACTGGAGCCGCGAGCTGCCGCTCGCTCAGGGCATCGAGTTCAAGGTAGCGCCGTAGGCTGCCGCCCCGGCAGGTGCAGCGAGAAACGCGCGCCGCCGAGCGGCGACTCGTCCACCTCGAGCCGTCCGCCGTAGAGGTCGATGGTCTCACGCACCATGGCGAGGCCGATCCCGTGGCCGGGAACGCTCTCGTCGGCGCGCACGCCGCGCTGTAGTACCCGCGGGCGGTCCGCGGCGGCGATACCGGGTCCGTCGTCCTCGACCGTCACGACCAGCCGCTGCCGCACGGCGGCGAGCTCGTCGTTGCGCGCGCTGAGGCGCACGCGGCCGCGGCACCACTTGCAGGCGTTGTCGAGCAGGTTGCCGAGCATTTCGGTGAGGTCGCCGCGATCTCCGACGAAGAGACTGGCGGGCGCTACGTCGAGCTCGAGCGACAGGTCCTTGTGGGCGTACACCCGCAGCAGGGCTGCGCGCAGCTCGGACGCGACCTGCGCGAGGTCTACCGGCGCCTGTCCGATCAATGCCCCGCCCGAGGCGGCGGCGCGCTGCATCTGGTGCTCGATGATCCCGGCCATACGGTCGATCTCGGTGTTGATCGCGCCGCGGCCGGGATCGCCGGTAAGGCTGGCGCGCATGACGGCGAGCGGCGTCTTCAGGCTGTGCGCCAGATTGCCGAGCGTGTCGCGGTAACGCGCCACGCGTTTGCGCTCACCCGCGAGCAGCGCATTCAGGTTCACGGCGACGCCGGAGAGCTCGCGCGGATAGCCGCCGCCGATCGTGGCGCTGCGCCCCTCCTCCACCTCGTGGATCTCGCGCTCCATGCGCCGCACCGGTGACAGCACCCAGCGCAGCAGCACGGCCAGCACCACCAGCAGCAGTGCGGTCAGGCCGACGAACCAGCCGACCAGCTCCTGGCGAAAGCGCCACCGCTGCTCCTCGAAAGGCGTCAGGCTCACCGCGACGCTGAACGTGAATCCCTGCGGCTCCTCGGGGTCGTCCGCGAACTGGATGGCACGGCTCTCGATGGCGACGCGGTAATGCCCGCCGAAGGTCGCGAAGCTCACACTGCGCCCGCCGCGCGCCAGCAACGGGCCGAAATCAGCCGCGAGGCTGGCGGCGGACGGCGAGACCCACAGGTGATGCTGTGAGCGGATCTGCGCGTACAGACCCGAGCGCGGCGTGTCGAGGCGCGCATCGAGACTCTGGGCTGCGGGCGCATAGCCGCCGTCGGGCTGCGGCTCGACGGAGGCGATCAGCGCCACCATCTGCCGGTCCAGTTGCTCCTCGAGCGAGCGCTCGGAGAGGGTGCGGAAGCCCGAGTCCAGCACCCAGATCATGACGCCGGAGAACAGCACCAGCGGTACGGCAATCGACGCGAGCAACCGCCGGCTGAGCGAGTGCACGGTGATGCGACGCGGGGCCGTCAGGAAGTGGGATCGCGCGGCAGAGCGAAGCGGTAGCCGCGCCCGCGCAGCGTCTCGATCGGACGCAGCTGCTCCTGCGGGTCGAGCTTGCGGCGCAGCCGCCCCACGAGTACCTCGATCACGTTGCTGTCGCGCTCGAAATCCTGGTCGTAGAGTCGCTCGGTGAGCTCGGTCTTGGAGATCACGTCGCCGGCCCGCAGCATCAGGTGCTCGAGAATGCGGTACTCGAAGGTGGTGAGCTCCACGGGCATGGCGTCGACGCGCACCGTCTGTGCACGGGTGTCGAGCTCCACCGGACCGCAACGCAGCAAGGGGCTCGCCCAGCCTCCGGAGCGCCGCAGCAGTGCCTGCACCCGCGCCAGCACCTCCTCGAAATGAAACGGCTTGGCGACGTAGTCGTCGGCGCCGGCCTGCAGTCCCTCGACCTTGTCCTGCCAGTTGTCGCGCGCCGTGAGGATCAGGATCGGATAGGTCTTGCGGGCCGCGCGCAGACGGCGGATCACCTCGAGCCCGGCGAGTCCCGGAAGACCCAGGTCGACGATGGCGACGTCGAGCGGATACTCGCTGCCGGCGAACAGGCCCTCGTTGCCGTCGGCCGCCAGATCGACCGTGAACCCGGCGGCAGCGAGCCGCGTCTTGAGCGTTTCGCGCAATGCCGCCTCGTCCTCGACCACCAGCACACGCATGGCCCCCCCTGTCCGGATGCTTCAGAGCAGCGCGCCGCTCGCGGCGTCTACCCGCACCGTCCATACGCGCCCCGCCTCGCTCAGGAGGCGCAGCACGTATACCGTGCGGCCATTCTCCTGCTCCGCTTCGGCCTTCACCACCCGCGCGTGAAAGCGCTGCTCGGCCATCTTGACGGCCTGGTCCATCGACATGGAAGCGGCGGTGAGCACGATCACTCGCGGAGTGGCAGCCGGCGGGGGCGGCGGCGTGTCGCTCGAGGCTCCCCCGGCTCGCAGACCTGTCGCGAGCAACACGGTCAGCCCGATGAATCGTCGCGCGTTCATGGCTGTGGCCAAGCCTAACGCATCCGCTCCCCACGCCGCACCCCGTGCGCGTTTCACGACTTCTTCAGCTGCCGTTCAGCTTCGCCTCCTGCCAAAGCTCGTCCCACTGCGCTGCCGACAGATGCTCGAGCGCGAGGCCGCGCTCACGAGCGTACTGCTCCATGCGGCGGAAGCGCCGTTCGAACTTCGCGTTGGCGCCGCGCAGCGCTGCCTCCGCATCGAGCTCGAGATGGCGGCTCAGATTCACCACGGCGAAGAGAAGATCGCCCAGCTCCTCGGCGGCTGCATCGCCAGCGCCGGCCGGCGCCGCCGCGCCCTGCCCCGCAAGCGCCGCGTCCAGCTCCCCGAGCTCCTCCGCGATCTTGGCGCGTGCTCCCGCGGCATCGGGCCAGTCGAAGCCGACGCGCGCCGCACGGCGGCCGAGCTTCGCCGCGCGCATCAGCGCGGGAAGCGCCCGAGGCACGCCGGCGAGCGTGCTGCGATCGCCGAGCTGCCCGGCCGCCTGCTCGCGCTCGCGGGCCTTCTGCGCCTCCCACTCCCGCGGCAGATGCTGCGCTTCTATGGCGGCCCCGGCGAACACGTGCGGGTGGCGGCGGACGAGCTTCTCGTGAATCGACCCGGCGACATCCGCGAAGTCGAACCAGCCGTGCTCCTCGGCCATGCGGGCGTGGAACACGACCTGAAAGAGCAGATCGCCGAGCTCGTCGCGCAGCCGCTCGTGCTCGCCGCGCTCGATCGCATCGGCCACCTCGTAGGCCTCTTCGACGGTAAAGGGCGCGATGGTCGCGAAGGTCTGCTCGAGGTCCCATGGGCAGCCGCGCTGCGGGTCGCGCAGCCGCGCCATGAGCGTGATGAGCGCCTCGATCGCACGCTGCGCGTCGCCCATCGCAGCCTCAGCCCGCAACGCCCGCGGCGTCCTCGAACGGCAAGGGACCGACGCACATTCGATAGAGCGTCAGCAGCATGCCGGCCGTCGCCCCCCAGATGGTGCGTCCCTCGAAGGGGATGTCCCAGAACTCGACCTCCTCGCCGCTGCGGATGAGGCGGCGGCGCTGCATGCGGAAGTTGGCCGGGTCGAAGATATAGTCGAGCGGCACCTCGAAGGTCCCCTGCACTTCCTTCACGTCCGGGAGCGGCGCGAACCCCCCGTGCACGAACCCGACCACCGGCGTGATGCGAAAGCCCGTTATGACGATGTGGTCGGGCAGGTAGCCCGCCACCGACACCAGGCTCTCCTCGAGACCGATCTCCTCGCGTGCCTCACGCAGCGCCGCGGCCGCCGGGCTCGCGTCGTGCGCCTCGATGTGCCCGCCGGGAAAGCTCACCTGCCCCGCATGGGTGCGCAGCCCCACCGAGCGCTCGGTTAGCAGCACCGTCGGCCGGTGCCGCTCGAGGAGTGGAATCAACACCGCCGCGGGCGTCGGCGCGGCGGGCAGCGCGCGCCGGTAGACTTCGCTGTCCGCTGCGGACAGTCCCGGCAGGATCCAGTCTCGGGGCTCGTGCCGGGGAGCGCTGCCGGCGAGCTTGCTGCGGATGATCGCCGTCCAGTCGCGCTGCCCCGCCGTGCTTGCCGGACTCTCAGCCACCGCCGCTCGTGCCGCCCTTGACGCCGCCGCGGGTCAGCTCCGCGGGATCGAGCAGCTTGTCGAGCTCCGCCGCCGGCAGCTGCGTCATCTCGCGGGCCACCTCGCGGATCGGGCGGCCCTGCGCGTACGCCGCCTTGGCGATCGCGGCGCCCTTCTCGTAGCCGATGACCGGGTTCAGCGCCGTCACCAGGATCGGGTTGCGGTCGAGCGCCTCGGCGATGCGCGCCTCGTTCACCTTGAAGCCGGCGATCGCCCGGTCGGCCAGCAGCCGCGAGACATTGGCGAGCAGCGAGATGCTCGCGAGCAGGTTGTGGGCGATGAGCGGCAGCATCACGTTCAGCTGGAAGTTGCCCGACTGCCCCGCGATCGTGATGGCGGTGTCGTTGCCGATCACCTGCGCGGCCACCATGGTCGTGGCTTCGGGAATCACCGGGTTCACCTTGCCCGGCATGATGCTGCTGCCCGCCTGCAGGGCCGGCAGCGAGATCTCACCGAGACCGGCGAGCGGCCCGCTGTTCATGAGGCGCAGGTCGTTGGCGATCTTCATGAGGCTCACGGCGACGACCTTGAGCTGCCCGGAAAGCTCCACCGCCGCATCCTGAGCCGACAGCGCCTCGAAGTAGTTGGGCGCCGGAACGAATGCGACGCCGGTGATCGCCGCGAGCTCCTCACAAAATCGCCGCCCGAACTGCGGATGGGCGTTGATGCCGGTGCCGACCGCGGTGCCGCCCTGGGCGAGCGCCAGCAGGCGCGGCTCGGCGGACTTGAGGCGCGCCAGGCCGTTCTCGATCTGAGTACGCCAGCCCGAGAGCTCCTGCCCGAGCGTCACCGGCATGGCATCCATGAGGTGAGTACGGCCGGTGGTGACCGTGCCGGCCAGCTCGCGCTCGCGCCCGAGGAGCACCTCGCGCAGATGCGCGAGCGCCGGCATGAGCGCCTGCCGCAGTGCGAGCACCGCGCTCACATGGATGGCGGTCGGGATCGAGTCGTTGCTGCTTTGCCCCATGTTGACCTGGTCGTTGGGGTGCACGGCGC
>DASQIP010000009.1:0-11034 GCA_035631515.1 Steroidobacteraceae bacterium
GCGTGCAGGCATCGATGATCCCCGCGAGCTCCGCGATGTGCTCGCGGGCGTAGAACAGATCGCGCACCACCTGGTAGGCGCCGCCGCGCGCCACCTGCTTGCGCAGCACCGTGCGCACGCGCTCCTCGCTCTCGTGCACGGCGGCCGCAAGCTCGCGCACCCAGGGTGGATCGAAACGGCCGGCCCGCAGCAGCGGCTCGAGCCGGCGCGCGAGCAGCGCATCGTCCGCCGAAAGCACGGCGACGTGCGCCGGCAGATGCAGCCACGCTCCGCTGCGCGCGAGCCGCCCCTCACGCAGCAGCTCGGCGATCAGCGCCTGCCAGAGCGCCGCCGGCGCGTCGGGAAAGCTCATGCGCCGCAGCCGCCCGCCGTCGGGTCCCGGCTCGTCCGGGACCTCCTCATGAAAGCGCCCGAGCGCGGCGAGCGCGCCCGCGCACAGAGCCTGCCAGCTCTGCGGCAGCAGGACGAAGCGCTCCGCGCCCGCGGCGATGGTGAGCGTGCCCTCAGGGAGCGCGATGTCATCCGCGGCCCGGCCGGTGATTCGCGTGAGCTCGGAGACCGTGACGCCGTAGGGGGTGCAGGCGAGCAGCGCGCCGATCCCATCGCCCGCGACGAGGCGCTCGAGCGCGCTCAGGTAGCGGTGCCGCTGCGCCGAGCGGCGCCGCCGGGCGGGAGCCGCCGGATCGAGCACCACCCCACCGCCGATCGTGTGGCGCGCGCGCGCATCGCGCACGATGAGCCGGTCGCCGGGCATTGCGAAGACCGGCGACTCGAACACGAGCTGCACCGGACCGCGCTCGCCGGCGGCGAGACGCGCGGATTCGAGCGGCACTGCGTGGGCGAGCCGGTGAGTGGTGCCCAGATGCACGTGCAGCGGCGACCAGGCCTCGAGCCGCGCGCCGCTGCCGCTCAGCAGCTCGAGGCGCGCGTCGAGCCGGGTGCCCGCTCCGCACAGGCGCGGATCGGCGAGCCAGTCGCCGCGGGCAATGGCGCTTCTCTCGAGACCGGCGAGATTCAGCGCGCAGCGCTGCCCTGCGCGGCCGAGCTCGGCCGGCTGGTTCTGCACGTGGATGCTGCGCACGCGCGCCGGGCGGCCCGCCGGCACGAGGGCGAGAGTGTCGCCGGTGCGCACGCACCCCGAGAACACGGTGCCGGTGACGACCGTACCGTGCCCCGCGAGGGTGAACACGCGGTCGACGGCGAGGCGGAACAGGCGTCCATCCTCCCTTGCGGCAGTCGCCGCCGCGGCTGCGGCGAGGTGCTGCCGCAACGCTGCGACGCCCGGGTGTGCGGCGTCCAGGGCATCGAGCGCGAAGAGGGAGGCGTCGCGGAACGGCGTCGCGGCGAGCGCCGCGCGAACCTCCGCTTCGGCCTCGCCGGCGCGTTTCGCATCGACGCGGTCGATCTTGGTGAGCGCCACCGCGCCCCGCGTTATCCCGAGGAGCCCGAGGATCGCGAGATGCTCGCGCGTCTGCGGCATGACGCCGTCGTCCGCGGCGACCACCAGCAGCGCAAAATCGATGCCGCAGGCGCCCGCGACCATGGTGTGCACGAGGCGCTCGTGCCCGGGCACGTCGATGAATCCCAGTACTTCGCCGCCCGCGAGCGGCGTGTAGGCATAACCCAGCTCGATCGAGATGCCGCGCGCCTTCTCTTCCTTGAGCCGGTCCGTGTCGACGCCCGTGAGCGCACGCACGAGCGTGGTCTTCCCGTGGTCGATGTGGCCTGCGGTGCCGACGATCATGCGAGCGGCCCGCGGCTCACGGGTCCGAGTGCCTCGAGCTGCGCCAGGAACTCGGGCTCGTCCGCGCGCTCCAGGCAGCGCAGATCGAGCCACAGCGCCTTGTCCCGGAGCCGGCCGATCACCGGGCGGGGCAGTGCGCGCAGCGCCCGCTCGAGATGAGTGAGGGCGCCGCGGCTGCCCCTGGCCGGGCGGATCGCGAGCCCGTGGCTCGGCAACTGCTCGACGGGGAGGGCGCCGCTGCCGATCTGGCTCGTGAGCGGCGCGCTGGCCGCTTCGTAAGTCTCGCCCAGGGCGCGTTGCACGAGAGGCCTGAGACGCAGGGCCTGAGCCTCCATCTCGCCCGGCGGCCGCGTCAGGAGCCGCAGCGTCGTCAGCCGCTCCGAGAGGAACTCGGGTGTCCGGTACAAGGCGAGCACCGCCTCCAGCGCTGCGAGCGTGAGCTTGCCTACCCGCAGCGCGCGCTTGAGGGGATCCTGGCGCAGGCGGGCGATGAGATCGGCGCGGCCGACGATGAGGCCCGCCTGCGGCCCCCCGAGGAGCTTGTCGCCGCTGAAGGTGACGAGGTCAGCGCCGGCCGCCAGAGCCGCGCGCACCGTGGGTTCCGGGGGAAGCCGCCAGCGCTCGAGGTCGACGAGCGAGCCGCTGCCGAGATCCACCGCTACCGGCACGCCGCGCGCCCGCCCGAGCTTCACGAGCTCCGCGAGCGGAACGCTCGCGGTGAAGCCGGAGATCACGTAATTGCTGGTGTGCACCTTGAGCAGCAGAGCCGTGCGCGGCCCGAGAGCCTCCCGGTAGTCCCTGAGGTGCGTGCGGTTGGTAGTGCCCACCTCGATGAGCTTCGCGCCGGCGCGGCGCATGATGTCCGGAAGGCGGAACGAGCCGCCGATCTCGATCAGCTCGCCGCGCGAGACCAGGACCTCGCGCCGCGCCGCGAGCACACTCAGCACGAGGAGCACCGCCGCGGCGTTGTTGTTCACCACGGTCGCGGCTTGCGCTCCGGTTAGCTCGCACAGCAACGGCTCGACGAGCGCGTCGCGCTCGCCGCGCGCGCCGCGCTCGAGGTCGAACTCGAGATTGACGGGTGCGCCGAGGACCTGAGTGACGGCACTGACCGCCTCCGCGGGCAGCAGGGCGCGGCCGAGGTTGGTATGCAACACGGTGCCGGTGAGATTGAACACCGCCTTGAGCGCCGGGCGCGCCCCTGCCACCAGGCTCGCGGTCACGGCGCGGGCCAGGGCCTCGTCGGTCAGGGCCGAGGGCACGAGTGTCCCGGCGCGGGCCGCCCGGCGCAGCGTCCCGAGATGGGAACGCAGCTCTGCCGTGACGCGCGTGCGTCCGTGTCGGGCGAGTAATGGGCCGAAGGCACGCGCATTGAGCAGCCGGTCGACCGAGGGGATGCCGGCCGCGGAGGTGCTCGCGGGAAGCTTTGCGGACTTCGCTGGGGGCATAGGGTGCGCGCCGCCGCCGCGGCGCTGCCGGTTCCTGTTAGCGTCAAACCTTGACAGCTGCAGTCGGGAGGAGGGTGCGGCCGTCAGGGCTTCTGCCACAACAGCGGGTTGCCGCTGCCGCGGTGGTAGCCTGCTTCGGCCATCAGCAGATCGAGCGCCAGACTCGCCAGATCGTCGGCTACCGGCTCGACGTCCGCGTCCTTCTCCTGGTAGAGGATCTTGCGGTAGGTATGACACCGATCGCAACTTTCTGCGCGGATGGCGGCCGAGCCGCCCTCGATCGAGTGATAGCCGAGGTTCCCGGTGTTCTGGCACTGGCTGCAGGTGACCCGTACCAGGTGCCATTCGGTGGCACAGAGCGCGCAGTGCAGGTACCGGTAGCCCTGAGACTCCCGATCGACGCGCACTACGCTGGCGACCGGCAGGCTGCCACACGCCGGGCATACCCCCGGCACCTCGAGCGCGGCGACGTCGTCGGGAGCGAGGTGTGTGGCGAGCGCCACCCACTGCACCTGCAACGCCGCCATGAGGAAGGGGGCCGCCGCCGCGTCGACTTCGGACATGCGTGCGGCGAGCAGTGCATCGGCTTGCGCCTCGAGCTCCTGCACCGACCACCCGTGCAGCCGCCGGTCGATCTCGCGCACACCCGGCGCGGCGGCGGGCGCGGCGGCGAGCGAGCTCGAGAGGCGCAGCGCGAGCTCACGCCACGGCGCTGCGCGCGCCCACCCGGTAGCGTGAATGACCGGCATGCGGTGCCTGTGGGCACGGGCCATCGCCTCCGCCGTGGGCGGCGCGGCCGCAAATTGCGGCAGGGCGCGCGCCTGCTCCTCGGCGATCGCTGCCGTCAGCTCGAGATACTCGGCGATCGTCTGGCCGGGCCCACCGGGTGCGGCCAGCTGCCGCAGGCGTCGGGCGCGGGCGGTGAACGGGCCGTCGGCTCCCGGCAGTCGGATGCGCGGGGGAGCGCGCTGCGCGCTGACTTCAATTTGGCCCGGTTCGAGGATTCGCGGCATGAGTGACCTGGCGGAACCAGGCGCGATGATGCTTCCACGCCCAGCCCGGCGTCACCGTGCCGCGGACGATTGCGTCCACCGAGCCTTTGACCCAGAACGCGGCATAGATGTGGATCAGGATCGCCACGATCACGGCGAACGCACAGAGCGCGTGCGTCAGCGAGGCGAGGCGCACCACCCGTACGGAGAAGTAGTGGGAGAAGTAGGCACGCCAGATGACGAACCCGGAGAGGAAGAGCCCCGCCATGCCGACGACGAGCACCAGGAACAGCAGCTTCTGCCCGCCGTTGTAGCGGCCGACTTCCGGCAGCCGGTCTTCGCGGCCATCCACGACGTCGCGCCACTGCTTCAGCCACTGCCAGTCGGCGGGCTTCATGCGGTTGTCGTCCCACAGGGCCACCGCGAGCATCAGGAAGATGAGTGCGGCGGCGAGCCCGATGAACGGATGGAGGGTCCGCGTCCAGGGACCGCCGCCGAAGAGATTGCTGAACCAGAACAGCGCCGGATGAAACAGGGCGAGGCCCGAGAGCGCCGCCAGTACGAAGGCGATCGCGTTCAGCCAGTGATTGGTGCGCAATTCGGCGCTGTAGCGCACCAGGGAGTCGCGGCGTGGGTTGTCGCTCATGAGCCCTTCTCCGCGGCCGCCTCATCGGCAGGAGTGACCTCGTTGCGCCCGACCCGCACGAAGTGGAAGAACCCGGCGAGCACGGTGAACGCCATGGCGGCGAGCGCCAGCGGTTTCGCCGCGCCCTTCCACAATTTGACCGTCGGACTGATCCGCGGATCCATCGCCAGCCCGGCATAGAGCTGCGGCTGATCGCCATGATGCAGCACGTACATGACGTGCGTACCGCCGACTCCCGGAGGATCGTAGACATCGGCCTGATCGAAACCGCGCGACTTCAGGTCCGCGACGCGCTCGGCGGCGTGCGCTTTCATGTCCTCCTTGGTGCCGAAGACCAGCGCCCCGGTCGGACAGGCCTTGATGCACGCGGGCTCGAGGCCCACCGCCACGCGGTCGGAGCACAGCGTGCACTTGTAGGCCTTGTGGTCGCGCTTGGAGATGCGCGGTATGTTGAATGGGCAGCCGGTCACGCAGTAGCCGCAGCCGATGCAGTTCTCCTCCTGGAAATCGACGATGCCGTTGGCGTACTGCACGATCGCGCCCGGCGCCGGGCAGGCCTTGAGGCAGCCGGGGTCGGCGCAGTGCATGCAGCCGTCCTTGCGGATCAGCCACTCGAGGTCGCCCTTGGGATTCTCGTATTCGGCGAAGCGCATCAGCGTCCAGCTCTGATCGCTCAGGTCCGCCGGGTTCTGATAGCTGCCGAAGTTGCTGCCGACCTCGTCGCGCAGGTCGTTCCACTCCATGCAGGCGACCTGACAGGCCTTGCAGCCGATGCACTTGCTGACGTCGATGAGTTTGGCCACCGTACCGGTGTACGAGCCGCGCACCTGCGGCGAGGGTGTAGTGGTCGCCGAGCGTCGAATGATGTCGAGTGATTGCAGCGGCATGTCAGTGCCTCTCCCCGTGCCTCACACCTTCTCCACCTTGACGAGGAACGACTTGAACTCCGGCGTTTGCGAGTTAGCGTCGCCCACCACCGGGGTCAGCGTGTTGGTGAGGTACCCCGGCTTGGTGAGACCGGTGAAGCCGGCATGCAACGGAATGCCAACGGTGTGCAGGCGCTTGCCGTCGACCGTCAGAGAGCGCAGGCGCTTGGTGACTACCGCCACCGCCTTGATGTAGCCGCGGTTCGAGGACACCTTGACGCGGTCGCCGTCGGCGATAGCGAGCTCCTTCGCCAGCGCGTCGCCGATCTCGACGAACTGCTCGGGCTGCATGATCGCGTTCAGCCGCACGTGCTGGGTCCAGAAGTGGAAATGCTCCGTGAGGCGGTAGGTCGTGGCGACGTGCGGGAACTGCTCGACCTTGCCGAAGGCTGCGCGGTCGTCCTTGAAGACCCGCGCCGCCGGGTTGTTGAGCGTTTCGGCGCGGCCCGGGCTCAGCGGATTGCTGGCGAGCGGTGTCTCGAAGGGCTCGTAGTGCTCGGGGAAGGGGCCTTCCGCCATGGCGCCGCGCGCGAAGAATCGGCCGACGCCGTCGGCGTTCATGATGAAGGGGCCCATGCCGAGCGCCGGGTCCTCGTCTGCCTTGTAGTCCGGCACGTCGGCACCGCCCCAGGCGCTGCCGTTCCAGGCGATGAGCTTGCGCGCCGGATTGAACGGCTTGCCGCCCGGATCGCAGGAGGCGCGGTTGTACATCACGCGGCGGTTCGAGGGCCACGCAAAGGCCCAGTTGAGCGTTTGTCCGATGCCCGTCGGGTCGGAATTGTCGCGCCGCGCCATGAGATTGCCGGCCGGTCCCCACGCACCGCAGTAGATCCAGCAGCCCGAGAGCGTGCTGCCATCGTCGCGCAGCTCGGCAAAGCCGGCGAGCTGCTCCCCGGCCTTGCGGGTGACCGTGGCCGGGTTCTTCGGATCGGTGAGGTCCTTGAGGGCGCGGCCCGAATACTCCCTGGCCAGCTCGTCGGCGCTCGGGCTCTGCGGCTGGGCGTAGGGCCAGTAGAGATTCACGATCGGGTCGGGGAATGCGCCGCCGTCCTTCTTGTAGAGCGCGCGCAGCCGCGTGAACAGGCCGCTCATGATCTGCAGATCCGAGCGCGCTTCGCCGGGCGGATCGCCGCCCTTCCAGTGCCACTGCAGCCAGCGCGCCGAGTTCACCAGCGCCCCGTCTTCCTCCGCGAAGCACGTGGTCGGGAGGCGGAACACCTCGGTGGCGATCTTCGCGGAGTCGACGTCGTTGTGCTCGCCGAAGTTGCGCCAGAATTCGCTCGTCTCGGTCGCCAGCGGGTCCATGACGACCAGGAACTTGAGCTTCGCGAGGCTGGCGTTCATCTTGCCTTTGTTGGGCGCCGCAGCCAGCGGATTGAATCCCTGGCAGATATAGCCGTTCATCTTTCCCTGACTCATGAGCTCGAAGGTCTGCAGCATGTCGTAGCCCCGATCGAGCTTCGGCAGGTACTCGTACGCCCAGTTGTTCTCGGGCGTAGCGGCGTCCCCCCACCAGGCCTTCATGAGGCTCACGTGGAACTTCTGGTAGTTCTGCCAGTAGCTGAGCTGGTTCGGGCGCAGCGGCTTCAAGGCGCGTGCCTCGACGTACTTGCCGTAGTCCTGTTCCTTCTCGCCGGGGAGAGTGAGGTAGCCCGGCAGCAGGTTCGACATGAGCCCGAGGTCGGTGAGCCCCTGGATGTTCGAGTGTCCGCGCAGCGCGTTCATGCCGCCGCCGGAGACGCCGATGTTGCCGAGCAGCAGCTGCATCATGGCGCCGGCGCGGATCATCTGCGACCCGACCGAATGCTGCGTCCACCCGAGCGCGTACATGATGGTCATGGCGCGCGTCGTGGTGGAGGTCGAGCCGATGAGCTCGCACACCTGCTGGAACTTCTCTTTCGGCGTGCCGCACACGCGCTCGACCATGTCCGGCGTGTAGCGCGCGTAGTGCTTCTTCAGCAGCTGGTACACGCAGCGCGGGTGGGCGAGGGTCGCGTCGGCCTTCACGAAGCCGTCGGGGCCGATTTCGTATTCCCAGGTCGACTTGTCGTAGCTGTGCTTGTCGGCGTTGTAGCCGGAGTACAGCCCGTCGTTGAAGGCGAAGTCCTCGCGCACGAGGAAGCTGAGGTCGGTGTAGTTCTTTACGTACTCGTGCTGGATCTTGTCCTCGGTGAGGAGGTAGTTCATCACGGCGCCGAGGAAGGCGATATCAGTCCCGGTACGGATCGGCACGTAGACGTCGGCGACGGAGGCAGAGCGCGTAAAGCGCGGATCGACGACGATCAGCTTGGCCTTGTTATGCGCCTTGGCTTCCGTGACCCACTTGAAGCCACACGGGTGGGCTTCGGCGGCGTTGCCGCCCATGATGAGAACGATGTCGGCATTCTTGATGTCGACCCAGTGATTCGTCATCGCTCCACGGCCAAACGTCGGGGCAAGACCTGCCACCGTCGGGCCGTGTCACACACGGGCCTGATTGTCAAAAGCCAGGATGCCGGTTGAACGGACGACTTTGTGCGTGAGGTAGCCGACTTCGTTGCTGCTCGCGGAGGCCGCCAGCATGCCGGTCGTCAGCCACCGATTGACCGTGAGCCCGTCCGCGTTCTTGGCGATGAAGTTGGCGTCGCGGTCCGCCTTCATGAGCCTGGCGATCTTGTCGAGCGCGTCGTCCCAGCTGATCGACTGCCACTCGGTGCCGCCCGGCGCTCGGTACTGCGGGTGCGTCAGGCGGCTCGGGCTGTGGATGAAGTCGATGAGCCCGGCGCCCTTCGGACACAGCGTGCCGCGGTTGACCGGGTGATCAGGGTCGCCCTCGATGTGGAAGATGCTGGAGTGCGCGTTCTTGGCGCGATCGCCCAGGCTGTACATGATTACGCCGCAGGCGACCGAGCAATACGGGCAGGTATTGCGCGTCTCGGTGGCGCGGCTCAGCTTGAATTCGCGCACTTCGGCGAACGCGGCGTCGGGCGAGAAGCCGAGCAGCGCGAGGCTCGACCCGGCCAGGGTGGCGCCGGTTATCTTGAAGAATTCGCGCCGTGTCACATCAGCCATGGCATACCCCTCAGTTGCATGTCTGCAGACGCGGCGAAGTCTATACCTTATTCATTATGAGCGGCCACATACGGTAGTATCGCGGCCCTCGAGTTCCCACCGCTGGCTAGGTGGCAGAGTGGTCATGCAGCGGCCTGCAAAGCCGTCTACGCCGGTTCGATTCCGACCCTAGCCTCCAGAATCTTGTCTCGGCGCGCCCTGCTGAGACCTTCCGTGTCCTGAGAGCTCATCTAAGTTATTGAACGTGCGAGTTTTGCACGTCAAGCGCTGTTCCCATGGCGTCTTCGGCGGTCGCCGCGGCCCCTCGCGCGGCGATCCCTCAGGATGCACCGCGCTGCATAATCGTTGCGTGTCGCATGAAACTCGAAAGAGCGAAGGCGGCGTCGTGAGCAGCCGATCTTGATCGACCGAAGATGAACACCCGGATCCGTTGGCTGCAAACTGAATGGCCGACGAGCACGACGATGCTCGAGATCCCGGTCTGCCTGCTGGTGTTGGGTGCAATGGGGCTGGTCGCCATCTACAACTACGTTTATGCCGAGCGTCGCCTGCACATCATGGAGGCGCTGTCAGTGATGGCCGGACCGAGGGTGACCATGATGGAATTCAGAGCCGTCACGGGTGCATGGCCCTCATCCAACACTCAAGCGGGCTTCTCCGACGCCATGTTCAGCGGACGTGAGCGCGATCTCTACCGGCTCAATTCGGTTCAGATACGCGAGGGCGGCGCCATTGACTTCGCATTCGGGCCGGGGGCACTGAAGCCCAAAGTCCTCAGCATCAGGGCCTGGGAGGGTCGTAGCCCCGGCTTACCGATTGAGTGGAGTTGCGGACGTGCGCCTTCGCTGCCGGGCACGACGGCGACCGTTGATCAAACGACGCTGTCCGACGAGGACCTTCCTTCACCCTGCAGGACTTACAAATAAGATGCGATCTCTGAGAGCAATGTCGACTGACGCTCTCGCGAGCGCCGCGCGCCAGTTGAGTTACGCGCTCCAACAGTCGCCCAATCTGGAGGAGGCGTTTAAGAAGCTGTACACGGCAGCCGATGACCGCCGCCGCGCCACGCTGGCGCAGTTGGAGGGCCTGCTGCGATCCGCACAACCGGAGGCAGTGGAGAGCGCAGTTGTCCGTTCCCACCCGTATTCCACGCTCAGGTGGGTGCTGAGTCGAGCGCCAGCCCCGGAGCGCTCAGCCGCGACAGTCTTCCAGGAATTTCGACGCCAGGAGTCGTTCAGCGCGGGTAGCGCCGCGGTGGTGTGGAGCGAATTCGCCGGCTTCCTCACCTATCTGGGAGCCGTTCTCGCGATTCTGATCGTTGTGGCGACGATGTATGCGACGTTCGTACTGCCGCAATTCAGATCGCTATATCGGGGGCTCGGGAGTGAGTTGCCTCGCCTCACGCAGTTCGCGTTTGGAGGCAGAGGTTCCGTATTCACGCTGCTTCTTCTGGCGTCCCTCTTGCTGCTCACATTTCTGGCATGGTTCATCTACGCGCTGCGGCGGCGCCTGCGGTGCTACACGCCGATGCCGGCCCGATTTCAGAAGATTCCACTCGTGGGTCCGGTCGCGCGCGCCTACAACCAATATCTCTGGCTTTCATCCGCACGGCTGCTCACGGCCGGCGGGGTGCCGGCAACAGATGCCTTACGGCTCGCGGCACAAAGATCGAGCGTCGGAGACCTGGACGAACAGGGGAGGGGTCTTGAAGCGCCCGTCGCTTCCGATCTCGTGATCTCAGCCCGGCTCGGTAAGCTCGAAGAGGAGTTACAGTTCCAGCAGGAGGCTGCGGTAGATGCATTTCTTACGGCGCTGGCCCGCTGTAGACGGCGGGCACGCGTCATCCTGACTATTGGTGCCTACTTTCTGGTAGCCACTTTCGTGTCCGCAGTGTACCTGCCAATTTTTTCGCTCGGTTCGAACATCTGAAGGAGTGAGCCATGCGTCAGTCGGGCTTCACGCTGATCGAGCTGATGATAGTCGTCGCCATCATCGGGATCCTTGCTTCTATAGCAATCCCTGCTTATCAGGACTACACGATCCGTGCGCAGGTCACGGAGGCTTTTAGTCTGGCCTCCGAACTCAAAGGGCCCATCCAGGAGTACCGCAAAGAGCGGGGAACGCTGCCGTCAAACAACGCCGCAGCGGGCGTTCCGGATCCTGACAAGCTGATCGGTAACTACGTAACGCGCGTCGAGGTTGCTCAGGGGGCAATCAACGTGACCTT
>DASQIP010000010.1:0-16471 GCA_035631515.1 Steroidobacteraceae bacterium
CGCCGCATTGTCGAGCACGAAGCCCTCGAGCCCGACCGCGAGCCCGGTGAGCGCGTTATAAAGGGAGATCACCACCGGCATGTCGGCGCCGCCGATCGGCAGCGTCATGGTGACGCCGAGCACCAGCGCCAGCACGAAGAAGCCGGTGACCACCGCGGGGCTGGCGTTGAAGTGCGCCGCCACCATGGCGCCGAGCACCAGCGCCGCGGCGAGCACGGCCAGATTGAGGACCTGCTGCCCCGCAAAGCGGACGCTGCGCGTGATGAGTCCCTGGAGCTTGCCGAACGCGATGGCACTGCCGGAGAAGGACACGGCGCCGATGATGCCGCCGAGCACGGCGAGCGAGCCGCTGACATAGCCCTCCGCCCCGCCGCGGTAGAGCTCGACCGCCGCGATGGCCGCCGCCGCGCCGCCGCCCATGCCGTTGTAGAGCGCGATCATCTGCGGCATGTTGGTCATGGCGACGCGCTTGCCGCTCCACCACGCGAGGATGCCGCCGACGAGCATCGCCGGCAGGATGAGCACGTAGTTGGACATGCCCGGGTAGAGGAAGGTGATGAGCGTCGCGACCGCCATGCCGGCGCCCGCCCACAGGATCCCGCTGCGCGCGGTCACCGGGGAGCTCATGCGCTTCAGGCCCATGATGAACAGCACCGCGGTGACGAAGTAGCTCGCCTGGATGGCGAGGCCCGCCGACAGCCAGCCAGGCATCAGTGCGTCCCCTGCGTCGTCTTGCGCTGCCCGCTCGATTTGAACATCTCGAGCATGCGCTCGGTCACGACGTAGCCGCCGACGGCGTTGCCCGCGGCGAGGAACACGCCGATGACGCCGATGGTCTTCTCGAGCGGCGTGACGGCGTTGCCGAGTGCGACCATCGCGCCCACCAGCACGATGCCGTGCACGAAGTTCGAGCCCGACATGAGCGGCGTGTGCAGGATCACCGGCACGCGCGAGATGACCTCGTAGCCCGTGAAGGCCGCCAGCATGAAGATATAGAGCGCCACCATTCCGGTCATATCAGCCCCCGAGCGCCTTGGCCGTCGGCTCGTGTTTGATCGCGCCGTCGCGCGTCAGGCACGACTGCGCGAACACTTCGTCGTTCCAGTCGATCGCCAGCTCCCCTTTGGCGAGGGCGGGCTTCAGGAAATTGTAGAGATTGCGCGCGTACATCTCGCTCGCGTTGTAGGCGAGCTCGGCGGCGAGGTTGACCGGTCCCACGACCCTCACCCCCTGGTGCTCGAGCGCCTCGCCGGCCCTGGTGAGCTCGCAGTTGCCGCCCTGCTCGGCCGCGATGTCGACGATCACCGAGCCCGGGCGCATGCGCTCGACCGCGGCGCGCGAGATGATCTTCGGCGCCGGCCGGCCCGGAACCGCTGCGGTCGTGACGACGGCATCGGCCACCGCGATGCGCGCATCGAGCGCCTCCTGCTGCTTCGCCTTCTCTTCGGCGGTGAGCTCGCGCGCGTAGCCGCCGGTCCCTTCGGCGCTCACCCCGGTCTCGACGAACTTCGCTCCCAGCGACTTGACCTGCTCGCGGGTGGCGCTCCTCACGTCGTAAGCCTCGACTACGGCACCGAGGCGCTTGGCGGTGGCGATCGCCTGCAGCCCCGCGACGCCGGCGCCGATGACGAGCACCTGCGAGGGGCGGATGGTGCCGGCGGCGGTGGTGAGCATGGGCAGGAATTTCTGCAGCTGGCTCGCGGCGATCAGCACCGCCTTGTAGCCGGCGATGGCCGCCTGCGAGGAGAGCGCATCCATCGACTGCGCCCGCGAGATGCGCGGCACCAGCTCCATCGAGAAGGAAGTGAGGCGCCGGTCCTTGAGCGCGCGCACCTCGGCGGCACGTGCATAGGGCTGCATGAAGCCGATCACCACGGCGCTCGCCTTGAGCTGGCCGATCTGCGCGACGCTGAGCGGCTGCACGGTGAGCAGAACGTCGGCGCCCGCGAGCACCGCCGCGGCGGAATCCGCCCACGTCACGTTCTTGTAGGCGGAGTCGGGAAAGCGCGCCCGCTCGCCGGCGCCGCGCTCGAGGAGGATCCGTGCGCCTTCCTTCGCGAACTTGTCGGCAATCTCCGGAGTCAGACTGACGCGTGTTTCCTGCGGCGCGCTTTCGCGGAGCGCACCTATCGTCGCTGGCATTCAGTGTCCCTCGCACGGGCGTGGCCGTCCGGCCACGCAACTTGAAAATTTCAATTTAATTAAGATCTTGCGATGTTGAATTCTTGCACAAAAGTGCCGTATCTTACAGCGCCATGCCCGGGATCGACCTCGATCGAGCCGACCACGGCTTCCTGTCTGACCTCGCGGTGATCGCTGCACACGCGCCGCGCGGGCTGTCGCAGCTCGTGCTGCGCACGGACGTGGCCGGGATGCCGCTCGAGTGGATCGATTACAAGGAAGCCGCGCGACTTTACACCCAAGCCCAAGTCGCATACACGTGCGGCTCGCTGCTCTACGAGCTGTACGGCGGCACCAATGCGCGCACCGGCCGCCGCACCGTGCTCGAGGTGAACTCCATCGTCGCCACCGTGGGCCACACCGGCAATCCCGGCAACACGCGCCACGACTACGTCCCGCCGCTCAACAACCAGACCCTGTTCCGGCGCGATGCGTACCTGTGCATGTACTGCGGGCTGCGTTTCCCCTCGCGCGACCTGTCGCGCGATCACATCCGCCCCTTCAGCCAGGGGGGCGCGGACCTCTGGACCAACGTCGTGGCTTCCTGCCGCCGCTGCAACAACCAGAAGGCCTCGCGCACTCCCGAGCAGGCGCGCATGCAGCTGATCGCGGTGCCGTTCACGCCGACCTACGCCGAGTACATTTTTCTCAAGGGACGGCGGGTGCTGGCCGACCAGATGGAGTATCTGGTGGCGCACTTCCCGCGCACCAGCCCGCTGCACGACCGCATCCGCGCGTACTTGTCGTAAGGGCTCGCATCGGCGCGCCAAAAGCGCGGTTTCGGCGCGCCGCCCGCCGCCTGCGGCGGCGGGCACATCCCTGTGCCTGGGCGCGTTGAACCGATACAGCGCGTGACGGCTTGCGGCGGTACCTGATATGGTCGCCGGCGGCTCTCATGGCAACTCTCATGGCAGCGATGCACCACGCGTGATCTTTCTCGTCGACGCCTCGGTCTACGTCTTCCGCGCCTACCACTCGATGCTGCCCGACATGCGCGATGCGGACGGCAATCCGACGCACGCGGTGTTCGGCTTTGCGCGTTTCCTGGGCGATCTCATCGAGCGCGCGCGCCCTGCCTATATGGCGGTGGCCTTTGATCAGCGCGGCCAGCATTCCTACCGGCGCGGGATCTACCCGGCGTACAAAGCCAACCGCGAGCCGGCACCGGCGGCGCTGACGCAGCAGTTCGGGCGTTGCCGCGAGCTGTGCCGCCATTTAGGGATCGCCGAGTTCGTATACCCGGAGTACGAGGCCGACGACATCATCGGCACGCTCGCGGGAATGATGCGCGCGGCCGGCGTGCGCGCCGCTTACATCACCCGCGACAAGGATCTCGCGCAGCTGATGCGCGACGGCGACTTGCTGTGGGACTTCGGTGCCCGCGGACAGTTCGGCTATCACGATATCGAGCGCCATTTCGGCGTGCAGCCGGAGCGCTTCGCCGACTACCTGGCGCTCGCCGGGGACGAGTCCGACAACATCCCGGGCGTGCCGGGGGTCGGGCATCGCACCGCCGCCTCGCTCATGAAGGCGTTCGCCTCGCTCGATGACCTCTACGACGATCTCGAGCGCGTCGCGCGTCTCAAGATCCGCGGGGCGGGCACGCTCGGCGCGCGCCTCGCGGAGCACCGCGATTCGGTGTATCTCGCACGGCGGCTGACCCGCATCGCCTGCGATCTGCCGCTCGGCGTCGGCGCCGCCGGGCTCATGCGCCGCGCCCCCGACCTCCCGGCACTGTCGCGGCTCTACGACCGGCTCGGCTTCGGCCCGTTCCTGCGCGCGCAGGGCGCGCGCCTCGCGCAGCTGCCCGCGCAGTACGCCTGAATCGCACGTTGCGCGGCGTGACGCCATGGAGAACTGGGCGGCGGTCGCGGCGCAGCTGACGCTTCTCACGGGCGCGAGCTTCGGGCCCGGGCCCGGGCAGCGCGTCGCCGGGGGCAGCATCAACCGTTGCTACCGCTGGCCGAGCGCAGCGGGTCCGGTATTCGTCAAGGTGGCCTCCGCCGCCGCCGCGGCGATGCTCGAAGCCGAGGCCGAGGGGCTCACCGAGCTCGCGCGTGCCCGGGCGGTGCGCGTGCCGCAGGTACTCGCGTGCGGGCGCGCGGGAGCTTCGGCCTTTCTTGCGCTCGAGTGGCTCGAGGCCGGCACCGCTACCGAGGCGAGCGCGGAACGCCTCGGCGCGCAGCTGGCCGCGCAGCACGCCGTCACCACGCCGCAGCACGGCTGGCGGCGCGACAACACCATCGGCAGCACGCCGCAGGCGAACGGCGCCATGGACTCGTGGCCGGAGTTCTTCCGCGAGCGGCGCCTGCGCCCGCAGCTGGCACTCGCCGTCGCCAACGGCTTCGGTGCGTTGCTCGCGGCTCCCGGCGAGCGGCTGCTCGAGGGAGTCGGGGCGCTCCTCGGGACGCATCAGCCCCGGCCGTCGCTCCTGCACGGGGACCTGTGGGGCGGCAACTGGCTCGCGACGAGCGACGGCGAGCCGGCGATCTTCGATCCGGCGGTGTACTACGGGGACCGCGAGACCGATATCGCGATGACCGGGCTCTTCGGCGGCTTCGGCCCGCGCTTCTACCGCGCCTACGCCGCGCTGGCTCCGCTGCCGCCCGGGGCGGAGCTGCGGCGCGAGCTCTATAACCTCTATCACGTGCTCAACCACGCCAACCTCTTCGGCGGCGGCTATGCCGCGAGCGCGCACGGCATGATCGAGCGGCTGCTCGCGGAGCTACGCGGTTAGAGGCTATGCTGCGCACCCGGCCCGTGCCGGCGAAATCAGTGTTCCGGGGGTAGCCATGGCGGTCGCAACGACGGACAAGAGCATCGAGTCGGTCCTCAACGAGCAGCGCACTTTTCCGCCGTGGCCGGACTTTACCGCGCGCGCCCGCGTCAAACCGAAGGACCTCGAGACCCTGCGCAAGCGCGCCGCCGACGATCATGTCGGCTTCTGGGCCGACCTCGCCTCGCAGGAGCTCAGCTGGCAGCGGCCGTTCACCGTGGCGCTCGACGAGGAGCGCGCGCCCAACTACCGCTGGTTCACCGACGGGCTGCTCAATGCCTCGTGGAACTGCCTCGACGTACACCTCGGCGAGCGCGGCCACAAGACCGCGGTCATCTTCGAGGGCGAGCCCGGCGACGTGCGCCGGCTCTCCTACCGCGAGCTGCACGCCGACGTCTGTCGCCTCGCCAACGCGCTCAAGGCCTCCGGCATAGCCAAGGGCGACCGGGTGGTCATCTACATGCCGATGGTGCCCGAGGTGCTGGTGGCGATGCATGCCTGCAACCGCATCGGCGCGATCCACTCGGTGGTGTTCGGCGGCTTCTCGGCGCCCGCGCTCAAGGATCGCATCGAGGACACCGAGGCGAAGCTCGTGATCACCGCCGACGGCGGCTGGCGCGGCGGGGCGGCGGTGGGGCTCAAGGTCAACACCGACCACGCGCTCGCCGGCGGCTGCGCGAGCGTCAGGCGCGTCATCGTGCTCAAGCGCACCGGCCTGCCGGTGCCCATGGATGCGAAGCGCGACGTCTGGTGGCACGAAGTCATCGAGGGCCAGCCGCCGTCCTGCGACCCCGAGTGGGTGGAGGCGGAGCACCCGCTCTACATCCTCTACACCTCGGGGTCCACGGGAAAGCCCAAGGGCATCCAGCACGCCACCGGCGGCTATCTGCTCGGCGCCAAGGTCACCACGCAGTGGGTGTTCGATCTGCGCGACGACGATGTGTTCTGGTGCACCGCCGATGTCGGCTGGGTCACCGGGCACACCTACATCGCCTACGGGCCGCTCGCCGCAGGCGCGACCATCCTCATGTACGAGGGGGCGCCCACGGTGCCCGACGGCGGCCGCTTCTGGAAGAACTGCCAGGCGCACGGCGTCACCGTCTTCTACACGGCGCCGACCGCTATCCGTGCGCTGATGAAGCTCGGCGACGACCTGCCGCGCAAGTACGACCTGTCGAAGCTGCGCCTCCTCGGCAGCGTCGGCGAGCCGATCAACCCCGAAGCGTGGATGTGGTATCACCGCGTGATCGGCAAGGAGCGCTGTCCGATCGTAGACACCTGGTGGCAGACCGAGACCGGCGCGATCCTGATCGCGCCGCTCCCCGGCGTGACCGCCACCAAGCCCGGTTCCTGCACGCTGCCGCTGCCGGGGATCGATGCCGATATCGTCAACGATCACGGCGAGTCGGTGAAGCGCGCCGACGCCGGCGGCTATCTCGTGATCCGCAAGCCCTGGCCGGCGATGCTGCGCACCATCTGGCGCAACAACCCCCGCTACGTCGAAGGCTACTGGTCCAAGTTCCACACCCGCTGCTACGTGGCGGGCGACAGCGCGCACCGCGACAAGGACGGCTACTTCTGGATCATGGGCCGCATCGACGACGTGCTGAAGGTGTCGGGGCACCGTCTCGGCACCATGGAGATCGAGTCGGCGCTGGTCGCGCATCCGCGCGTCGCCGAGGCGGCCGTGGTCGGCAAGCCCCACGAGATCAAGGGAGAGTCGGTGTTCGCGTACGTGGTGCTGCGCGGCCCGCGTCCCACCGGCGACACGAGCGCCCTCACCCGGGAGCTGCGCGACTGGGTGGGCGAGCAGCTCGGCCCCATCGCCAAGCCCGACGACATCCGCTTTGCCGACAATCTTCCCAAGACGCGCTCCGGCAAGATCATGCGCCGGCTGCTGCGTGCGGTAGCGAACGGCGAGGAGCTCACGCAGGACGTCTCGACGCTCGAGAATCCCGCGATCCTGGAGCAGCTGCGCGGCACGGATCGGGGAGGCAAGGGCGCGGACGCGAGGCCCGCGGCGATGAAGCCCGCCGCAGCGAGAGCCAAACCGGCCAAGGCGAGGAGCGCCAGGCCGAAGCAGGCCGCGCGGCCACGCCGCACCGCCAGGGCCAAGACGCGGCGCGCCGCGACGGCGCCCAGGCGCAAGGCAGCGAAGGCACGCAGGACGGCGAAGGCACGCAGGACGGCGAAGCGCCCCGTGCGCCGCGCGACCCGGCGCAGGCGCTAGACCCCGGGCTCTGCTTCCGCGGTCGCGTCGAGCCCCAGCACCACGAGTTGCTGCTCGAGCCGCTCGCGCAGGCTCCGCGGCTCATCGAGCGCCATGCGCTTGAGCGCGGCCGCGTGCCGCGGCGCGGGATTGCCGCGGATGACAGCCGCGGCTGCGGTGGCGAGCATGGCGCGCGTCGAGCCGGCGTGCGCATCGAGGTAACGCAGCGCGCGCAGCAGCGCGGTCTCTTCGGCGGTCAGGTCGGTGCCGAAGGGATATTCGCTGAAGAATCCCTGGCGGCGATGCCCGGCCAGGCCCCGGGCCAGCCGTTCCGGCGTGTTGCCGCGGCAGCCGTCCGGGATGCGGTAGTCGGCGCGGATCTTGCCGGCGCGCACCGCATCCGCGAGCAGCTGCTCCTGGAAGCGCGAGTCCGTGACGTTGAGCAGCGCCATGATGATCTCCTCGTCGGTGCGGCCGCGCAGGTCGGCGCTGCCGTACTCGGTGACCACGATGTCGCGCAGGTGCCGCGGGATGGTCTCGTGGCCGTAGCTCCAGAGGACGTTGGAGGTGGTGCGGCCGTGCTGGGTGCGCGTGGCGCGCAGGCAGAGGATCGAGCGCGCCCCGGGCAGCGCATGCGCCATGGCGACGAAGTTGTACTGGCCGCCGACGCCGCTCACCACCCGCCCGCTCTCGAGCGCATCCGAGACCGCCGCACCGAGCAGCGTGACCATCATGGTGCTGTTGACGAAGCGCGCGTCGCGGCGCTGCAGGATGCGCAGCTCGGGGTCCGCGCCGTAGAGCTGGTTGATGTAGCCGACGCCGCGCATGCCGAAGCGCTCGCGGGTGCTGGCGGGAAGGTCGCGCAGCGCCGCGTAGAAGCCGCGCGGGCCGACGAAAAATCCGGCGTGCAGCACCTGGCCGTTGCGCAGCTCCCTCCCCAGGCATTCGCCGAGGCGCGCGCGGCTCGCGGAATCGCTCAGGTCCGCCTCGATCCAGGCGCCGCCGCGGGCGCGCACGCGCCCGGCGTCGAACTCGACGTCCGCGCGGAATACGCCGTGGTGCTGCAGCTGCGCGAACTCGCCGGCGGTGAGACGCGGCCCCATGCCCGCCTCCGCCAGCAGCCCGAGGATGCGCTCGTCGAAGCGCTCGCCGATCGTGCCGGCCGCGAGCAGCCGCTCGAGTCCGAGACAGTCGTACACCGGGCGGCGCAGTACTCCGGCGTGATACAGCTCGAGCAGCTGAGCGACAAACATCTCCGTTGCCGCGTACAGGCCGCTCACGAACGGCTCCATGCCGCCCACGCCCGCGATCAGCGGCGCCGCCCCGGCAGCCGGATCGAGCGCCGCGAGCGCCTCACGCCAGGCGGCGTTCTGCTGATGGCGCAGCAGCAGCGCGTAGATGGTCGCCTCGGCCAGCTCGCCGATGCCAACCTGCAGCGTGCCGCCGTCGCGCACCAGGCTGCTGACGTGCATGCCGATGGCATGGTGGGCAGTGCTCAGCGGGGGATTCGGCGGGCAGAAGAGATCGTAGTCGTAACGCGGGTCGTCCACCAGGAAGTCGAAGTGCCGCGCCTCGACCTGCGCGTGCCCGGTCATGAACGGCATCTGCGCGTGGGTCTCGCCGACCACGACGATGTCGCGGCCGGCGCGGCGCTCGGCGTCGATGAGCGGCAGCAGGTCGGCGGTGACGTCGGCATTGGAGCCGAGGCTCAGCAGCGTCTCCCCGTCCTGCGTGCGCCGCGCGACCAGCTGCGCGATCACGTTGACACCGCGCGCCAGGCAGTCGCGCGCCACGTGCGTGTAGTTGGAGCACAGATAGTGGCGCTGCGCCTGGGTCGAGCCGAGGAACTGTCCGAGTGTCAGGAAGAACTCGCTGACGCGCACATTGGCGGGCAGGGCGTCACGCAGCAGGGCACGCGCGTACTCGGGCTCGACGTAACTGCCGAACACGCGCGCGACCAGCGGAGTCACCAGGCGCGCCTCGAGCGCCGAGCCAGCCGCCGGCTTCAGCAGCGACAGCGCCGTCAGGATGGTGAGGTCGATGCCGGGATCGCGCAGTGCGCGGCGATAGAACTCGTTGACGAGCGGATTGGGGTTGCCGAGGCCGAGCGGCGCAGCCAGCACGATGCGCGGGCCCACGCGGCGCAGCACCGCATCGACGCAGTGACCGACGTCGTCGAATAGTTCAGGCATGTTGACCTTATGGCATGCTCCCCGAAGCAGCCGACGCCCGTCAACCGCGCTACCGAGGTGCACCCATGCCGCTCACCAAGCCCGCCCTGGATCCCCGCAGCGTAACGGCGGCCAGCCGCTCCGGGTATCCGGAGCCGTACCGCTCGCGCGTGCTGCCGCGCGAGAAGCGCGGCCTCGGAGACGCGCTCGGACTCACCCGCATCGGCATCAATCAGACGCTGCTGCCGCCAGGCAAGGAGTCCTCGATGCGTCACTGGCATACCCGCGAGGACGAGTTTGTGTACGTGCTCGAGGGGGAGGTGGTGCTGCGCACCGGCGCGGGCGAGCAGCTGCTCGAGGCCGGCATGTGCGCCGGCTTCCCCGCCGGCCTCGAGGACGGGCATCAGCTCGTCAATCGCAGCGACCGTCCGGCGGTCTACCTCGAAGTGAGCAACCGCGACCCCGGGGACACGGGGCACTACTCCGACCCGGAGGTCGATCTCCTGTGGAGCCCGCCGCATGCGCGCGGCAGGTTCACGCGCCGGGACGGGACTGATTACTAGTCTTTCGGCTTAGAACTAGTGCGCGCGCGTCAGGCGCAGGGCGAACGACACCGTGACCTCGTTCCCGGCCTGATCGGTGGCCTGCCACTCGCCCTGGCCGACGCCGAAGTCGAGCCGGCGCACCAGCGTCTTGCCCGTCAGATAGCCGACCACGGCGCCGCCTTCGGTGGCCTCCCGGAAAGTGAAGGGTACTTTGGCAGCGCGTGTCACGCCGCGAATCGTGAGCGCGCCCTCGGCCTCGTAGCCGGCCGTGGTCCTGACGATCCGCGTGGCGAGGAAGTGCGCCTGCGGGAATTTCGCCACCGCGAACAAGTCGGCGCTGCGCAGCGTGTCGTCGCGGTCCTTGTCGCCGGTATCGAGCGCGGCGACCTCCACCGTGACCTCGAGCCGCCCGCCCGCCGGGTCCGCGCCCGCGCAGTCCAGAGTGACCGCGAAGCGCGGGAAACGCCCGCTGTTCTTCGCGCCCGCCTGCAGGAACGTGAACTCGAGCGAGCTCTTCGCGGGGTCGAGCGTGTAGTGCGAGACCGCATATTGCGAGCCCGCGGCCGCCTCGCCGGCCTGCGCGCACCCGAGCGCGCCGCAGGCCAGCAGTGTGGCGGCGAGGGCCGGTGTCAGCGTTGCGTGGCGCATGGGGGATTTCCTTGCTGGTCCGTCGGCTCAGGTGCGCGTGAACGGCAACATGCGCCGCAGCACGTCGTCCTTGTGTACGAAATGATGCTTGAGGGCTCCCGCGATGTGCAGCCCGATCACTACGAACAGCGCCCAGGCGAGCGAATGATGCGTCGTCAGGAGGGCGTCATAGAGCGGGCGGCTCTTCGGCACCAGGTCCGGCAGCTGGAAGAACCCGAACCAGCTCACCGGGAACCCACGCGCCGAGGACATCGTCCAGCCCGACAGCGGCATCGCGAACAGCAGCACGTAGAGCGCCAGGTGCGTGAAGCGCGCCAGGGCCTGCTCGTAGCGCCTGAGGGTCCCGGGCAGCGGCGGATGCTCGTTCAGCCAGCGCCAGGCGAGGCGCAGGATCACGAGGCCGAGGATCGTGATGCCGACCGACTTGTGGCGCGCCAGCAGGGGCAGCTTGCGCATTCCGGCCGGCAGGTCGTCGGCCATCTCCGCGAGCGTCACCTGCACGATGATCAGCGCGACGATGACCCAGTGGAATGTTTGCGCGATCGCGCCCCAGCGGCGGGTCGTGTTGCGGAGGGCCATGGCCGTTAAGCTTAAAGGGGTGAGCAGCCGTTGCAAGATGCGCCTGGCCGGCACGTTGTTCCTGGCGTGCCTGCTGGCCGCCTGCCCGACGCGCCCGCCGCCGCCTCCGGCCGCGGTGCGCCCGGCGCCGGCGCCGCCGCCGGGTGCGCCGCACGCCGGCAGGCCCTACGACATCGTCGCCGCGGACTCGCTCCTCACCGTGCGGGTCTATCGCGGCGGCACGCTCGGGTCCGCCGGGCACAACCATATCGTCGCATCGCACACGCTCGTCGGTACGGTCTATGTGCCCGACGACGTGCTCGCGGCGAGCGTCGAGCTGCACCTGGCGGTGGCCGAGCTGACCGTCGATGAGCCGCAGCTGCGCGCGCAGGAGGGGAGCAGTGACTTCCCGCCCGACGTGCCGCAGTCGGCGCGCGACGGCACCCGGCGCAACATGCTCGGCCCCGCCGTGCTCGACGGCGCGCAGTACCCCGAGATAGTGCTGCGCTCCGAGCGGCTCGGGCCGGCGGCGGATGCGCCGGGCGCGCTCGTGGCCTGGCTCGACGCGCAGGTGCGCGACCAGCACCGCATCATCAGCGTCCCGCTGCGCTACCAGCTCGCCGGGGATACGCTCACCCTGACGGGCGAGACTGCGCTCAGGCAGGGCGAGCTCGGTCTCACTCCCTTCACGGCGCTCATGGGCGCGCTCGCGGTACAGGACGAGATGCGCGTCCGCTTCCGCATCGTGGCGCGGGCCGCGGCCGGGGAGCGCTAGCTGTGGGCGCTACCTGGTACCCATTTCGGCGAGCAGCTCCTTCGCCTGGTAGACCTTGCGCAGCGCCTCGAAAATGATCGCGGGGTCGACGGCCACGGAGCGGTTGAGCTCGGCGTCGTACCAGTAGTCCCCGGAGAGCGAGTGGATGTTGCCGTCGAAGATCAGGCCGACCACCCGTCCGTGCGCGTCGATCAGGGGGCTGCCGGAGTTGCCGCCGATGATGTCGTTGTTGGTCGAGAGGTCGAAGCGCGTCGCCGGGTCGAGCTGATTCCTGACCGCGAGCCAGCTGTCGGGAACCCGGAAGGGATCCTCGCCCGTGGCGCGCTCGAAGAGACGCGCGGTGTGCGTGAACGGCTCGACCACGGCGCTACCCTCCTTCCATCCCTGCACCGTGCCGACGTTGAGGCGCAGCGTGAAAGTCGCATCGGGCGGCTCGCTGGTGCCGAATACCCTGAAGCGCACGCGTGCGATCTTCTCCGCCGCCGCATCGACCGGCGCCTCGACCTGGTCCTCATAGCGCTTGCGCACCGCGCGCGCCTCGCCGTCGATCGCCCGCGCCAGGTCGATCATCGGATCCTGCGAGGCCTCGACCGCCGCCTGCCCGCCGTCCCAGAGCTGCTTGCGCAGCGCCGGATCGGCGAGCCTCGAGCCCTCGACCAGCCGTGCGGCGAGGCTGTCGGGTGAGTCCTTCGAGAGGAGCTGGCGGACGATCGGCGCATCCGGCCCCAGCCACTCGCGCATGCGCTCGAGGGAGAAGGAGAGCGTCAGTTTCTCGAGCTGCGGATAGACGGGTACCGGAGCGTTGAGGCGCTGCGCGAGGCGTGGCAGAGCCGCGTCGCGATACTCGCGAAGCCGCCCGGTGTTGGGCTTGGCGCGCTCGGCGGCGCCGCGCACCAGGGTGCGGGCGTAGTTGAAGAGCGCGCTGTTGAAGCCGGCGCCGAGCTCGATCCAGGTGTGAGGGAGCTCGAGCGTGCGGTTGACCGCCTCGGCCCGGGCGATCTCCGCCCAGGGATCGCCGGTCGCGGCCGCAAGCTGCGGGTCCGCGGCCACCCTGGCGCGCAGCGAGGCTTCCTCGGCGCGCTTGGACTCGAGCAGCCGCTCATCGAGCAGGGCATCGAGCTGGCCGCGGCGCACCTTGATCGAGTTCTCGAGCCCGTTCAGCGGGTCTCCCGCGATGCGGTGCGCCTCGGCTCCGGTCTTGCCGAACTCGATCAGCCGGCCGCGGAGCTCCGAGGCGCGCAGCAGCCAGCGCGGCAGGTACAGGTCGCGTAGCTCGAGAAGCTGCGCGACGGTGAGGAGGCGGTCGGTGTGTCCCGGGTGTCCCGCCACGAATACCACCTCGCCGGCCTCGGGCCCCGCGGGCTTCAGCGCGAGGAAATCCGGCGTGCGGGCGGGCTTGCCGTCGCGGCCGTAGGCGCGCAGCACCGACATGTCGAGGCACCAGCGCGGGAACTGGAAATTGTCCGGATCGCCGCCGAAGGCCGCGATGTCGCGCTCCGGCGCGAACACCAGCCGCACGTCATCGTAGCGGCGGTACTTGTAGAGCCAGTACTGCCCGCCCTGGTAGAGCGTCACGCTCTCGCATTTGAGCGGTCCGCCCGCTGCGTGCAGGCTCTCCTCCTCGCAGGCCTGCTCGAGCTGCGTGAGGGTCTTCTTGCGGGCATCGTTCGCGGCCTTGTCGTCGAGGCCACGGAGCGCCGCATCGACCCTGGCCGTGACGTTCTCCATCCCTGAGAGCACGTCCGCCACCTGGGTGCCGCAGCGCACCTCGCGCTCGCGCGTGCGGGCGAGGAAGCCCTTCTCGATGAGGTTGTCGCCGGCGCTCGAATGCTCGTTGAGACACGACTCGGAGCAGTGATGGTTGGTGAGGATCAGCCCGTCGGGCGAGACGAACGAGGCCGTGCAGTTGGCGAGCCGGACGACCGAGCTGCGCACCCGGTCGAGCCACCGGCGGTCGATGTCCGCCCCGTACTTGCGCTCGACGAGCTCGCCCGGAAAGTTGTCGAAGGTCCACATGCCGGCGTCGGCGTGCACGCGCGGCGAGGCGAGCAGCAACGGCAGAGCGGCGAGGATGGCGAGGACGGGCAGGGTGGAGAGCGCACGGCGCATGAGTGATCCTTTTCAAATTATTCAATTATTCGCTCTCGGAGAGCAGCAGCAGCTGTGTGCCCTCGGGGCTCGCGAGCAGCGCATGGGCGTCGCGGGCGATGCCGCGCGGCAGCGCCTCCTCGGGGACGCCGAGCGCGCGCAGCCGCTCGATCCGCTCCGGCATATCGGCCGCGCGGAACACGAGCAGCGGCGTCTCGAAGGTGCGCGGCCGGTGGAAGGCGAGCTCGAGTGCATCGCTGGTGAGCGGCAGATGCACGTAAGGGGCCCCGGCTTCGTCGGTGGCAACGAAGCCGAGCGGCTCCCAGAAACTGCGCGCCGCATCGAAGTCCGTCGCCGGGAGCGAGACCTGCGCGAAGTCGCCGCACAGCGAGACTTCACGCGCCGTGCGCACCGCGGGTGAATAGGTGCGCGCCTCGATCACGCGCACCGATTCCCCGTGCGGCCCTTCGAAGCCGATCTCGTTGAACACCTCTTCCCCGGTGCGGCACACCGTGAGCTCGATCCCGAGGGCGGCGAACTCGGCGAGGCTCGCGGCGACGCCCGGCCGAACGAAGGTCAGGGTCGGAGAGGCGGCGCGCCGCTGGTGGAGGCCCAGGTACAGCCGTCCGTCGGTCAGCACGCCGTAGGGATGGGCATAGGTGTCGGTGGTGGCGGTCTGGGAGAAGCCGAGACGCTCGTAGAACTCGACCGAGGCGCGGATGTCGTCGGTCGCGAGGCTGACCTCGTGAAAGCGCCCCGGCGGCGGCAGCGGGCGGTGCGCCATTTAAGCGGAGGCGCCGCGCGCCGCGCTCGACAGCTTTCCGTGCTCGAGGTGGGTCCAGCCCTGGGTGTGCTCGACGATCAGATCGCTCAAGGCGAGCGCGTGCCGGTCGCCGGCGTTGAGCGCCGGCACGTACTCGAAGCGCTCGCCGCCGGCGCGGATGAAACACTCGCGGTTCTCGATGGCGATCTCTTCGAGCGTCTCGAGGCAGTCGACCGCGAAGCCCGGGCACACGACCGTCACGCTGCGCGCCCCGCGCGGCGGCATGCTCGTCAGCACCTCGCGCGTATAGGGCTTGAGCCAGGCGCTCGGCCCGAAGCGCGACTGGAAGGCGACGCTCCACTCACTCTCGCGCAGCATCAGCTCGTCCGCGAGCAGCCGCGCGGTCTTCTGGCACTTGCAGAAGTAGGGATCGCCGGCCGTGAAGTAGCGCTCGGGAATGCCGTGGAACGACATGAGGAGGTGCCCCGTGCGTCCCGCGCGGCTCCAGTGCTCGGCGACGCTCGCGCGCAGCGCCTCGATGTAGCCGGGATGATCGTGGTACTCGGCGACGAAGCGCAGCTCCGGCAGCCAGCGCCAGCGCCTGAGCTCGGCGCTCACGGAATCGTAGACCGCGCCGGTGGTGGCGCCGCAGTACTGCGGGAAGAGCGGCAGCACGAGGATGCGCTGTGCACCCGAGGTGCGCAGGCGCGCGAACGCCTCGCCCACCGAGGGCGGGCTGTAGAGCATGCCGAGCTCGACCGAGAGCGGCGCGAGCGCGTACTGGGCGAGCGTGGCGGTGAGCGCCGCGCGCAGCCGCTCCGACAGGTCACGGAGCGGCGAGCCGGCCTCGGACCAGATCTTGCGGTACCGGGCCGCGACGCGCGCCGGGCGCAGCGTCAGCACCAGCCCGTAGAGGATCGGCAGCCACAGCACGCGCGGCAGCTCGACCACGCGCGGGTCGGAGAGGAAGCGCCGGAGGTAGCGGCGCACCGCCGCCGGCGTCGGGGCTTCCGGGGTGCCGGAGTTGACCAGCAGGATGCCGATGCGCTCGGCGCCGTCGTGCTGGAAGTCAGGCGAGCTCAGGTAGTGCATGAGGCCGGGGCCGCGGGGCGGGCCGCTAGCTCAGGCCGACGCACAGGTACTTGAGCTCGGTGTAATCGAGGATCCCGTAGCGCGAGCCCTCGCGGCCGATGCCGGACTCCTTGACGCCGCCGAACGGGGCGACCTCGGTGGAGATGATGCCGGTATTGAGGCCCACGATGCCGTACTCGAGCGCCTCGGCGACGCGCCACGAGCGCGCGAGATCCCGGGTATAGAAGTAGGCCGCCAGGCCGAACTCGGTGTCGTTGGCCATGCGCACCGCGTCCGCCTCGGTTGCGAAGCGAAAGAGCGGCGCCACCGGGCCGAAAGTCTCCTCGCGCGCCACCATCATCTGGGGTGTGACGTCGGTGAGGATGGTCGGCTGGAAGAAGGTGCCGCCGAGTGCATGGCGCTTGCCGCCCGCCGCCACCCGCGCGCCCTTCGCGACCGCGTCCGCAATGTGCTCTTCCACCTTGGCGAGCGCCTTGGCATCGATCAGCGGCCCCTGGTCGGTCGGGCCCTTCAGTCCATCGCCTACCCGCAGCTGCGCGACCGCGTGCATGAGCTTGCGCGTGAACTCCTCGTACACCGGCGCCTGCACCAGCAGGCGGTTGGCGCAGACGCAGGTCTGGCCCGTGTTGCGATACTTGCTGGCGATGGCGCCGGCCACCGCGGCG
>DASQIP010000011.1:0-46703 GCA_035631515.1 Steroidobacteraceae bacterium
GCCGACAGCTGGGCCGCCGTCGAAGTGGTTCGCGTCGACGAGGCGAGTGTATTGGCCGAAGAGGCGGCGGCGCTCCTGAAGCGCGCCGCGTGAAGGAGATTCATTCAATGAGCGTAACAGACAGGCTTTCTTCAACGGGGCGCGTGCCGGAGGAAATCCGCCGGGCCTCGGCCCAGCAGAAGAAGTTCGACCAGGACAACACCGAGAACACCGTCGGCTACGTGATGCTCGACTGCTCCGGCACTACGATGGACCGCTACGTCGATGCGCCGGCGATCGTATTCGTCGAGGTGTTCAGGAAATACGGCCTCGAGATCAACATGGACGAGGCGCGCAAGCCCATGGGTCTGCGAAAGGACCTGCACATCAAGGCGATCACCGAGATTCCCTCCGTTCGCCAGCGCTTTACGGCGACGTTCGGCCGCGAGCCGGCGCAGGCGGATGTGGACAAGATGTTCGCGGTATTCGTTCCGACTCAGATCGACCTGCTGAAGGGCGGCAACTACCACGAGCTCCTGCCGGGCACGGCGGAGGTCGTCGGCGGGATGCAGAAGGACGGTATAAAGATCGGTGTCACGACCGGCTTCACCCGCAGCATGCTGGATATCCTGCTCGCGGGCGGCGCACGCCAGGGATTCAATCCCGATGCGGCCTGCGCCGGCGACGAAGTCGAAATGCCTCGCCCGACCGCGTACATGGTCATCAAGAACCTCGAGCGTCTGGGCGTGTTGAACCTCAGGAACGCGATGCGCCGCACCGTTAAGGTGGACGACACCGTCTCCGGCGCCGGCGAGGGCGCGCCGCTGTGCTGGCGGGTGGCGGTATCGAAGTGGAGCAACTACGTCGTCGACAGCTGGGCCGTGGCGCGGTCGCTCACTCCGGAGCAGCTGGCCGAGCGCGAGCGGGCTTCAAAAGAGAAGCTGACCGCCGAAAGCGGTGCGCATTACGTGATCGACGATCTGCGGAACCTGCCGGCGGTAATCGCCGAGATCAATCAACGGCTGGCCCGCGGGAAAGCCCGGACTAAAGAGGACGCGTTCATGAGCACCGATACCTATCTGCTGACCCCCGGCCCCCTGACGATCTCCATGCGCACCAAGCAGGCCATGCTGCGCGACTGGGGCTCCTGGGACGCCGACTTCAACAGCATCACCGCGCGCATTCGCGAGCGGCTGTTGCAGATCGTGCACGGCACCGCAAGCCACGAGTGCGTGCCGCTGCAGGGCAGCGGCACGTTCTCGGTCGAGGCGGCCATCGGCACGCTGGTGCCGCGCACCGGACACGTCCTCATCCCGCAGAACGGCGCCTACTGCCAGCGCATCGCGCGCATCGCCCGGTACCTCGGCCGCAACGCAACCACCATCGACTATGCCGAGAACGCGCCCGTAACGCCCGCGGACGTCGAGCGCGCGCTTACCCAGGACCCCTCGATCACGCACGTGGCGCTGGTGCACTGCGAGACCAGCGCCGGGATCCTGAACCCCCTGAAGGAGGTGGCACAGGTCGTCGCGCGCCACGGCAAGCGCCTGATCGTCGATGCGATGAGCTCCTTCGGCGCGCTCGAGATCGACGCGCGCACCACGCCCTTCGATGCCGTGGTAGCCGCTTCGGGGAAATGCCTCGAGGGGCCGCCGGGCATGGGCTTCGTCATTGTGCGCCGCGAGGCGCTCGAGCGCTGCGAGGGCAACTGCCACTCGCTCTCGCTCGACCTGTATGACCAATGGATCTACATGCAGAAGACCACCCAATGGCGCTATACGCCGCCGACCCACGTCGTGGCCGCATTCGATGCGGCGATCGCCCAGTATCTCGAGGAGGGCGGCCTCGCGGCGCGCGGCGCGCGCTACGCCCAGAACTGCCGCACTCTGATCGACGGCATGTCCAGACTCGGACTGAAGAGCTTCCTGCCGGCGGCCATCCAGGCGCCGATCATCGTGACCTTCTTCGCACCCGACAGTCCCCGCTACGCCTTCAAGGATTTCTACAACGCCGTCAAGGCGCGCGGATACATCCTGTACCCGGGCAAGCTCACCACGGTGGAGACGTTCCGGGTCGGCTGCATGGGACAGCTCGGCGAGCGCGGCATCGGCGGCGCGGTCGAGGCGGTCGGCCAGGTGCTCACGGAGATGCGGGCGGCGGCCTGAAGGGCCCGCTGCCCGCTCGCGTGGCTTCCCTGACGGCGCCCACCGCGGACACCGCGGCGGCGGCGGCCGGCACCCGCCGGCTGCGCATCGCGCAGCTGCGTACCGTGCTGCTCCTGTTTCTCGGCTATGCCTCCTGTTACTTCTGCCGCTCGAACCTGTCGGTGGCGACCCCGCTGCTCATCGATGAGCTCGGGCGGCACGGCGTGAGCCACGGCGACGCCATCGTCGCCATCGGCTCGATGGCCTCCGTCGGTGTGTTCGCCTACGCCCTCGGCAAATGGTTCCTGACCAGCCTCGGCGACTACTGGGGCGGCCGGCGCAATCTCCTGATAGCGACCGGAGGCGCGGCCGTCTTCACGCTGCTGTTCGCCGCGAGCGCCGCATTACCCATGTTCACGCTCGCCTGGCTCGGCAACCGCCTGTCGCAGTCGATCGGCTGGTCGGCGCTCGTCAAAGTGTCCTCCAGGTGGTTCCACTACTCGCGCTACGGCACGGTGATCGCCATCCTCACCTGCAGCTACCTGCTCGGGGATGCGGCCGCCCGCCAGAGCATGAGCCTGCTGCTCGAGCGCGGCGTCGGCTGGCGCGGGCTGTTCGTGTTCGGGGCGGCCGTGGCCGGCGCCATGTTCGTCGCCAACTTCTTCCTGCTGCGTGAGTCCTGCACCGACGAGGGCCACCCGGAGGCGGTCGCCAACCCGCGCAACGTGTTCGCCGGCGGACATGAGCGCCCGCAGAGCTACCTCGCACTGGTCCTGCCGCTGCTTCGGAGCCGCGCGTTCCTCATGGTGTGCCTGCTCGGACTCGCCACCACGATGGTGCGCGAGACCTTCAACACCTGGACACCGGTCTATTTCCGCGACTTCCTCGGCTACAGCGTGAGCCACGCGGCCGCGGCGTCGGCCATCTTCCCCGCGACCGGCGCCGCCTCGGTCCTGGTCGCCGGCTGGGTGAGCGACAAGCTCGGCCACCACTGCCGCGCGCTGCTGCTGCTCGGCGGGCTCGCCGCCTGCGCCGCGGCGCTGCTGGTCCTCGCGACCCTGAGAGCCGGAGGCGACGGGTCGCTGTGGCCGGCGGCCCTGATCGCGCTGGTCGCCTTCTGCCTCATGGGGCCGTACGCGTTTCTGCCGGGCGCCTTCGCCCTCGACTTCGGCGGCAAGCAGGCCGGCGCGGTCGCCTCGGGCCTCGTCGACGGCACCGGGTATCTCGGCGGCGTGCTGGCCGGCTACGTGATGGGAAGACTCGCCGTGGCCTGCGGCTGGGGCGGCGTGTTCGTCACGCTCGCGGCCGTCGCGGCACTGGCCGCCCTGGGCGCGGCCTACCTCTATGCACTCATCGTCCGGCCCGCGCCGGGCACGGCGCCGAGCGAGTCGGCCGGCCTATGAAGATCGCAAGCCTCGAGACCTTCGCCAACCGCTTCGTGTGCTTCGTGCGGGTCACGAGCGACTCCGGCGCGGTCGGCTGGGGCCAGACCTCCACCTACAACGCCGACATTACCGCGAGCATCTTCCATCGGCAGGTGGCTCCCTGGTCGCTCGGCCAGGATGCCTTGCGAATCGAGGCGCTCATTTCACGCGTCGAGGAGCGCGAGCACAAGTTTCCAGGCAGCTACCGCTGCCGTGCGCTCGCCGGACTCGACACCGCACTGTGGGATCTGCGCGGCAGGCTCGAGGGCAAGCCGGTCGTGGAGCTCCTCGGCGGCAAGCCTAAGCGCCTGCGCGCCTACGCTTCCTCGATGAAACGCGACATCACGCCGGAGAACGAGGCGCGGCGCTTCCTCGAGCTGCGCGATGCGTACGGCTTCGACGCCTTCAAGTGGCGGGTCGGGGCCGAGTGCGGTCACGACGTGGACGAGTGGCCCGGGCGCACCGAGGCGATCGTGCCGCACGTGGCGCGCGCGCTCGGCTCCGGGGTCGCCAGGCTGGTCGACGCCAACAGTGGCTTCACGCCGGCGCGCGCCATCGAGGTCGGCAGACTCCTCGAGGCCGAGGGCGTCACTCATTACGAGGAGCCCTGCCCTTACTGGAAGCTCGAGGAGACCCGGCGCGTGGCGGAGGCGCTCGCCATCGACGTCGCCGGCGGCGAGCAGGACTGCGACCTCGCCACCTGGGCGCGCATGATCGAGACGCGCGCCGTCGACATCGTGCAGCCCGACGTCATGTACATGGGCGGCATCGCGCGCACGCTCAAGGTCGCGCAGATGGCGGCTGCGGCCGGCATGCCCTGCACCCCGCACAGCGCCAACCGATCGCTGGTCACGCTGTGTACCATGCACCTGCTCGGTGCCATTCCGAACGCGGGCAAGTATCTCGAGCTCTCGATAGAGGGCGACGATTACTACCCCTGGGAAAGAGGGCTGTTTCGCCGGGATCCCTACCGCGTCGAGGACGGGCAGGTCACAATCCCGTCGGAGCCGGGCTGGGGGGTCGAGATCAGTCCCGAATGGCTCGAGGCGGCGGCCTACCAACGCAGCACCCAGGAGCGATAGCTGATGCAGCCGGAAGAAGTGCGCACCGCAGGCGAGGCGCGCGCCATCGTCGAGGAGCGGGGGCTCACGCACGTCAAGGTCGGTGTGTTCGACAACGACGGGATCCTGCGCGGCAAGTTCATCGATCGCGCCAAGTTCCTCTCCGCCCTCGAGAAGGGCCTCGGGTTCTGCGACGTCGTGCTGGGGTGGGACTCGAACGATCAGCAGTACGACAACGTCACCTTTACCGGCTGGCACACCGCCTTTCCCGATGCCCCGGTGCGGCTGCTGCCCGCGACCTGCCGCGCGCTGCCGCTCGAGGGCAACATGCTGCTGTTCCTGGGCGAGTTCGCCGGCAAGGCCGAGGAGGTATGTCCGCGCGCCACGCTGCGCCGCGTGCTGGCGCGCGCCGCCTCCCTGGGCTATGGCCCGGCGAGCGCCGCGGCGGAGTACGAGTTCTTCGTCTTCAGCGAGACCCCGGCCAGCGTGCGCGAGAAGCACTATCGCAATCTCACCAACCTGACGCCCGGCTACTTCGGCTACTCGGTGCTGCGCAGCGGCGTGCATGCCGAGCTCTACCAGGCGCTGCTCCAGCTCGCCGACGACATGCGGATGCCGATCGAGGGGCTGCACACCGAGACCGGGCCCGGTGTCATGGAGGCGGCGCTGCACCATACGGAAGCGCTCGAAGCCGCCGACCGCGCGGCGCTCTTCAAGACCTTCGTGAAAGTGCTCGCCCAGCGGCGCGGGCTGATGGCGACCTTCATGGCGAAGTGGTCGCAGCACCTTCCGGGCCAGAGCGGCCACCTGCACGTGTCGCTCGGCCGCAAGGACGGCGCGTCCGCCTTCTACGACGCGGCCAAGCCCCACACCATGTCGGACGAGATGCGCTGGTTCGTCGGCGGCCAGCAGGCGCTGATGCCCGAGCTCCTCGCCATGGTGGCCTCGACGGTCAACAGCTACTCGCGCCTCGTGCCGGGCTATTGGGCGCCGACGTCGGCGACCTGGGGGGTCGAGAACCGCACCTGCGCACTGCGCGTCATTCAGGGCGGCCCGAAGGCTCAGCGGGTCGAGTACCGGATCGCCGCCGCCGACATCAATCCCTATCTCGCCCTCGCGGTGGCGATCGGCTCGGGCCTGTGGGGTATTGAGCATCGCATCGAGCCCGACGAGCCGATCACCGGCAACGCCTACGACAGGAAGCTCCCCGCCAGGCGTCAGTTGCCACGCACGCTCACCGAGGCTGCCGAGCGCCTCGCCGGCTCGAAAGCCGCGCACGAGCTTTTCGGCAAGCCGTTCGTCGCGCACTACGCCGCGAGCCGCGAGTGGGAAGAGCGCGAATTCCGCCGCGCGGTGACCGATTGGGAGCTGGCGCGCTATTTCGAGATCATTTGATGGCTCCGCAGACGCTCAAGACCATCTCTCCGGTCGACGGCCGGGTGTACGCCGAGCGCACTGCGGCGAGCGCGGCCGAGATCGACGCCGCACTCGAGCGCGCCCGCCGGGCGCAGCGCGAGTGGAGTCGCGTGCCGGTCACGGAGCGCGCGGCAGCGATGGAGCGCTTCTGCGCGCAGTTCGAGCGCCGCGGCGCGCAGATCGCCCAGGGCCTCTCCTGGCAGATCGGGCGCCCGCTGCGCTTCGCGCCGAGCGAGGTGCGCGGCACGCTCGAGCGCGCCCGCTACATGATCGCTTGCGCCGGCGAGGCGCTCGCCGACATCGATGCGGGACCGAAGGCCGGCTTCCGCCGCTTCATCCGCCGCGAGCCCCTCGGCGTCGTGTTCACGGTGGCCGCCTGGAATTACCCGTACCTCATCGCGGTCAACAGCGTGGTCCCCGCCCTGATGGCGGGTAACGCCGTGGTGCTCAAGCATTCGGCACAGACGCCGCTCGCGGCGGAGGCCTTCGCCGAGTGCTTCGCCGCGGCGGGCCTCGCACCCGGGGTGTTCCAGGTGCTGCATCTCTCGCACGAGGACACCGAGCGCGTGATCGCCGACCGGCGCGTCGGCTTCGTGGCCTTCACCGGCTCGGTAGCGGGCGGCCGTGCGGTACAGCGCGCCGCGGCCGAGCGCTTCGTCGGCGTCGGCCTCGAGCTCGGCGGCTGCGACCCGGTGTACGTGCGGCACGATGCGGACCTGAAGCACGCGATCGAGAACATCGTCGACGGCGCCTATTTCAACTCCGGCCAGTCGTGCTGCGGGCTGCAGCGTATCTACGTGCACGAGAGCCTCTACGAGCCCTTCACCCTCGGGGCCGTCGACCTCATCCGGCAATACCGACTCGGCGACCCGCTCGATCCGGAGACGACGCTCGGCCCGGTGGTGCGGACCGCGGCGGCCAATACGGTACGCGCGCAGATCGAAGCGTCGGTGCAGGCCGGCGCGCAACCCGCGCTCGAGGAGCGCGAGTTCGCCGCCAGCGCGCCCGGCACGCCCTATCTCGCCCCGCAGCTGCTGCTCGATGCACCCGCGGCCTCGCCGGTGATGCGCGAGGAGATCTTCGGCCCCGTGGCCGGCGTCGCCCGGGTGCGCTCGGACGAGGAGGCGGTCGCGCACATGAACGACAGCGCCTTCGGCCTCACCGCGGCGGTGTGGACGCGCGACGCCGCGGCGGCCGAGCGGCTGGGCGCGGCGCTCGAGACCGGCACTTTCTTCATGAACCGCTGCGACTACCTCGATCCCGCGCTCGCCTGGGTGGGCGTGAAGGATTCGGGACGCGGCTGTACGCTTTCGGTGGTCGGGTACGAGCACCTGACACGGCCCAAGTCCTTCCATCTGCGGGTGACGACGTGAGCGCGATCCTCAAAGCCAACTGGAACTATCCGACCACGGTGTGGGCGGGCCCTGGCCGCATCGCCGAGCTGCCTTCCGCCTGCACGGCACTCGGCATCAAGCGCCCGCTGCTGGTGACCGACGAGGGCCTGCGCGAGGCACCGATGGTACGGCGCGCGCGCGCGCTGGTGCCGGGTTGCGGGCTGTTCGCGCGCGTGCGCGGCAACCCCGTGGCCGCGAACGTCGACGAAGGGCTCGCGGCCTATCGCGCCGGATCTCACGACGGCGTCATCGCCTTCGGCGGAGGCTCGGCGCTCGATGCCGGCAAGGTCATCGCCTTCATGTCGGGACAGACGCGGCCGCTGTGGGACTTCGAGGACGTCGGCGACTGGTGGACACGCGCCGATCCCGCGGGCATCGCCCCGGTCGTCGCCGTGCCGACCACGGCCGGCACCGGCTCGGAGGTGGGGCGCGCCGGGGTCGTGGTCAACGAGGAGACGCACCAGAAGAAGATCATCTTCCACCCGCAGATGATGCCCAGAGTCGTGATCAGCGATCCGGAGCTCACCGTGGGGCTGCCGCCGGCGATCACCGCCGCCACCGGCATGGACGCCTTCGTGCACTGCTTCGAGGCCTTCTGCGCACCGGGATTCCATCCGCTCGCCGACGGCATTGCGCTCGAAGGCATGCGGCTGATCCAGGCCTATCTGCCACGGGCCTGCGAGCACGGCACCGATCTCGAGGCGCGCTCGCGCATGCTGGCTGCCGCCAGTATGGGCGCCACGGCATTTCAGAAGGGCTTAGGGGGCGTGCACGCGATCGCGCACCCGGTCGGCGCGCACTTCAACACCCATCATGGACTCACCAATGCCGTGCTGCTGCCGTACGTCATCACCTACAACCGCCCGGCGATCGAGAGCAAGGTGGCCGTCATCGCGCGGGTGCTGGATCTGAAGGGCGAGCCGTTCGGAGCGTTCTTCGACTGGGTGCTCGGCTTCCGGCGGCGGCTCAGGATCCCGCAATCGCTCGCCGACATCGGCGTGCCGGCGGCCAGCGCCGAGCTCATCGGCCGCGAGGCCGCGCTCGATCCTTCGGCATCGGGCAACCCGCAGCCGGCGGACGCCGCCGCCTACGCGCGCATCTTCCGCGCCGCGGTCAAGGGGGATCTGAGTCTCAAGGGCTAGATCTGTCCGAGCTCGGCGACCGCCTCTCTCCAGAGCGTCTCGTTGGCCGCCGCGACGACCCGGCCGCCGCTCGCGGCCGAGAGCGGCGCGCCGCGCCAGTCGCTGATCTTTCCCCCGGCGCCCTCGACGACCGGAATCACGGCCAAGAAATCGTGCGGCTTCAGCTGCACCTCCACGACCAGCTCGCACCAGCCCGAAGCCAGCATGCCGTATAGGTAGCAGTCGCCTCCGTAACGCCTGAGCGCCGCACGGGCAGCGAGCGCCTCGAAGCGCGGCCGCTCCTCGCGGCTGAAGGTCTCGGCCGTGGTCGTGTACACGACCGCCTCGCCGAGCGAGCGGCGCCCGCTGGTGCGCACCTCGCGGCCGTTGAAGAGTGTCGGCCGGCCCTCGCATCCCACCCAGCGCTCGCCCAGCGCCGGCGCCTCGATCACCCCGAGTACCGGCCGCTCGCCCTGCACGAGGGCGATCAGGGAGCCGAACAGCGGGAAGCCCGTGATGAAGCTCTTGGTGCCGTCGATCGGGTCGAGCACCCAGGCGAACTCGCCGTTGCCCTCCGCGGGAAACTCCTCGCCCCGAATACCATGGCCCGGGAATGCGGCGCGGATCATGCGGCGCATCTCGGTCTCGATGTCCTTATCGACGGCGGTTACGGGCGTGCCGTCGCTCTTGGCCGTCACGGCGACGGGGGTACGGAAGTTGCGCGCGGCGATGCGGCGCGCGGCGTCGGCGAGTTGTCCGGCGAGCGCGAGCGCGGCAGCGCAGTCGGCATGGCTCGCGAAGCTCATGGCCGCCGCGCAGTGCGCCGGTGCGCATGGGGCAGCACCTGCTGCTCGAGCCAGTTGCGCAGCTCCGCGAGCTTCAAGGTCTCCTCCTGCACGGCGGGACCTAGGCCGTGCTTCCACGCGAGCCGCCGGTCGTGCGGGTCGCGCATGAGAGCGCGCAGATCGGCGACGAAGCTCTCGAGCTCGGCCTGGGTCGCAAACAGTCCTTCCTCGAGGAGCTTAGGCCCGTAGCGCACGGCGCAGGCGGCGATCTCGGCGAAGCTGTACTCCGGGTGGTACTGCACGCCCCAGAAGACACCCGCCCCGTGCCGCAGCTCGAGCGCCTGCAGCCCCATTTCGTTGCCCGCGAGCGGCACGGCGCCCGCCGGCAGCCCGGCGATGTCGTCGCGGTGCACGGTGATCGCCTCGAAAACCTGAGGTTTACCGGCGAACATCGGGTGACGGCGTCCCGCCTCGTTGAGCTCGATGCGCCGGCCGAAGCCGAACTCCCGCCCGAGCGGATTCGGGCGCACCCGCCCGCCCGCCGCGGTCACCGCCACCTGCATGCCCCAGCAGCTGCCGAAGAACGGCACGCCCGCGGCGAAGGTCGTGCGCGCCAGCTCGATCTGCCGCTCGATGTGCGCGCCGCCGTCGTAGACGTTGAGCGCCGAGCCCGTGATCGCCACGCCGTCGTAGGCGCCGAGGCCCCGAGCCTGCGGCAGCCGCACCTCGCCGTCCGCGGGGCGCACGATGTCGCAGCGGACCGCGGCGAGACTCTCGAGCGTACGCGCATAGGCCTCTCCGGTCGGCGAGCCGCCCGCCGCGACCTGCCGCTCGCGGACGCCCGAGGGATTTCCGTCGACGACGAGGACGCTCGGACGGCTCATCTTCTATGCACCCTCCGGCAGCGGCGGCGGAACCGGCAGGCCCCTGCTCTCGAGAACCTCGCGCAGCACGTCCGGCCGGTCGCCGGTCATGCCGTCGACGCCGAGCTCGAGCAGCCGCTCCATATCCGCTTGCGCATTGACGGTCCAGGGAACGACGCGCAGTCCCAGCTCATGTGCCTCGGCGATGCGTGACGCGCTCAGATCCTGGTAGTCCGGTCCCCAGGTGCCCGCCCCCGTCGCCTTGACGAGGCGCACCACCGAACTACCGAAGCGCGCGGGATCGAGGCCGCCGAGCCAGGGCGAGGGCTGCGGCGCGCCGATGCGCACCGTGTCGTCTGCGCCCTGCTGCTCGGTGAGCGCAACCATGGCGGCCTGCGGCATCAGGCGCTGCACCGCGGTCAGCACGCGCCAGTCGAAGGCCATGATGCTCACCATGGCGAGCGTGCCGGTCGCCTCCAGATCCTGCCGGAGCGCCGCGGCAAAGACTTCGGGCGTCGCCGTGCGCTCCGGCTGCTCGGGAAAGGTCTTGACCTCGATCGCGACGCGCACCCTGCCGAGGCCGCGCGTGCGCACGAGCGCGAGCACCTCGGCGAGGCGCGGAATGCGCTCGCCGTCGACCGGCTGCTGCTCGGGGAAGCGCGCCGCGTAGGCGCACCCGGGCTTGAGGCGTCCGACGTCGTAGCTTTCGAGCTCCCTCGAGGTGAGGTCGAAGATGCGCGGACCGGCAGCGGCGAGAAAGCGCCCGCCGGCGTCGCGCGTCAGGTCGGGGTTCAACTCCGGGTCGTGCGTGACCACCAGCACGCCGTCCCGGGTGACCGCACAGTCGAGCTCGACCGTGCTCACGCCAAGCTCGAGCGCACCGGCAAAGGCCGCGAGCGTATTTTCCGGCCACAGACCGCGCGCACCGCGGTGGCCCTGTATCTCAAGCAAGGCGGCGGCTCCCGGGAGCGGCGCTCACACGACAAGCGGTGGGGGCGATGTTATATTTCCAGATGGCCGAGCCCGATCAGACTATCTCGCCAAAAACTTGCCTGTCAACGCGACAGGCGCCGGTCCGGGAGGGGCTTTAGACCCGATGAACTCCGCTCGTGCGTGGCGCGCGCTCTGCGCGCTCCTCATCCTCGCGCTCACCGCGGCCCGACCGGCCGCCGCGGACGACTCCCGGGTGCTGCGCATCATCACCTGGGCGAGCTACGTACCGTCCGAGGTGATCGCGCAGTTCAGGAAGGAGACCGGTATCGAGGTGCAGGTCACGCTCTCGAACAACGAGGAGATGATCTCGAAGCTGCGCGCTACGGGCGGCGCCGGCTTCGACCTGGCGCAGCCGTCGCAGGACCGGATCTTCGGCGCGCAGCAGGAGTTCCGCATCTACAAGCCCCTCGACACGAGCAAGGTCAAGCTGGACGAGTTCGTTCCGGAGCTCGTCGACGCGGTGAGGAAGAACGCCACCGTCGATGGCAAGCTCTACGGCCTCCCGTATGTCTGGGGTACCGAGGGGCTGATTTACAATTCCACGCGCACCAGGATCGCCGACTACGCCGATCTGTGCAGGCCCGAGCTCAAGGGCCGCACCGCGGTGCGCCTCAAGCGCCCGACGCTCATGGCGTTCGCGCTCGCCTCGGGCCACGACCCCTTCGCGCTCTACCACGACACCAGGGCGTACACGGCCCTGATGCAGCAGGTCGGCAAGACGCTCGCCGCCTGCAAAGCGAACTTCCGCTTCTTCTACGACAACAAGGACCAGCTCCTGAACGGCGTGCGCTCCGGGGAGATCTGGGCGGCGATGATGTGGGACTCGGGGGGCTGGCTCCTCAATCGGGAGAATCCCGCCGTCAAATTCATCAACCCGCGCTCGGGCGCGATCGCGTGGATGGACACCTTCGCGCTCCCCGCCCGGGGCCGCAACGACGCCGGCGCCTACGCCTGGATCAACTTCGTGATGCGCCCCGAGGTCGCGGCGCTGGTCGCGAAGTCGATCGGCAATTTCACCGCCGCGCGCGGCGCGGACCGGCTCATGGATCCGCGCATCCGCGCCCAGTTTGCCGAGACGTTCCCCGATGGACTCAGGAACATCAAGTGGTACCCGGCGATTCCTGCGGGACTCGAGGAGATCGAGGGCGAGGTGCTCGACAGAGTGAAGGCGGCCGATTGAGCGCCGCACTCCCGCCCGCCGCGGCGCCGGATCTCGAGGTCAGCGCCCTCACCAAGCGCTTCGCGGCGCACGTGGCGGTGAACGAGGTGTCGTTCAGCGTCGCACGCGGCAGCTTCTTCTCGATCCTGGGTCCCTCGGGCTGCGGCAAGACCACGTTGCTGCGCATGATCGCCGGCTTCATTCAGCCCGATAGCGGCACCATCGCCATCGGCGGACGCGAGATGGCGAGCGTTCCGCCCAACAAGCGCCCGGTCAACATGGTGTTCCAGCACCTCGCCCTCTTCCCGATGATGTCGGTGGGCGAGAACGTCGCCTTCGGCCTCGCGCGGCGCGGCGTCGCGCGCGCCGAGCGCACGCGGCGTGCCGAGGCGATGCTCGAACGGGTGGGCCTCGCGGGCGCGGCAGCCAAGCACACGGACGAGCTCTCCGGCGGGCAGCGGCAGCGGGTCGCCATCGCGCGCAGCATGGTGCTCGAGCCGACGCTGCTGCTCCTCGATGAGCCGCTCGGCGCGCTCGACCTGAAGCTCCGCGAGCACATGAAGGTCGAGTTGAAGCAGTTGCAGAGCGCCTTCGGCACCACCTTCGTGTACATCACCCACGATCAGTCCGAGGCGCTCGTGCTCTCGGACCGGGTCGGCGTCATGAACCACGGCCGCTTCGAGCAGCTCGGCAGCCCCCAGGAGCTCTACTACTCTCCCGCGACTTCGTTCGTCGCCGGCTTCGTCGGCGCCAACAACCGCCTGACCGGCACCGTGCTCGGTCAGGAGGGCGCGCTGGTCGAGCTCGATGCCGGCGGGGGCTTGAAGCTGCGCGCGCGCGGTCACGCGGCGCTCACGCGCGGCGCGGCCGCGGATGCCTTCATCCGCCCCGAGGCGATGACCCTCGCCCGCACGCCGGCGGAGCTCCCGCAGGGCCAGAGCGCCCTGAATGGCGAGGTCACCGACATGCTGTTCGACGGCGCGAACTCGGTCGTGCTGCTGCGCGAGGCGTACAGCCGCCGCGAGCTGCGCATCGCGCTGCCGCAGACCGGTGCGTTCGCGGACCTCAAGCCCGGCGCACGTATCTCGTTCGGTTTCGATCCCGAGCGGGCGATCTGCTTCCCCGCCAGCGCTCATCATCCCTGAGGAGCAGCCATGGCGGAGACCGCGGCAGGAGCGCTCTGGTACCGCAAGCTGGTGCTGGCGCTGCTGCTCGCGCCGGCGCTGCTGTGGCTGCTGGCGCTCATCATCCTGCCGCATCTCGATCTGGCCGTGCTGTCGTTCCGCGAGCGGGTCGCGCCGCGCGAGTACGCCGCCAGCCTCGCGCAGTACCGCACGTTCTTCGGCGAGCCGCTCTACTGGCACGTGTTCGTGCGCACCGCGCTGCTCTCGGCGCTCGCCACGGCGCTCACGCTGCTGGTCGCCTTTCCGATCGCCTGGATCATCGCCAAGCTCGCCCGCGGGCGCATGAGCGCGCTCCTGTTCGTCGTCTGCCTCATTCCCTTCTGGGTGAGCGAGACGGTGCGCACGCTCGGGTGGATGATCCTGCTGCGCGAGTCGGGCGTGCTGCCCGCGCTGCTCGTGCACCTCGGGCTTACCGCACAGCCGGTCGAGCTCCTCTACCATGACGCGACGATCCTCGTCGGCCTGGTCTATACGTCGCTCCTCTTCATGGTGGTGCCGCTGGTCGGGAGCCTGGAGAGTCTCGACAACTCGCTCATCGAGGCCGGCTACGATCTCGGCGGCAGGGGATGGTCGATCCTGCGCACGATCGTCATCCCGCACGCGGCGCCCGGCATCACCGCCGGCTGCATCGTGGTGTTCATGCTGACGCTCGGCAACTACCTGACGCCGACCCTGCTCGGCGGCAAGAACTCCCTGTGGTTCACCGAGCAGATCTATACCCAGTTCATCACCCGCTTCAACTGGGAGCAGGGTGCGGCCCTCGGCTTCCTGCTGCTCGCCCTCTCGACCGCCATGGTGTGGCTCGGACTGAAGGCTTCCGGACAACGCTTCAGCGACGTCATGAGGCGCGTGTGATACCGAGCCTGCCGCGTCCAGCCTGGCTGCGTGCCGCGACCACGCTCTACGTGGTGGCGTTTCTGCTGTTCCTGTTCCTGCCGCTCGCCGTGGTGGCGGTGTTCGCCTTCAACGACGCGCCCTACCCGGCTCCTCCCTGGCACGGCTTCACGCTCGACTGGTTCTTCGGCAACGAGGCCGAGGGGCGCGTGGGGCTGTTCCGCGACTCCGAGCTCCTGGGGAGCATCTGGACGAGCTGTATCGTGGCGCTGTGGGTCACGGGACTCTCGGTCGTCGTCGGCACCGCGAATGCGTTCCTGATGGAGCGCGAGCGGTTCCCCGGCAAGGGGGTTCTCTCGATGCTGATGCTGACGCCGCTGGTCATCCCGGGCGTAATCCTCGGCATCTCGATCCTCGCGTTCGCGCGCCGGCTCGCGGACCTCTGTGGCGATCTCTTCGGGATCGAGGCGGACTTTCTGCGTCCGGGGCTGCCGCTGGTGGTGCTCGGTCAGTTCTCCTACATCGTCGCGATCGCGACCCTCACGATCAGCGCGCGCCTGAAGCGCTTCGACCGCAGCCTCGAGGATGCGGCGCTCAATCTCGGCGCCTCGCACGCCGCCGTGCTGCGCACGATCACGCTGCCTTACCTGCGTCCCGCACTCATCGGCTCGGCCGCGATCGCCTTCCTCATGTCCTTCGAGAACTTCAATACCACGCTGATGCTGGTGGGATCGGATGCGCCGCTCACGATCATGATGTACGGGCGCATGCGCGAGGGAGCGACGCCGGTGCTGAACGCGGTGAGCCTGTTCCTCATGACCGCGTCCGCCCTGCTGGCGCTTACTCTGATGCGGCGCGGGAAGAGCCAGCAGTCCGGCTAGATACGCTCAGAGTCCGTGCGGACCGCCGGCCGCCGCCGCCGGGGGCGCCAGGTCGCCGAGCGCGGCCCGCAAGGGCCCGAGCCAGGGCTCGAAGTTTCGCCACTGGTCCACGCCCTCCTTGTATATGGGCTGACGGACCTGCTCGGAGCTCGCGCTGTGCACCTGGCGCTGCGTGCGGTGGAAGTCGACGCACGCCGCCTCGAACCCGAGCCCGCAGAATTCCAGTATGCGCCGTATGTTGACTTCGGGCTCGGCGACCAGCTCCTCGTGCTGCACCCGCAGAATGCGGTGCGCCGGCAATACCTGCTCCCAGTGGGCCATGAGCTCCACGTAGGAGCGATAGTAGCGGCCGATGTCCTCGAGGCTGTACGTGAACTGCTGCCCCGAGGCGAACAGCTGCTTGAAGTTGCTGAAGCAGCAGGCCATGGGCTCGCGGCGGGCGTCGATGATGCGGGCATTCGGCAGGATCAGATGGATCAACCCGAGGTGGCGGAAGTTGTTCGGCATCTTGTCGATGAAGTGTGCCTTGCCGGTGCGATACGCGCGCGTGTCGGCGAGGTACTTCTCGCCGAGCCGCCGGCATTGCTCGGCACTGAGCTCCTTCAGGACCGCAGGATAACGCGGCTCGCCGCCCTCCGTGTCCCGGCCCTCGAGCTCCTGCACCAGGCGCGGGATGTCGGCGAGCTCCATCGTGCCCTCGACCTGCGAGTGCGACGCGAGGATCTGCTCGACGAGGGTCGAGCCGGAGCGAGGCAATCCGACGATGAAGATCGGTGCAGAGCTCCCGGCGCCGTAGCCCGTGCGGGCGCCGAAGAACTCCGCCGTACACACCGCCTTCTGCAGCCGCGTATTGCGCTCGGTGATGCCGGGCCGGTAGCGGCACTCGGTCTTCTTCAGAGCGTTGCCGCGCTCGTACCAGACGAAGGACTCGGCGTATTCGCCCCGGTCCTCGAGCGCCTTGCCGAGCGCGAAGCACAGGTGGTAGCGGTCGACGAGGCTCACGCGTGCGGCACCCTCCTCGGACCGGATGCGCGCGAGCTCCTCGTCGGTGAAGCGGTAAGTCTTGAGGTTGGCGAGGCTCCACCAGGCATCGCCACAGTCCGGCCGCGCGGCCGCCGCCGCGCGGTACGCGTCGATCGCCTCGCGCGTATTGCCCTGGGTCTTCAGTGCGTGGCCGATCGACAGATGCAGCTCCGGATCCTGCGGCATCTCGCGCACCAGCTGCCGATAGAGCGGCAAGGCGCGCTCGTAGTCGCCGAAGCCGGTGCACACGGTCGCGTAGGTGGTCTGGTAGGTGCGGTTCGCGGGGTCGACCTGCAGCAGCCGCTCCATCTGCTCGCGCGCCTGCACGTGCTTGTGGCGCTTCAGGAGCACCGTGGCGTAGTCGTAACGGGCCGCGTGATAATCGGGGGCGATCCGCAGCACGCTCTCGAGCAGCAGCTCGGCATCATCGAGCACGTCGTGCTCGACGCCGATGCGGGCCAGGAGCCGCATGCCCTCGACATGATCGCCGTGGGCAAGCAGGTACTGACGGATCAGCTGCTCGGCGGCGGCGAGCTCGCCGTCCGAGAACATGCTGATCGCGGTCACGATCTCGACTGGCAACCCGGCGAGGCGCCGCACGTTCGCCTCCGCCTCCGCCGCCTCCCGTGTGCGGCCGTTCATCCCGTACAGAGCGCGCAGCGACTCCCAGCTGGCGCGCAGCATGGGATTGAGCGTTACCGCCCGCTCGAAGGCGGCGATCGCCGGCCCCGCCGCGCGCTGCGCAACGCGGCAATGGCCGCGTTCCTGGAAGAGCCGCGGATAAGCGGGATGCAGAGTCTCGAGCCGCTCGAGCGTCGCGAGCGCCGCGGCAATGCGCTGCTGGTAACGCTGGCTCACCGCGAGCATGTAGAGCACGTCGCGATTCTCGGGCACGTCCTTCAGCAGCGCCGTCGCGGCCGCCTCGGCCGCTGCGAATTGCGAACCCTCGAGGAGCTGGCGGAGACGGCGAACTTCCGTCTCGACGCGCGAGGACGCGGGACTAGGGGCGGACATCGACCTCGGATCGATCCTGATCGGGCAGGGGGTGCGCCCTGCCGGGCGCACCAAAAAAAGGGCGGGCATCGCTGCCCGCCCCGATTCTACCCCACGGCTGGCGCCGGTCTATTTCCCGGCGCCCTGGAACTTGTAGCTGAACTGCAGTCCGATGACCCGCGGACGCATCGGCGTCTCGGTGATGATGAACTGGCGGCTCGAGGTGAAGAGGCTCGAGTTCACGTCGGTAATGTTCTGGCCGACGAGCTCGACTTCCCAGGCGTCCTTGCCGATGCCGAGCGAGCCATCATAGGTCGTCCAGGCCGGCTGATCGTAGGCCTCGACGTTGCCGGTCGCGGACAACGAGTGCGCCTGGTGAACGAAGCCGAATTGCGCGAAGGCCTGGTAGTCGCCGATCGCCCATTCGTAGCGCCCGCGCAGGTTGGCCTGGAAGGGCGGTGAGTTGGCGAGCACGCTGCCCTGCGGACCGTAGACGTTCACCAGCTGCGTGCAGTTGGTCGATGGGTACGGCCCGGCGCAGGACTGCGTGACCGGCTTGCCGAAGCCCGGGGTACCCGGTATGTCGCCGATGAGGGATGGCGAGTTGGTCTGCTCGGTGCTGTTCCAGGAGGCCGAACCCTGGACGGTGAGCCCCTCCATCACGCGGGCGACCAGCTGCAGCTCGAGGCCACGCACCCGGTAGTTCGGACCGTTGGTGCCGTAGGTAAGGTTGCCGAGTCCGCATTGCGGGCAGAAGAACCCGACCTGCGCGTTGGTCCAGGTTTCCTCGTAGACGGCGCCGTTGAACTGGATACGGCGGTCGAACCACATCGTCTTCCAGCCGAGCTCGCTGTTCGTCAAGCTATCGGACACGTAGAACTTGGGCGTCGCATACTCCTTGACGCCGTTGGCGTCCGGGAGGTGGCTCGAGGAGCCGCGGTTGAAGCCGCCCGGCCGGTAGCCCTGCGACCAGGTGTAGTACAGCAGATGGTCGGGGGTGATGTGCCAGCTGATGTTGGCACGGCTCCTGAAGCCCGTAGCAGTCAGGCTGTTCGGGTTCTGGAGATTCAGGTTGGTGCCATAGGGTGCCCCGCTGCCGAACGCGCCGGCCACGGGATTCTGACCGCAGACACCGAAGTACGTGGTGGGCGCGAAAGCCTTGCAGTAGAAGCTGCCGACATCCCCGCCGCTGGTGCGGTTGTGGATGTTGTAGTAACGCGTGCCGCCCGTGATGGTCAGCACCTTCGGGATGATGTCGAAGTCGATCGAAGTGAAAGCGGCAGTCTGCGAGTAACCACGTTGGAAATCGTCGAAGAAACCCGTGTTGGCGTTGCGGATGCCCGGCCGGTTCGCCGGACCCGGCCACGGCTCGATCGGCAGGTAGCAGTTATTGTTGAGCCCGGTCGGCGAGCAGTTCGGCACGCTCTTGTAGAGCCACTCGGTGTCGTCGTAGACCTTCTCGTCCTCATAGAAGAGCCCCACCAGTCCGCGCAGGCGCCAGTCATCCGGGGTGCTGAGGCGCAGCTCCTGACTCACGTGCGTATTGCGCTCGGTGTCGGTCCAGACGGAGGCCGGCGTATAGCACTGACCGTTGGCCGGGTTGCGCGAATAACCGGCGCACTGATAGTAGTAGCCGAACACGCCGCGGGCATAGTTGGTGTAGTCCTGGGCCTGCTCGATGTTGCGGTCGAGATAGCTGCCGGCATAGACGAGCTTCAGATCGCCGATCTTGCCGGTGATGGTCAGTGCCGTGTTCTCGAAACGGTCCTTGGTATACGAAGGCTGAAAGAGGGTCACCGACAGCGGCGGGAGCGGCTGACCGCCGGATGGCGCGCCGAGAGGACTCAGCACGGTTCCCTCCGAACCGTTCGGCATTTCGTAGAAGACGCCCTGGGCGTTCATGTTCTGGTAGCTCTGTACCAGCAGCGCGTCCCAGTCGTCGTTGAACTTGAAGGCCAGCGAGGCGCGCACGCCCTGGTAAGTCAGCGGGTTGATCGCGTTCTGTACCAGGTTGTAGTTGTTGATCACCAGGCTGTTGGTCGGAACCACGCCGCCGTTGTACTTGGTAAAGCCGAGATCGGTGCCCGCGCGCGTGAAAGTGCTCGGGACGTTGTTGATGTAGCCGCCGCGGGAGTCGTTGTAGACGACGAGGCGCACGGCCATCCGGTCGTTGATCAGCGGCAGATTGAGCACCGCGGTGACGTTGCTGTTGTTGTCCCCGTGCGCAGTGGTGCCATAGCCGGCCGTGACGCTGCCCTCGGTGGCGTTCAGTTTCGGCTTGTTGGTGATATAGCGGATGACGCCCGCTTCGGCGCCCGCACCGAACAGCGTTCCCTGCGGGCCTTCGAGCACCTCGACGCGCTCGAGGTCGGCAGCGTACACATCGAGATTACGCCCGGGGAGCTGACCCGACTGGTCGTCGAGATACACCGCAACGTTCGGGAAGCCGCCCACCGAGCCCTGGCCCTGGGTGCCGAGCACCCCGATGCTGAGGCCGCGCATGAACAGCGTGCTCTGCCCCGGCCCCATGCTGCCGGTCGACACGCTCGGCAGATACTTCACGAAATCATCGAGCGTCGTGACGTTGAGCTTGCTGAGCGTATCCGCGGTGAGCGCCTGAACGGTGATCGGCACGTCCTGCAGGTTCTGCTCGCGGCGGTTGGCGGTGACGATGACTTCCTGCAGCTCGTTGCCCGTCGCGGCCGTCGTCGCACTCGGCTGGTCGGCCATCAGATCCGCGGGCGCCGCGAATGCCACCGTCGCAGCCGGTGCGCTCAGGATCGCCGCCACGGCCGCAGAGATCTTGGAATTCAGGCTCATCGCGCTTCTCCCCGCTCTGGTTGTAATTTCGCCACGCGAGCCCCCCCGGAGACCCCTGGCCCTCTTGTGGACCTTCTATACCACAGATTCGCGGTGCGCTTGAACAAACGCGTCGTCCAGCTTTTACGCAGCCGCAGCAGTTACGCCTGCGGCGGCTCGCATCTCGCGCGCCCGATGCACGGACGCAACACGCAGCTTTTCACAGCTATCGGCGTGCCTCAAAGCCGAGAAAAAGAATGGGGCCATCGGAAAAAGGCATCGCCCGCGGCCGCGCAAGGCTCAACGCACGATCGCCTGATACACGAGCGTGTGGAATTCGGCGTCGAAGGGCAGATCGCGCGGGAAATACTGGACCATGAGCAGCGCGACGAGATCCTCCTTCGGGTCGATATCCACCCAGGTGGATGCGGCGCCGGGCCAGCCGAAGGCGCCTTTTGAGCCGATGATCCCCGCCTGCGCCGGGTCCGTGACGACGGCTACGCCGAGCCCGAAGCGCACGCCGGGCTGCCAATACTCGGTGCCCGGAGGAAGGTTGTCGGAGGTCATGAGCTCTACGGTCTTCGGCGCGAGGATGCGCACCCCACCGAGCGCGCCTCGGCCGAGGAGCATCTGGGCGAAGCGCAGATAATCCCGCGCCGTGGACGCAAGTCCTACGCCGCCGAAGGGCCTGCCCGTCAGGTGGCGGTACGGATCGGCCTCGGGCCCGGTCGCTGCGAGCGCTCCGGCGGCGTCCGCCCCGTAGAGCGTCGGGTAGCGGGCTGCGAGCCCGGCGGGCATGCCGAACACCGTGTCCTTCATCCCGAGCGGCTCGAAGATCGCCTTGCGGCAGTAGGCATCGAACGACATGCCCGAGAAGTACTCCACGAGCCAGGCGAGCACGTCGTGCGAGAAGCTGTATACCCATCGCTCCCCCGGCTGGTAGAGCAACGGCTCGCGCGCGATCTTCTGCACCAGCTCGGAGAGTGAATCGAGCCGGGCGTAGACGATCCCGTCGGCCTGGTACGCCTTGTCGACGGGGGTCGCCTCGAAATACCCGCCGTAGGCAAGGCCGGCAGTGTGGCGAAACAGATCCTGGATCGTGACCTTGCGCCGCGGTGACTCGAGGATCATTTCGCCCCTGGCGTCGACACCGGCAAGGACGCGTACGTCCCTGAAGGCGGGAAGGTACATCTCGAGCGGATCGGTCAGCTGGAACTTGCCCTGCTCGTAGAGGGTCAGGAGGGCCACGCTGGTCACCGGCTTGGTCATGGAGAACAGCCGGAAGATCGCGTCGGCCCGCATCGGCACGCCCGATGCGAGATCCATGGCGCCGTAGGCTTTCTCCCAGGCGATGCGGCCGTGCCGCGCGACCAGCACCACCGCCCCGGCCTTGCGGCGCTGTACGATCTGGCTCTCGAGATAACGGTCGAGCCGCTCGAGCCGCCTGGCCGACAGCCCGACGCTTTCCGGCGGCACGGGACTTGCGGACTGTGCGTATACCGCGCCCGCGCTCAATGCCAGTAGCATCAGCGGAACTACGCGCTGCGGGCGCGTGAGCAGCCGGCGCGGATCGATCATGGACGGCGGTGACCTCGGCGGACTCTCCGCACGCGAAGCGCTCTCGCCTTCATTGTCATATGATCGTAACATGCGATGACGAGGATGCCGGGGCCGTCGCGTCGCGAGGCCCGAGGAAGAAGCAACAGCGCGTTCCACATCATTGGGGGGAGTCGTGATCAAGAATAACCGGGTTAGACTGGCCGTTGCGACCGTGCTGAGCAGCTGTGCGGCCGCCGCTGCGCATGCTGCCGATGCGGGCCCCGCGGCCCCGCCGGGCGCTTCGGGCCCGGCCGTCGCCCCCGCCGAGAGCGGCGCCCTCGCGGAAGTCGTGGTGACCGCCGAGCGCCGCTCGGAGACGGTGCAGAACGTCCCGATCACCATCCAGGCGATCACGGGCGAGCAGCTCGCGCAGATGCAGGTGCAGACGTTCGATGACGTCCTCAAGTACCTGCCGAACGTGACCTTCAGCCCGAACGGCCCTGGCCAGGGCAACATCTACATGCGCGGCTTGAGCGCGGGTTTCGCCGGCAACCAGTCGAGTGCGGCCATCGACCCGTTCCCGAACGTCGCGCTCTATCTCGACGATCAGTCGATGACCTTCCCGGCGCGCAACGTCGACGTCTACATGGCAGACATGGAGCGTGTCGAGGTCCTCGAGGGCCCGCAGGGCACGCTGTTCGGCGGCGGCGCCGAAGCCGGCGCGGTGCGCTACATCACCAACAAGCCGAAGCTGAACGTGACCGAGGGCAATGTCGAAGCCTCCTACGGCACGACGGCCCACGGCGATCCCAACTCCTCGGCGATTGCGGTGCTCAACGTCCCGGTCCTTCAGGATACGCTCGCGGTCCGCGCGGTCGTCTATACGGATCACCGCGGCGGTTACATCGACAACGTGCCGAGTACCTTCACACGCGCGCCCAATTCGACCGACCCCGGGCCCGCTTCCTTCGGGCTCACCTACCCGGCGAACACCCCGACCGCGAACAACTTCAATCTGGCGCAGAGAGCGCAGAACCCTCTCAGCTACAGCGGCCTGCGCGTGCAGGCGCTGTGGCAGTTCAAGGAGGACTGGAGCCTGCTGATCCAGCAGAGCTACCAGAACATGGAAGCCGATGGCTCGTTCCAGCAGTACCCGATCGGCACCGACGGCCAGACACTCGGGCCCTGGGAAGAGACCTCATTTGTTCCACAGTGGGAAAAGGACAAGTGGGAGAACACCGCGTGGACGCTCAACGGCAAGCTCGGTGACATCAAGGCCGTGTACACGGGCTCCTTCCTGTCCCGCACCATCGACAACGCCGTGGATTACTCGAACTACACGCGCTCCGGCGGCGGCTTCTACTACACCTGCGCCGGCGGACCGAACAGCGGGATGATCGGCGGCGGCAAGGGGTTTGCGCTCACCTGCTACTCGCCGGTGCTGTCCTGGAACGACTACGTCCAGACCACGCACCAGAGCCACGAGCTGCGCTTCAGCACGCCGGACGACTGGCGGCTGCGCGCCCTGGTCGGCGCGTTCTGGGAGGACTTCGATATCAAGGACGACATGAACTTCCGTTACACGACGATCCCCTCGTGCGGCGCGCTGGGCTCCGCGGCGCTCGCTGCCTACGCGGCCGGCACCGCAGTCTGCAAGGGCAACGTGATCCCGTATCCCGGCGCGGCGGCGCTCGATCCCACGACGCGCGATGACAATGTCGCCTTCGGCGAGGACCTCGAGCGCGGCTACCGGCAGTGGGCGCTGTTCACGTCGATCGACTACGACCTGATTCCGAAGGTCCTGACGCTGACCGGAGGAACGCGTTACTACCACTACACGGACTTCATGCACGGCTCGCAGTACTCGACCAGCACCGGCTGTGCGGGTATCCCGAACGGCACTTGCGTAGGCTCCAACCTGACGGCGGCGACACACGCAGCGAGCTACAGTGGCTTCAAGAGCCGCGCCAACCTGACCTGGCACGTGACGCCCGACGCGATGCTCTATTACACCTTCTCGCAGGGCTTCCGTCCGGGTGCCGGCAACCGCAAGAACAGCAAGGAGGTAAAGATCGACATCGACCCGATCACGGGTCAGCCGACCGTCGGCGTCGATCCGAATCCGACGCTCGTCACGCAGTTCCGCAAGCCCTACACCTACCCGCCCGACACGCTGACCAACAACGAGATCGGCTGGAAGACCGAGTGGCTCAACCACCGGCTGCTGGTGAACGGCTCGGCCTACATGATGGACTGGAAGGACGTGCAGACGCTGATCTACAACCCGCCCGTCTACGGCAACACGACATTCGGCCTGCAGGGCCCGGACTACCGGATCAAGGGCGTCGAGCTGCAGCTCGTCTGGCGGGCCACCGACGGGCTGACGCTGCAGGGCTCGCTCTCGCACAACAACGCATCCGAGACCAACTCGCCCTGCATCCAGTCGGTGGGTGGAGCTGGCGCCCCGAACGGCATCGCCGGCAACCCCACGCCGGCCGGTGCCTGCATAACGCAGGTGTGGAACTCGATCCTGAACAGGAATGTCCCGGTGCTCAATCCGCTCGGCGCCGTGGGCGCAACGCCGGCCTTCTCGCCGACGATCCAGTACAACCTGCACGCGCGCTACGACTGGGAAGCCAACGACTACAAGATGTTCTTCACGGTCGGTGCGAGCCATACGGGAGACATGAACAACGAGCCGAGCAGCTTCACTCCCGCCGTGCCCGGGACGGTCCCGAGCACGACGTGGTTGCTGTACAACCAGCCCGCGTACACGGTCTATGACGCGGCGTTCGGCCTCTCCAAGGACAACTGGCGCGTCGAGCTCTACGGGCAGAACCTCGGCAACTCCGATGCGAGCCTCTTCACGTCGTCCGGGCAGTTCATCGAGTCGCAGGTCCCGCTGCGGCCGCGGGTGCTCGGCCTGACGATCGGCATGAAGTTCTGAAGCCTTCAGCGGTTGCGCTAGACTCGAAGGCGGGCGCCATGCCCGCCTTCTTTTTTGGGGTCCATGACCGCCGCCAGCGCACCCGCCGAGCGGGCCTCGTCCCCCGACCCCGAGGTCGGGGAAATCCGCGCGCTCCTCAAGGCACGGCAGTTCGCCGCGGCTGCTGAGGCCGCGGCGCGGCTTGCGGCGCGCGCGCCCGGGCACCGGGAGGCGCTCTACCTGCTGGCGCTCGCGCTGCGCCAGCAGCAACGGCCCGCAGATGCGCTCGCGACACTCGAGGAGCTCGAGCGCCGCCATCCGCGGCTCAGCCGCCTGTTTCAGGAACGTGGCCACTGTTACGTGGCGCTGCAGGACGCACCGCGGGCCATAGCGGCCTACCGCAGGGCGGTGGAGATCAACGCCACGCTGTCGGCGAGCTGGGGCATGCTCGAGGGGCTCTACCGGCTCACCGGCGACGCCGGCAACGCGGCGTTCGCGGCCGCGCAGCTCGCGCGGCTCAGATCACTCCCCGCCCCGGTGATCGCGGCCACCAACCTCTACTGCGACGGCGAGCTCGCCGCCGCCGAAAAGATGATCCGCGCGTTCCTCCTGGAGCACGGCGATCAGATCGAGGCCATGCGGCTGCTGGCGCGCATCGGCTTCGACCTCGAAATCTACGACGACGCCGAGCTGCTGCTCGCCGCCCTGCTCGAGCGCGCGCCCGACTACGCCGCGGCCCGCTACGACTATGCGTCCGTGCTCATGGCGCGCCACAAGTACCGCGAGGCGCGTGCCGAGCTCGCCCGGCTGCTCGCCGCCGACCCGGGCAACCGCGACTTCCGCATACAGCACGCGGCAGCGACGGCCGGTCTCGGCGAGCATGAGGAAGCGCTCGGGCTCTACCGCGCTCTGCTCGAACAGGCGCCGGCCGAGGGTCCCGAGGCCGCCGATCTGCATCTCTCGGCCGCCCATGCGTTGAAGACGCTCGGCCGCCGGTCCGAGGCGGTCGAGGAGTACCGCGCCGCGGCGCGCGCGCGCTGCGCCTTCGGCGATGCCTGGTGGAGCCTCGCCAACCTCAAGACCTACCGCTTCACCGATACCGAGCTCGCCGCGATGCGCGCCGCAGAAGCCGCGCCGGCGACGGGAACCATCGATCGCTACCACCTGTGCTTCGCGCTCGGCAAGGCGTACGAGGACCGCGGCGACTACCCGGCGTCCTGGCACTTCTACGAGCGCGGCAATGCACTGAAGCGCGCCGAGAGCCGCTACCGGCCGGAGCCGGTCGAGCTCAACACCGCGAATCAACGCCGGATCTGCAGCCGCGAATTCTTCCGCGAGCGCGTGGGCTGGGGCAGCGCCGCCGACGCGCCGATCTTCATAGTCGGGCTGCCGCGCTCGGGCTCGACGCTGATCGAGCAGATCCTCGCCTCGCACTCGCAGGTCGAGGGGACGCACGAGCTCGCCGATATTCCGCGCTTCGTGCACGAGCTGCAGGGCCGCGACCCGGATCTCGACAACCCGCGCTACCCCGAGGTCCTCGCCGGGCTGCCGCGCGCGGCCTTTGCGGCGCTCGCGAGCCGCTATCTCGAGGACACGCGCGTCTACCGCAGCGGCAAGCCGCGCTTCATCGACAAGATGCCGAACAACTTCCGGCACATCGGCCTGATTCACCTGATGTTTCCCAACGCGAAGATCATCGACTCGAGACGCGAGCCCCTGGCCGGCTGTTTCAGCCTCTACAAGCAGCTGTTCGCGCGCGGCCAGGAATTCGCCTACAGCATCCCGGATATCGCCCGTTACTACCGGACCTACCTCGAGCTGATGGAGCACTGGGAGCGGGTGTTGCCCGGGCGCGTGCTGCGCGTCCATCACGAGGACGTAGTGGATGATCTCGAAGGGAGCGTGCGCCGCATTCTCGGGCACTGCGGGCTGCCGTTCGAGCCCGCGTGCCTTACGTTCCACCGCACGGAGCGCAGCATCCGCACCGCCAGCTCCGAGCAGGTGCGCCAGCCGATCTTCCGCGAGGGCCTCGAGCAGTGGCGCCACTTCGAGCCGTGGCTCGGCTCTCTGCGCGAGGCGCTCGGCGACGCCCCCGAGCGCTACCGCGGCTAGCGGGCGCCCTCAGCCCGGTTCGCCCATGGCACGCGTGAGCAACGATCCCCCTGCCCCGGACGCCGCCGAGGCGCACTACCTGCGCGCGCAGGCGCTCGAGGAGCAGGGGCAGCTCGAGCGCGCGGCCGAGAGCCTGGTGCGGGCGACGGCGCTCCGCCCCGGCTTCGCCGATGCGCATAACGATCTCGGACGCGTGCTGCTCGCGCTCGGGCGCACCGACGCGGCGATAGCCAGCTGCCGTCGCGCGCTCGAGCTGCGTCCGCGATTCGCAGCGGCCCTCGGCAACCTCGCCAACGCCGAGCTCGCGCGCGGCGCGCTGGCGCCGGCGATCGCGGGCTACCGCGAGGTCATTGCGCTCGAGCCCGCCCTGGCCGAAGCCCACCGTAATCTGGGCAGCGCTCTCCTCGAGGCCGGCGAGACCGAGGCCGGGATTGAGGCCCTGCGGCGCGCGGTAGAGCTGCGGCCGGACTACGCGGCTGCGGTGGCGCAGCTCGCCCGCGCGCTGTCCGCTCGCGGCCGCGCCGTCGAGGCGCTCCCCTGCTACGAGCGGCTGCTCGCGCAGCGACGGAGTCCCGAAGCGCTCAACGATTTCGGCACGCTGCTCGCGGGCCTCGGCCGCTTCGAGGCGGCGGCCGCCTGCTTTCGCGAGGCGCTCGGGCGCGCACCGCGCGATGCGCGGCCGCACGCCAATCTCGGCCACGTGCTCCACTGCCTCGGCGATCACCGCGCCGCCATCGAGCACTCCCGACGCGCCCTCGAGCTCGATGCGCGGCTGCCGGAAGCGTATCTGCATCTCGGCAACGCCCTGCTGGCGATCAACGAGATGCACGCTGCGGAGGCGGCCTACCGTGGCGGGCTCGAGATCGCCCCCGAGCACGCGCCGCTCCATATTGCGCACGCGATGGCCGAGCGGGCGCTCGGGCGCGTCGACGAGGCCGCCGCCAGCACGCGGCGGGCGCTCGCACTGCGTCCCGACGCCGCCGATGCGCTCGCCCTGCTCGGCAGTCTCGCGATCGACCGCGGCCGCTTCGAGGAGGCCGAGACGCTGCTGAAACAGGCGCTCACCCTGAGCCCCGGCCTGCCCGAAGCCCTGATCGGCCTCACAGCGGCGCGCAAGATGACCGCCACCGATGCCCCGTGGCGGGACGCCGCCGTACGGGCGCTCGCGCGCGGGCCGCCGGTCGCGCACGCCATCGGCCTGCATCACGCGCTCGGCAAGTACTGCGATGACCTCGGCGAGACCGAGGCGGCATTCGAGCACCACCGCCGGGGGCACGAGCTCGCCCGCCGCAGCCGCCCTCCCTACGACCGCGCGGCCACCACGGCGCGCGTGACGCGCACCCTGTCTGCGTTCGACCGGCGCGCGCTCGAGGAGCTGCGGCCCGCCGGGCTCGCCAGCGAGCGGCCGGTGTTCGTGTTCGGAATGCCCCGCTCGGGCACCACGCTCGCCGAGCAGATTCTCGCCTCGCACGGTGAGGTGCACGGGGCGGGCGAAGTGCTCTTCTGGCAATTTGCGGCCGATGCCGAGTACGCCGCGCCGCCCGAGCAGCGCGCCGCGGCCGTCGCAGCGCTCGGCCGGCGGTACCTCGAGCTCCTCGCAGGCCTGCCGGCCGCGGCGGCGCGGGTCGTCGACAAGCTGCCGAGCAACTTCAAGAACCTCGGCCTCATCCATGCCGCGCTCCCGCAGGCGCGGTTCATTCACCTCGAGCGCCATCCGCTCGACACCTGCCTGTCGATCTATTTCCAGGGTTTCACCGCCGCGCATGCCTACGCCACCGATCTCGGCGACCTCGCCCACTACTACCGCGAATACCGGCGCCTGATGGCCCACTGGCGCCGCACCTTGCCGCCGGAGACGCTGCTCGAGGTCCGGTACGAAGCGCTCGTCGAGGATCCCGAGAGCTGGAGCCGCCGCATGCTCGAGCATATCGGGCTGCCCTGGGACCCGCGCTGCCTGGAATTCCATCGCACCGAGAGAGCGGTCCTGACCGCGAGCAGCTGGCAGGTCCGCCAGCCCATCGGCAAGAGCTCGATCGGACGCTGGCGCCGTTACGAGCGCCTGCTCGCGCCGTTGCGCGAAGCCCTCGGCAGCGGCGTGCTCGGGCCGGACGGCAGCGAGCGCTGACGGACGACCTCCCGGCGTCATCATGTCCACAGGCGCGCAATACGTCCTCGCCGTCGACCAGGGCACGACCTCCACCCGTGCCATCGTCTTCGATGCTCATGGGCGGTCGGTGGTGCTCGCCCGCCGCGAGCATGCACAGCACTTCCCGGCCGCAGCCTGGGTCGAGCACGATCCGGAGGATATCTGGCGCGACACGCTCGCGGTCGTCCGTGAGGCCGTCGGCCGCTGCGGCGGGACCGCGACGATCGCCACCCTCGGCATCACCAATCAGCGCGAGACCACCGTGGTCTGGGAGCGCGCGGGCGGGCGGCCCATTCACCGGGCCATCGTGTGGCAGGACCGGCGCACGGCGGCGAAGTGTGCGCAGCTCAAGGCTGCGGGCGCCGAGGCGCTGGTGCGCGCACGCACGGGGCTGCTCCTCGACCCGTACTTCTCGGCCACCAAAGTCGCGTGGATCCTCGATTCCGTGCCCGGTGCCCGGGCGCGTGCCGAGCGCGGCGAGCTCGCCTTCGGCACGATCGATTCGTTTCTCCTCTGGCGGCTGACGGGCGGGCGGGTGCATGCCACCGACGTCACCAACGCCTCGCGGACGCTGCTGTTCGACATCCACCGGCAATGCTGGGACGAGGAGCTGCTCGGACTCATGCGCGTGCCGCGCGCGCTGCTGCCGGAGGTGCGCGACAGCAGCACGCTCTACGGCTCGACGGAGGCCGCGCTCTTCGGCAGCGCGCTGCCCATCTGCGGTATCGCCGGCGACCAGCAGGCGGCGCTCGTCGGCCAAGCGTGCTTCGAGCCCGGCATGGCGAAGTCCACCTACGGCACCGGCTGTTTCCTACTCCTCAATACCGGAGACACCGCGGTCGACTCCGCGAATCGCATGCTCACCACCGCGGCGTATCGCATCGGCGGACGCATGGCGTACGCGATGGAAGGCTCGATCTTCGCCGCCGGCGCTGCGGTAAAGTGGCTGCGGGACGGCCTCAGGGTGATCGACAGCGCCGCCGCGACGGCGGCGCTCGCGGCGCGCGTTCCCGACGACCATGGCGTGTACCTGGTCCCCGCGTTCGTGGGCCTCGGCGCGCCGTACTGGGAGCCCAATGCGCGCGGCGTCATCTGCGGACTGACGCTCGATGCCTCCCCGGCACACCTGGCGCGCGCCGCGCTCGAGTCGGTGGCCTTCCAGACGCTCGACCTCACCGAGGCCATGGCGCGCGATGGTGCGCACCGCGCCGAGGCGATCCGGGTCGACGGTGGCATGGCGGCGAACGACTGGTTCTGCCAGTTTCTCGCCGACATTCTCGAGGCGCGGGTCGAGCGCCCCGCAGAGCTCGAGACGACGGCGCTCGGGGCGGCCTTCCTCGCCGGGCTCGTGGCCGGAGTCTGGAAGGATCTCGACTCCGTAGCGGCGACCTGGCACAAGGCGGCGGAATTCTCGCCCTCGATGCCGGCGGCGCGCCGCGCCGGGCTGATCGCAGGCTGGCGCCAGGCTGTCGAACGGACGCTGCTTGGCGCCGCGGCGCGGCCGTGAGGCACGATGACTCTATTAGATGGGGCTATTCCTTTTCTAGGCTTGACGCCCCCGGCAGCTGTGGAAAGTTACCCGCAAGAGCACCTCCCCCATGAGCACCTCAAGCCCGCAGCGCGACCGCGCCACCTGGGAGCGCCTGGCCGCCACCTTGAAGCCCGAGGGCCGCGCCTTCATCGGCGGCCGCCTGGTCGGCGCCCTCGACGGCGGCGTCTTCGAGGACGTGAGCCCGATCGATGGCCGCGTCATCGCCGAGGTGGCGCGCGGGCGCGCGGCCGACGTCGATGCGGCGGTGAAGGCCGCGCGTGCGGCCTTCGAGAACGGCCCGTGGCGGCGCATGGAGCCGAAGGACCGCAAGAAGATCCTGCGCCGCTTCGCGGAGCTGATCCGCGCCGACGTCGATCGCCTCGCGCTCCTCGAGACGCGCGACGTCGGCAAGCCTATCGCCAACTCGGTGGCCGTCGATGTCGCCAACTGTGCCGACTGCATCGAGTACTACGCCGAGCTCGCCGACAAGCTCTACGACGAGGTGGCGCCTACCGGCCCGAACGATCTGGCGCTGATCCGGCGCGAGCCCTTGGGAGTAGTCGCGGCGATCGTGCCGTGGAACTACCCGCTCATCATCAGCTGCTGGAAGGTGGGGCCGGCGCTCCTCACCGGCAACTCCGTGGTATTGAAGCCCGCCGAGCAATCGCCCCTCTCCGGGATCCGTCTCGCGGAGCTCGCCGCCGAGGCGGGCGTGCCGCCCGGCACGTTCAACGTCGTGCCGGGCCTCGGCGAGGAGGCGGGCAAGGCGCTCGCGCTCCACCCGGAAGTCGATCTCATCGCCTTCACCGGCTCGACCGAGGTGGGGCGCCTCATGCTGCGCTACGCGGCGGAGTCGAACCTGAAGCGCGTCGCGCTCGAGCTCGGCGGCAAGACCCCCCAGGTCGTGTTCGCGGACGCCGATCTCACCGAGGCCGCCGCCGGCATCGCCTGGGGGATCTACTACAACAGCGGCCAGACCTGTCACGCGGGCTCGCGGCTCATCGTGCACCACTCGGTGAAGGACAAGCTCCTCGGCGCGATCGAGAAGGTCGCGGCCACCATCACACTCGGCCATCCGCTCGAGCCCACGACGCAGATGGGCGCGCTCATCGACCGCGGCCACATGCAGCGGGTGCTCGGCTATATCGACTCGGGGGTCGCCGACGGCGCCCGCATCGCGCTCGGCGGCCATCAGGCGCTGAAGGAGACCGGCGGCTTCTACGTCGAGGCGACCGTGCTCGATCACGCGCGCAACGACATGAAAGTGGCGCGCGAGGAGATATTCGGCCCGGTGCTCTCCGTCCTGACCTTCCGCGACGAAGCGGAGGCGCTGCGCGTCGCCAACGACACGCCCTACGGGCTCGCAGCCGCGGTGTGGACCGCGGACATCGACCGTGCACACCGGCTCTCGAGCAGCCTGCGCGGCGGCACGGTCTGGGTGAACGCCTTCGACCGCTCCACCATGGCTACCCCCTTCGGCGGCTTCAAGCTCTCGGGCTCTGGCCGCGACCGCTCGCCGCACGCCGTCGACAAGTACTGCGACCTGAAGACCATCTGGACTGCCTATCGCTGAAGGTTGCCCTTGAAGCTCACCGACATCAGGACGTTCGTCGTCGCCAATCCGCCGCCCCACTACGGCGGCCCGTACTTCGTGTTCGTGAAGCTCACCACCGACGGCAACGTGCACGGGGTCGGCGAGGCCTACTGCCTGCCGTTCCATCCCGACCTCGTCACGCGCATGCTGGCAGACGTCTTCGAGCGCTACCTCGCCGGCGAGGATCCGCACAACATCGAGACGATCTGGCGACGCGTGTACTCCGCCGGCTACACCCAGCACGCGGACCTCGCGCTCATGGGGGTGCTGTCGGCACTCGAGATGGCCTGCTGGGACATCATCGCCAAGGAGGCCGGCCAGCCGGTCTACAACCTGCTCGGTGGCCGGGTGCACGAGCGGCTGCGCAGCTATACCTATATCTATGCGCGCCCCGGGGACCCGACCAACGTCTATCAGGATCCCGAGCTCTCCGCCGCGCGCGCCGCCGAGTACGTCGCACAAGGCTTCACCGCCATCAAGTTCGATCCCGCGGGCCCCTACTCGGCCTTCGACGGCCGGCAGCTGTCGCTGCCCGCGCTCGAGGTGTGCGAGCGTTTCATGAAGCTGCTGCGCGCGGCGGTTGGAAACCGGGCGGACCTGCTGTTCGGCACCCACGGCCAGATGACGGCCGCCGGCGCGCTGCGCCTGGCGCGGCGCCTCGAGCCCTACGACCCGCTGTGGTTCGAGGAACCGGTGCCGCCCGATGCTCCCGAGGAGATGGCGCGCGTGGCGCGCGGCACACGCATACCGATCGCCGCCGGCGAGCGCCTCGCCACCAAGTACGAATTCGCGCGCCTGTTGCGCGCCGGCGCTGCCGCGATCCTGCAGATGAACCTCGGGCGCGTCGGCGGCATTCTCGAGGCCAAGAAGATCGCGGCGATGGCCGAGGTGCAGCACGTGCAGATCGCGCCGCATCTGTACTGCGGCCCGGTGGTCGGAGCCGCCAACATCCAGCTCTCGGCCTGCAGCCCGAACTTCCTCATCCTCGAGAGCATCGAGCGCTGGGACGGCTTCCATGCCGAGGTGCTGAAGAAGCCGATCCGCTGGGAGGCGGGCTACGTCATTCCGCCGAGCGAACCGGGCCTCGGCGTCGAGCTCAACGAGGAAGTCATCGCACGGCATCCCTATCGCGGCAAAGCGCTGCATCTCGAGATGGCACAGAACCCGGTCGTCGGCTGACCCGAGTGTCCGAGTACGACTACATCGTAATCGGCGCCGGCACCGCCGGCTGCGTGCTCGCCAACCGTCTGACCGCGAGCGGTACCGAGCGGCTGCTGCTGCTCGAGGCCGGCGGCCCGGATCGCTCGCCCTGGATCCAGGTGCCGATCGGCTATGGACGCACCTTCAACGATCCGCGTTTCAACTGGATGTACCAGGCCGAGCCCGACCCGACGCTCGACAACCGCAGCCAGTTCTGGCCGCGCGGCAAGGTGCTCGGAGGCTCGAGCTCGATCAATGCCATGGTGTACGTGCGCGGGCAGCCGGGCGACTTCGACGACTGGGCCGCGGCCGGCAACCCCGGCTGGTCGTACCGGGAAGTGCTCCCCTACTTCAGGAAGCTCGAGGACCACCCCTTCGGCGAACCCGAGTTCCACGGTGTCGGCGGACCGGTCGGGGTGAGCGACGTGTCGGCGAACGTGCACCCCGTGTGCCACTCCTTTCTCAAGGCGTGCGACAGCCTGGGGGTCGTACGCACCCGCGACTTCAACGGCGCCCAGTCCGAGGGGTCGGGCCTGTGGGAAGTGACGATCAGGGACGGCGTGCGCGTGTCGGCGTCCAGCGCCTATCTGCAACCGGTGCGGCACCGGGCCAATCTCGAGATCCGGCTGCGTGCCCAGGCGACCCGGGTGCTGTTCGACGGCACGCGCGCGACCGGCGTCGAGTTCATCGAGTCGGGCAGCAGACACGTCGTCAAGGCACGGCGCGAAGTGATCCTCTCGGGCGGCTCCATCAACTCGCCGCAGCTCCTCGAGCTCTCCGGAGTCGGCGACGGCGAGCTCCTGCGCCGCTTCGGAATTGCGGTGGTCGTCGACTCGCCCGCCGTCGGCCGCGGCCTGCAGGATCACCTCGCCGTCAACTATTACTACCGCTCGCGCGTGCGCACCCTGAACAACGAGCTCGCCCCGTTCCTCGGCAAGGTGCGCGCGGCACTGCGGTACGCGCTCGGCCGGCGTACCGGCCCGCTCGCGATGAGCGTCAATCAGGCGGGCGCGTTCCTGCGCAGCCGCGCCGGCCTCGCGCGCCCCAACATGCACATCTATTTCAATCCGGCGAGCTACTCCACCACCACGCTCGGCTCGACCCGCCGCCTGATGAAGCCCGATCCGTATCCCGGGTTCCTGATGTCCTTCAACACCTGCCGCCCGCTGAGCCGCGGCAGCATCCACATCCGCTCGCCCGATCCGCTCGCGAGCCCTGCCATCCAGCCGAACGCCCTCGCCGCGCCCGAGGATATCCGGGACGTGTGCGAAGGCTCGCGGCTCCTGCGGCGCATTGCGGCCGCCGAGCCGCTCGCCGGCATCGTCGCGGCCGAGCGCGAGCCCGGGAGCACGGTGACCAGCGACGCGCAGATCCTCGCCGACTTCCGTGCCCGCGCGGGCTCGGTATTCCACGCCTGCGGAACCTGCGCGATGGGCTCCGATGCGCGCACCGCGGTTCTGGACGCGCGGCTGCGCGTGCGCGGCGCGACGGCGCTGCGGGTGGTCGACGCCGCCGCATTCCCGAACGTCACTTCGGGCAACACCAACGCACCGGTCCTGATGCTCGCCGAGAAGGCTGCTGACCTCATTCTGCAAGACAACCGCGGGCCGCAGGCGTAACCTGCGAGCCGATCATGCAGAGCGCGTTCCCATGAGCGAGCCGACGAGCATCGCATCGCCGCCCCCGGCGCTCAGCGCGGCACAGCCGCAATCGGCCTCGCTCGCCGAGCGCTGGTACGTGCTCGTCATGATGTGCCTCGTGTACACGCTGAGCATCGCCGACCGCTACGTGGTGTCGACCGTGCTCGACCCGATCAAGAACGACCTGCACCTCACCAACCTCGGCGTGTCGCTGCTCACCGGAATGGCATTCGGCGTCTTCTACATCATCCTGGGCTTCCCGCTCTCCTGGCTGATCGACCGCTACAACCGCCGCAGGATCGTCGCGGTTTGCCTGGTACTCTGGTCGGCGATGACGGCGGTGTGCGGGCTGGCGCGAACCTCGTTCGAATTCTTCCTGGCGCGTGTCGGGGTCACGATCGGCGAGGCCGGCGGCACCCCGGGCGCCAACTCGCTGCTCTCGGACTACTTTCCGGCCACGCGGCGCGCCATGGCGCTCACGGTGTTCTCGCTCGGCGCGCCGATCGGCGCCTGGCTCGGCTATAACGTCGCCGGCGCCATCGCCGACCAGTATGGCTGGCGGGCCGTGTTCTACGCCCTCGGCGTCCCCGGCGTGCTCGCCGGCCTCGGCGTCTGGCTCACGGTGCGCGAGCCGGAGCGCGGCTGTCTCGACAGCGGCAAGGACGGCCTCGCGCCCTCGGTCGCTGCGACGATGAGCTTCATGTGGCAGCAGCGCTCGGCGGTACACACCATGATGGGTACCGCGGTGTGCGCGCTGTGGGGCTGGGGACTGATGTTCTGGACGCCGGCGTTCCTGCAACGCACCTACCACATGACGGTCGGAGAGGCGTCCGTCGTGACGCAGAACATGCACCTCTGGGGCGGGGGGCTCGCAACGGTCGCTACCGGCTGGCTGATGGCCCGCCGCACCATGATCGATGCGCGCCGCATCGTCTGGCTGCTCGCCGTGGGCATCGGCATCGCGACCATCGCCTCGGGCGTGGTCTATTACACCCGCGACCTCTCGCTCGCGCGGGCGATGCTGTGGATCTTCGTACCGTCGATCTACTATTACATCGGCCCGGGCTTCGCCCTGCTCTGCAACCTCGCTCCGTGCCGCATGCGGGCGATGTTCATCGCCATGGTGCTGTTCCTGGCCAATCTCGGGAATCTCGTCATCACGCCGAACGTGATCGGCGCCCTCACGGATTGGTTCCTGCGCTATCAGCTCTCGGAGGCGGATGCGCTGCGCCTGGCGATGCTGTGCATCGTCCCGACCGGCCTGTGGGCCACGGCGCATCTCATCCTCGCGGCGCGCGGCATCCTCGAGGACGAGGAGCGGGCGCGGGTCTATATCTAGCCCCTCCCGCGGCTGGAGACAGCTGCGTCGCGGCCCCAGTCCACCGGCTCCACCGGCGGCACCACGATCAGCCATGCGAAGAGCCCGAGCAGTGCGACGGCGCCCGTGACCCACAGTGCGATGGTGTAGTGCCCGCCGTTGATCTTTACCAGATAGCCGGTGACGCTCGGCGCCAGGATTCCCGCGGTGTTGCTCACCGCGTTCTGCGTGCCCATCCAGCGGCCGGTGGCGAGCGGGCCGGCGAAGCGCTGCGTCAGGGCACCCACCGAAGGCGAGTTGAGGCCGTCGGCGACGCCGGTCGCCAGCAGCAGCGCCGCGCCCGCCGCCGCACCCGTGCCGCTCAGCGACAGGAGGCACAGGCCGACCCCGGCCGCACTCAGGCACAGTGCCGTCTTGTAAGCGAGGCTCGGAGTCGCGCCGCGCCGGATCCACCAGTCGAGAGCGAAGCCGGTCGCGAGAATGCTGAGCGAATCCATCACCCAGATGAACCCGTTCACTCCGGTCATCGCGCCGAGGGACAGGCCACGTTCCTCCACCAGATAGAGCGGCACCCAGGCGAACACGAAATAGAAGGCGTAGTTCGAGCAGAAATTGCCGAACACGGTGCCCCACAGCGCCCGCTGGCGCACGACCTCGATCCATTGAGGTCCCGTGGCGGCGCGGGCGGCGGCCCCGGCCGCCAGGGGCACGCGCAGCTCCCGCCACCAGGGGACGAGCCACAGGAGCGAGGCGAGGCCGAGCGCGATGAACATCCACCGCCACCCGTAGCGGATCATGATGGCGCCGCCGAGGAATGTGCCGAGCGCCGGGCCGACGACGCTGCCGACCTGCATGATCGCGGTAGCCCGCGCGCGGTGCCGATCCTCGACGCGCTGCGAGATCAGGGCGAAGCCGCTCGGGTAGCAGACCGACTCACCCGCGCCCATGACGAGACGCAGGGCCACGAGACCCGCCACCCCGCGCGTGAGTCCCGCGAGAAAGGTCCCTATCGACCAGAGCATGAAGCCGGCGGCGAGCACCCGTGCCGCGCCGAGACGATCGACGAGGATGCCCACGAGCGGCTGCGAGAGCACGTAGGTCGTGAAGAATGCCGACAGCAGCAAGCCCATCTGGAACGCGTCGAGCCTGAATTCGCTCTTGATGAGCGGCGCGGCGGTCGAGATCGTGCCGCGGTCGACGTAATTGATCATGAGCGCCGCGCCGAGCAGCGCCGCGAGAACGAGAGGAAACTTCGAGGGTGCCGCGCCGCTGCGCTCCGCGAAGCGCACCTATCCGGATCCGACTCGTCGACTCACGCGCCTGCCCCCGCCGCCGCTTGCCGTCGACAGGTTATTTTGCAGCGGGTGCTTTGTCACCCTGCGGATCCGGCAGCAGCAGATCGGCGGAGAGGCGCGTGCCGAGATAGGCCTGGTGGGGCACGCAGTTCGAGGCGAAATCCACGTTGCGCGTCGCGAAGAGCGGCAGGATCTTCTGCCTGATCTGCTCGAGGAGCTCGCAATCCGACGCCTCCCAGACCGGGTCCTTGTCGAGGTGCAGATCCACGCGCCGCCAGTGTGCCGCGACCACCTCGGCGCTCTTGTCGTCCGCGCCCGCCGGGCGCAGCGCGTGCATCCTGATGCGAACGCCCGGGAAAGGATCCGGCTTCCCGAAGGGGGAGGAGCACCCGGCGTAATCCACCTCGAACCCCTGGCGCGCTCCGAGCTCGCCGAGCACGTGACGGATCTTGTCCCGCAGCCCGTCGCAGGAGTAATGGGTGGTGAAGCCCATGAACACGAAGTGCAGCTCCTGCGGCGCCCACACGGCGCTTTCGGCGCCGGCGGGAGGAGCCGCGCTCTCCGCCGCGGCCGCCCATACGGGAACGCAGAGCGCGACGGCGGCGGCCAGTACGGCCTGCCTCGCCAGCATGAGACGCGGGATGCGCATTGCGGTGACCTCCGGGGCGCAAGGGCGCCGGTGATTAGACCCTATTTCAGCCCGGGTGTTCGAGCCCGCCTGGTGCGCTCAACGGGTGGGCCGCTCCCCGGTTGACTCCGATCGGGACGTGAGGTACTCGGAAGCGGCACAATAGGGCATCGAGGACAGGACCGGTGAGCCTGCGCAAATGCCCCGATTGTGGCCAGGACGTCTCGTCCGCAGCGCCCGCCTGCCCGCATTGCGGCCGGCCCAACCGCACGACCTCCCCCGCGACCGCGATCTCCGGTGTCCTCGCCATCACCATCGCCGCGGCGTGCGCCGCGGCGCTGATCTGGCGCTTCAGCTCCAGGTCCAGGGCGCCGGACGAGCCCGCCCGCGCGATGCCGCCGCAGACCACGATCGCCAGGTCCGCCAGCGGCGCCGGCGGGCTCACCGCGACCGTCGGCTACAACCGCAGGCTGTTTGTCCTGCGCGTGCAGAACGGCGACACGTTTGCCTGGAGCAACTGCGAGCTGAGCATCAACGCCCAGGGAATGTCCTCGGGCTACACGCACCCGGTCGACACCATCCGGCCCGGGATCACCGCGGCGGCGCTGCTCGCGAGCGGTGAGTTCGTGGACGGCGACGGCCGCAAGTTCGATCCCGCCACGCAGCAGGTGGCGACGCTCGACGTCGCCTGCGAGACCCCGCGCGGGCACCGCAGCTACCAGGGCAAGTTCGAGCCGCTGCCCTGAATGAAGCGGCATAACTGGTTTCGCGCTGCGCTGCCCGGCTGCCTGCTCGCCGCGCACTGCGGGCTGGCGTGTGCGGGCGGCGAACCCCCGCGCTTTGAGGTCGCCGCGCCGTCGGGCACGGTGACCTTCATCGTGTATGGCGATACCCGCTTCACCGGGCGCGAGCGTGTGGCAGACCCGCTCGCCCGGCGCGCGCTCGTCGCCGGCATCGCCGCCGAGAACCCGGCGGCGATCTTCGTCGGCGGCGACCTGGTGTACGAAGGCGACGATCCCGAGGACTACGCCACGTTCCGCAGCGAGACCGCCGAGTGGGCGCGGCGGCAGATTCCAGTGTTCCCGGCGCTCGGCAACCACGAGTTCCACAACTGCCGCAGCCGCCGCGACCCGAGTCCCTGCCTCGAGAACTGGTGGCGCGCGTTCGCGGCGCTGCCGCTGCGTCCTTACCGCTGGTACTCAGTAGCCGTGGGCGAATCCCTGCTGGCGCTCGTGCTCGACTCCGATTCATCGCTAAAGCGGGGAAGCGCGCAGCGGGCCTGGCTCGAGCGGCAGCTGCGCGAGGCGGACTCCGACACGCGCGTCGGCTTCATTCTCATCCTGCTGCACTACCCCCCGGTGCGCGACCCGATCTTTCCGCGCGGCAAGGACGAGGCCGAGGTGCAGCGCTACCTGTCGGCCGCAGCGCCGCAGCTGCGCGCCCGGGTGCTCGTCGTCGGCAGCCACGTACATAACTACGAGCGCTTCGAGCGCGACGGCGTCGCGTACCTCGTGAGCGGGGGCGGCGGCGCGCCGCCACTGCCGGTGCTGCGGATGTCCGGCGAGCTCTCGAGGCTCGCGACCTCGGTAAACTTCCACTACCTGCGCTTCACGCTCCAGGGTGAGCGGCTCACGGGGACCATGGTCCGCTTCGACGCGGCCGCGGCGGCAGACGAGCCCTGGAGCGAGCCGGACCGATTCGAGGTCAGCGCGAAATAGCGGACGCGAGCAGCGCCCGGGGCCGCGGTGGCGCCGCCGGCGCCGCCGCGGCGACTTCGTCCGCGGAGACGATGATGCGGTCGCGTCCGGCCTGCTTGCACTTGAGCAATGCCGCGTCCGCGGCGCGCAGTACCGCCTCGGCGGTATCGCCGTGCTCGGGCAGGATCGCGATGCCCACCGAAAGCGTGACCGGGCCCAGCTGGCTGCCGTTCTGGCCGATCTCGAGGCTGTGCACCCGCTGGCGGATCAGCTCGGCGCGCCGCCGCACGGTCTCCTTGGAGGTATCGGCCATCATGAGCGCGAACTCATCGCCGCCGTAGCGCGCCACGATGTCCTCGCCGCGCGATACCGAGAGCAGGCACTTGCCCACGGACTGCAGGATCGCATCGCCCGCCACGTGTCCCAGCGTGTCGTTGAACTCCTTGAAGCGATCGACGTCGATCATCATGATCGCCAGCGTGTGACGATGGCGCTTGGCGCGCGTCTCCTCGTGCTTCAACGACTCCTCGAGGAAGCGGCGGTTGTGCAGGCCGGTGACTGCATCGCGCATGGCCTGATCCTGCAGCCGCAGATTGGCGCGCATCAGGTCCTGCTCCGCCCAGATGCGCTTCCTGATTTCCAGATCGAGCGCCGTGCGGGCCACCTCGAGCTGCGCGCTGCGCTCGGCCACCCGCCGGGTGAGTCTCGCGATCGGTTGCGTCAGCATGTCGATCGAGCCCGTGTCGAGCGGGGGCCCCGCATCCACCGGCGGCAGCTCGCGCAGTGCGGCCTCGACGACCGCCAGCAGCAGCTCCGGATCCGTCGGCTTGACGGCGAAGGAGGCGCCAAAGGCGTACGCCAGCGCCCGTGCCTCCGCCTCCAGGTGCGCCGCCGCCCGCATCAGCACGCGCGGGCGGGGCGCTTCAAGCTGGCACCGTGTCTGCAGCGCGAACCTGCAGCCGTCGATATCGGACGCGGCGATGTCGACGATGAGCAGATCCGGACGGTTGAGCCGCGCCAGCCGCAACGCCTCGGCGGCATCGCCGACCTGCACCACGGTGTGGCCGTGCTTGCGCAGGCTCGAGGCGACCAGGTGGCGGCCGCTCGATTGCGGGTCAAGAATGAGAATGTTGGCCATCGAGGTCCTGCGCCATCTCCAGGCTCCGCGGCTGCAGCCAGTCGAGCGCCGTCACCTCGCTGCGGAAGTGACCGACGTTCATCCCCTGGTGCTGCGCCAGGAGCGCAAAGTACTCATGCGAGTAGTCGAGCTCCTCGCTGTCTGCGACCAGTGCCACCTTGCGGTGCGGATTGCTGTCGAGCAGCGCGAACTCGGCGAAGAATCCCGACCGGTCGACCGCGAACAGCGGGCTCGAGGAGTGCACCGAGATCAGGATGCTGTTGCAGCGACGCCGCTGGGCGGCCTCCGCGACCGCGGCAAAGAACTCCCTGGACTCCTCGGCGGTCTCCCGATGAAAGAGCTCCGCCCGCAGGTATCCGGCCTCGCTTGTAATCCGATACAGCATGTCGAGCCTCGGTGCATGAAGTACCAGACTCGATGAGACGGGCGTCACAGCCGCGCATGGTTCCAACGGCCCATGGGCCGCCGGAGGCTCGCAGAATTCGCGGTTTCGGCATCAGAATTGTGGCGGCAGAGGGCTCGAGCGTCGCGGTGCAGCGACAGGCGGCACGCCTGGTTGCAGTGCAGCGGCAGGCGGCACGCTTGCTTGCGGTGCAGCGAAGCGTTCCCGCAGTACGCCGAGTGAGCGCTCGAGGCGCTCGCAGATCTCCAGCGCCTGGTCGCGCTGCTCGCGGGGATCGAGCGGCTGCAGCGTGCCGGCAAGCTGCTCGGCCGCCGCCGCCCGCACCGAGCGCAGCATGCCGCGCAGCGTGTGTGCCGCCCGCGCGAAGCCCGCGCTGTCGCCCCGCTCGATGGCCGCGCGCAGCGCCCGCATCTGGCCGGCCGATTCGCGCTCAAACAGTGCGCAGATCTCCTCGAGCAGCCGCGCATCGCCGCCCGCCTCATCGAGGAGGGTCCAGCGGTCGGGATCCCGGGGCTCGGCACGAGCCGCCTCCGCGGCCGGCCCCGCGGGCAGGCCGAGTCGCTCGACCTCCCGGAGCAGGTCCGCGGGCTTGAGCGGCTTGGTCAGATAGCCATCCATTCCCGCGTCCAGGCATTGCTCGCGAACTCCGGGCAGGGCGTGCGCGGTGAGGGCGAGCACCGGCACATGCCTGCCCGAGCTCGTCTCGCTCGCGCGGATCGCGCGGGTCGCGGCGATGCCGTCCATCCCGGGCAGCTGCAGATCCATCAGCACGAGGTCGAAGTACCGCGCGCCCAACGCCCGCAGGGCGTCGGGCCCGTTGTCGGCCGCCACGACCGTATGGCCGCGCCGCGTGAGCACGATCTCGGCCAGACGGCGGTTGACTGCATTGTCTTCCACCAGCAGCACGCTCAGGGGCCGCGTCTCGCCGCTCTCGCCGCCGGCCGCGTTGCGGCCGGCAGCGGCCATGACCTGCGCGGCACCTTCGGACGCGCCCTCCGCCACTCCGAAGCGCAGCGTGAAATAGAACGTGCTCCCCTCGCCCGGTGCGCTCTCGAGCCAGATGCGGCCGCCCATCAGCGTGACGAGTTGCGCCGCAATCGCGAGCCCGAGGCCAGTGCCACCGTAGCGCCGCGCGGTCGAGGCATCGCCCTGGCGGAACGGGGCGAAAACGGCCGCCTGCTGCTCGGGCGGGATCCCGATGCCGGTGTCCTCGACGGAGAAAAGACAGACGAGCTCGCCGTTTGCGCCGGGCTCCGGCTCCACCCGCAGCGTGACCGTTCCCTGGGGCGTGAACTTGATGGCGTTGCCCGCGAGGTTGGTTACGATCTGCCGCAGGCGCATCGAATCGCCGACCAGCCGCGGCGGCGTATGCGGCGCGATCTCCCAGAGCAGCCTCAGCCCCTTGCGGCCCGCCGCGATCGCCAGCGGCTTCATGGCATCGTCGATGCATTCCTGCAGCGCGAACGGGATGCGCTCGATCGTCAGGTGTCCGGCCTCGATCTTCGAGAGGTCGAGAATGTCGTTGACGATGGCGAGCAACGACTCGCCGGAAGCGCGCACCAGCTCCAGGCACTCGCGCTGCTCGGGCCCGAGCGCCGTGTCGAGCACGACCTGCGTCAGGCCGATAATCCCGTTCATCGGCGTGCGGATCTCGTGGCTCATGCTCGCCAGGAACTCGCTCTTGGCGCGGTTGGCGTCTTCGGCGACGCGTTTCGCCACCAGCAGCTCGGCCTCGGCGCGCTCGCGCTGCTGCACCTCCTGTCGCAGCCGCTCGTGGGCCGAGATCAGGTTGGCGGCGCGCTCGCGGACCTTGACCTCGAGGTCGTCCTTGGCCTTCATCAATTCGCGCTGCGTGACGCGCTGCCGGGCCACCTGCGTCGCCAGGCCGGCACTGCGGCTGCTCAGGTCGAGGAAGATCCCCACCTTGGACTTCAGTACCTCGGGGTCCACGGGCTTGACGATGTAGTCGACTGCGCCGGCTCCATAAGCCCGCAGCACCCAGTCGGCGTGCTCGCCCGCGGCAGTGAGGAACACGATGGGTGTGTGACGCGAGCGCTGCAGCTTGCGGATCAGGCCGGCGGTCTCGAAGCCGTCCATCTCGGGCATGCGTACGTCGAGCAGAATGAGCGCGAAGTCGGTGCGCAGAATGCGCCGCAGAGCCTCGGCGCCCGAGAGCGCGGTTTCCACCCGGCAGCCGGTCGCCGCCAGCAACGCCTCCATGGCCTTGAGGTTGCGCGGCTCGTCATCCACCACCAGGATGTTGCCGCGCGGCGAGTCGGCGACGGCGTTCATCGCTCGTGCCTAGCGGTTGAGCCACACCCGCAGGAGCGAGGCGAGCTGCTCGACGTTCACGGGCTTGGCGATATAGTCCGACGCGCCGGCGGCGATGCACTTCTCGCGATCGCCCTTCATCGCCTTGGCGGTGACGGCGATGATGGGCAGCTCCTTGAACTGCTCGAGCCCGCGGATGATGCGGATGGTGTCGTAGCCGTCGAGGCCGGGCATCATGATGTCCATCAGCACCGCCTCGATGTCCGGATTCTCCTGCAGGACTTCGATGCCCTCCCGGCCGTCCTCGGCGTTGAAGACCGTCATGCCGTGCTGCTCGAGAGCGCCGGTCAGCGCGAACACGTTACGCACGTCGTCGTCGACGATGAGGACCTTGCGGTTGACGAGTCCGCGGTCGCTGCCGCGCGCGCCGAGCAGCGAGCGGCTGCCGTCGGGCAGCCCGCCCAGGGTCTGATGCAGGAACAGCGCGGCTTCCTCCAGCATGGCTTTGCGCGTCGGTACCTTCTTCAGCACCAGTATCTCCGCCAGCTTGCCGAGCTCGGCCTGCTCCCGGCCGCCGAGGCCGTCGGCCTCGCAGACCACGAACGGCATCTCGGTTACGGCCGCGGACTCGGCGATGGTCCGCAGCAGCTGCACGGTGCTCATGTCGCCGAGCTCGGGGCCCAGGATCACACAGTCGAAGCGCGCCGTGCGCAGCGCCGCCAGCACCTCCCGGCCGAGTCCGGTCGAGGTGATCGCGACGCCCGCGCCGCGCAGCGACCCTTCGATATCCGCGCGCCGCGCGGCATCGCCATCGGCCAGCAGCAGTACCTTGGAGTCGCGCTCGAGGAGACTGCGGGTCTTCGCCAGCGCCTGCTGCAGCACCTCGCGAGTGTCCCCCTTGTGCATCACGGCCACCGCGCCCATGTGGAGGCTGCGGTGTGTGTGCTCCTTGAGCGATACGACGCTCACCGGAATGTGCCGGGTCTTCGAGTTGTGCTTCAACAGATCGAGGACCATCCAGCCGTCGGCATCCGGGAGCTTGAGGTCCAGGGCGATGGCATCCGGCTGCAGCGCCAGAGCCTGGGCGAACCCGGTGTTGCCGTCGCCCGCCACCACTGCCTTGAAGCCGTGCTCGCGCGCCACCTCGAGCAGCGTGGTCGCGAACCGTGCGTCGTCCTCGATGATGAGCAGCACCCGGTCACCGGGCCGCAGGTTGTCGCGGTCGTCGTCGGCACGCACCGCGGGCGCGGGCGCGGGCGCCGCCGGCGCGTGCTCGCGCGCGATGCCGGGGCCGGGCGCGGCCGGCACCGCCGCTCCAGAGGCCTCGGTGCGCACCAGCGGCAGGTAGAGGACGAAGCTCGATCCCTTCCCCGGCACGCTGGTCACGGCGATCTCGCCGCCGAGAAGTCCCGCGAGCTCGCGGCTGATCGAGAGCCCGAGGCCCGTGCCGCCGTAGTGGCGGCTGGTGGTACCGTCGGCCTGCTGGAAGGCCTCGAAGATGATCTTCTGCTGATCCTCGGGTATCCCGATGCCGGTATCCGCGACCGTGAAGGCAATCACTTTCGCGGCGCCGTCGAGCCGCGCGTTGCCGGCCGGCCAGCCGCTCGCCACGCAATCGACCCGCAGCTCCACCGAGCCGTTGCGCGTGAATTTGAAGGCATTCGACAGCAGATTCTTCAGGATCTGCTGCAGGCGCTTCTCGTCGGTCTCGATCGCCACGAGCTGCGGATCGATGGTGACGGTGAAGTCGAGCTGCTTCTCGACCGCCGTCGGCCGGAAGGTCCGCTCGACGTAGTCCTTCAGCTCCGCCATGCCGAGCGCGCTCACATCGAGCGTCACGGTGCCCGACTCGATCTTCGCCAGATCGAGGATGTCGCTGATCAGCGAGAGCAGGTCGGCGCCCGCGGCATAGATCGTCTGCGCGTAGTCGATCTGCTTCGGCGTCAGGTTGTCGCCGGCGTTGTCCGCCAGCAGCTTCGCCAGGATCAGCAGGCTGTTGAGCGGGGTGCGCAGCTCGTGCGACATGTTCGCCAGGAACTGCGACTTGTAGCGCGAATTCAGGGCGAGCTGCTCGGCCTTCTCCTCGAGAGCGGCCTTGGCGAGCTCGATCTCCTCGTTCTTGTACTCGACCTGGCGCATCTGCTCGGAGAGCAGCTGCGCTTTCTGCTGCAGCTCGTCGTTGGTGCGCCTGAGCTCCTCCTGCTGCATCTTCAGCAGGTTCTCGGACTTCTGCAGCGTTTCCGCCTGCTGCTCCAGCCGGTCATTGGTCTGCTTGAGCTCGCCCTGCTGGCGCTGCAGCTCGGTGGTCAGCGACTGCGACTGGCGCAGCAGATCGCTGGTACGCATGTTGGCCTCGATCGTGTTGAGCACGATGCCGATGCTCTCGGCGAGCTGATCGAGGAACGACAGGTAGGTCGCGCTGAACTTGCGCAGCGACGCGAGCTCGAGCACCGCCTTCACCTCACCCTCGAACAGCACCGGCAGGATCGCCACGTGCAGCGGCGCGGCCGAACCCAGCGAGGAGTTGACGCGGATGTAGTCCGGCGACAGGTTCTCGAGCAGGATGCGCTTCTTCTCCAGTGCGCATTGCCCCACCAGCCCCTCGCCGAAGCGCAGCACCTGCGGCAGCGGCCGCTCGGGTTCCGACGCGTAGCTCGCGACCAGCTCCAGGCGCGGGCCGTCTTCCTGGCGCGACTGCCGGTAGAGCACTCCCTGCTGTGCGTGCACCAGGGGCGCGAGCTCCGACAGCACCAGTTGTGACACGGTCACCAGGTCGCCCTGTCCCTGCAGCATGCGCGAGAACTTGGCGAGATTGGTCTTGAGCCAGTCCTGCTCGTCGTTCTTCAGCGTCGTGTCCTTGAGGTTGCGGATCATCTCGTTGATGTTGTCCTTGAGCGCCGCCACCTCGCCCATCGCCTCGACCATGATCGAGCGCGTGAGGTCGCCCTTGGTCACGGCGGTCGCCACTTCCGCGATCGCACGCACCTGGGTCGTGAGGTTGGCGGCGAGCTGATTGACGTTGTCGGTGAGGTCCTTCCAGGTACCCGCCACTCCCGGCACCTGCGCCTGGCCGCCGAGCTTGCCCTCGGTGCCCACCTCGCCCGCGACGCGCGACACCTCCGAGGCGAATCCGTTCAGCTGTTCCACCATGGTGTTGATGGTGCTCTTGAGCTCGAGGATCTCGCCGCGCACGTCCACCGTGATCTTCTTCG
>DASQIP010000012.1:0-21591 GCA_035631515.1 Steroidobacteraceae bacterium
GTGCCGGGTGTCATGCCAAGGACTACGTGGCCCCGAAGCATCCGAAGATCGCCGGTGGGCGCCTCAACTACACCGTCGGTGAGCTCGCCAACTGCTCGGGCGCCTGCCACGTCTACAGCGATGCGACGCTCACCACCATCGCGAAGAGCCAGCCGGGACCGCGTCATCGGGTCACGGACGGCAAGCTCTGAGGAAATCCCGCCGCCTGGCGGGCGCGGGCATCCCGCTTTGGCCTATCATGCGGGCGGCCGCTCAGGCCACAGGGAGCCCGCCATGAGAAGAATAGTGTCCGTCCTGCTCACGACCCTCGCATGCGTTCCGCTCGCCGAAGCGCGCCACTATTCCCTGCCCGCCACACCGGAGAACGTGCAATGGGGCTGGTACGACACCGGCGAGAAGCCGCGGCTCACGGTCGATTCGGGCGATACCGTGTCGATCGAGACGATTTCCCATTCGCTCGGCCAGATCAAGCCGGGCGCCGACATGGACCAGATCGTGAAGCTGCGCAAGGAGAACGACGGCGGTGGGCCGCACTCCATCACGGGGCCGATCTACGTGTCGGGGGCGGAACCGGGTGACACGCTCGAGATTCACATCCTCAAGATCGTCCCCAAGGCCGACGCCTTCAATTTCAACCTGCCGGGCAAGGACTTCCCGAGCGTGGGGCTCCTCGCCCCGCAGTTCCCCGAGGGGTTCGTGCGCTACTACAAGCTCGACCTGGCGAAGATGCAGACCGAGTTCAAGCCGGGGATCATGATCGATCTGAAGCCCTTCCCCGGGACCTTCGCGGTCGGAGTCGATCCCAACGAGCCGCCCGCCAAAGCCGGCCCTCCGATCCGCGACGATCGCGGGCGCACCAGCACGCTGCGGCCCTGGAAGAACGGTTCCAACATGGACCTGAACGAGCTGCAGGCGGGGTCGACGCTCTACGTCCCGGTGTTCATCAAGGGCGGGCTCATATGGACCGGCGACTCGCACTGCCGGCAGGGAAACGGCGAGGTCAATCTCACCGCGCTCGAGTGCTCATATAAAGAGATCGAGATTCAGCCCATCGTGCGCAAGGACCTGAAGACCGACTGGCCGTGGGCCGAGACCCGGACGGACTGGATCTTCATGGGCTACGACGAGGACCTGAATCAGGCGATGAAGATCGCGGTCGAGCAGACCGTGCAGTGGCTCGCGACGCAGCGCATCGTGCCGATGAGCCGCGAGGAGGCCTATGCACTCACCTCCATCGTGGGGGATTGCCGCGTCACGCAGGTGGTCGACATCCGCAAGGGCGTGCACTGCATGATTCCGAAGCGGGTGTTCATCGGGTATCGGGACGCGGCGCGGCCCCGCGATCGCTCCTGACATCGGGGCGATGGCGGCCACAGTCATTCGGGTCAGGGTCAAGCCGAACGCGCGCGCGAGCTCGCTCGAGCGGCTCGACGATGGCAGCTGGCTCGCCAGGGTCAGGGCCGCGCCCGTCGAAGGCAAGGCGAATGGCGAGCTGATCGCCCTGGTGGCCGAGCATTTCCGCTGTCCGAGGGCCGCCGTTTCCATCAAGAGCGGGGCTGCGAGCCGCACCAAGCTGGTTCGCATCGAAACCGGCGCCCCAGGATGAGCCCGCTCATCGTCTGCCTCCCGCGCACGGGAAGGCGGCGGCGAGCGCCGCGCCGATGAATCCGGCCGCGTCGCGCTGCTGCGCACCCGGATCGAGCGCCGCGAGCTTCTTCTTCATGGTCGCCTCGAGGTCTGCGGCGGAGATCTCGGGCGGCACGCACGCCTGGCCGGCCCGGCTGTGCGCGGCCGCCATGCGCAGCCCCACGGCGATTCCCTGCGTGACGCCCAGGATGTAGATGCGGCAGGCGTTCACGCTCACGTGATCCGAGCCGCCGCAGAGCTGCGCCAGGTCGCCGGCGGTCATCGCCGGCTGCGCGGGTGAGGCAGCAGTAACAGTCAGGGCGGCGGCAGCCGCCAACAGCGTTGCAGTGGTTCGCACGATACGCTTCCTTCGAGAGCCTCTCTCGGGCGGTTAGGGTATCAAAGCGCGGCCCGTGGCCGTTCATGCTCTAATTGCGCCACCGGCAGTCCCTGCCGGAATCGTCGGGGGCGTCATGGCTCGTGTTCGATGCGCCGCGGTCTCACTGCTCGTGCTGGCGGCCGCCTGTGCGGCCACGGCGAAGGCTGAGGATTACACCAGGCCGAAGGTCCGCGCCATCACGGCGTTCGTGAGCCTCGAGCGCGCGAGCTACGCGCGGCAGATCGCCGCGACGCTGGTGGTGCTGCGCGAGGCGCAGCGCGCGCTCGAGCAGCAGGGCTACGCGGTCGAGTCGGTCCGCATTACGACCCAGCCGCTCGCCGAGCTGCTGCGCGGACAGTCCGACAGCGAAGCGCTCGCCTGGCTGAGGGAGCTCGACCAGCTCGCCGCCCAAGAGAATTTCCTGCCGAACATCGGGCCGGCGATGCTGCGCGATGGCGACGATCCGCACACCATGCAGCTGCTCGCCGAGGCCCTGAGCTCGCTCGCGCAGCTCAATGCGAGCGCGATCATCGCCGGTGACGACGGCATTCACTGGAAGGTGATCCGTGAGGCCGCCCACCTGGTGCGCCATGTCGCCGACCACAGCCCGCACAGCCAGGGCACGTTCAACTTCGCGGCCACCGCGATGCTCGGTCCCTACGGGCCCTTCTATCCGGGCGCTTACCATCTCGGCAGCGGCGAGCGGCTCTCGATCGGCTTCGAGGGCGCGAACGTCGTGCAGGAAGTCTTCGCGCGCACGCACGGCGACTTCGATGCCGCCGTCGCGGAGCTCACGCGGCAGCTGACCGTTCACGCCCGGGTTGCCGAGGCGGTGGGCACGCAGGTGGCCGCCCGCCACGGCTGGACGTTCATGGGGGTGGACCCCACGCCGGCGCCGCTCGCCGACGTGTCGATCGGCGCCGCGATCGAAGCGTTCACCGGGGCGAAGTTCGGCTCGAGCGGCACCATGACGGCGGCGCTGATCATCACGACCGCCGTCAAGGCCGTGCCGGTCAAGCAGATCGGCTACGCGGGTTTGATGGTGCCGGTGATGGAGGACAAGCTCCTGGCGCGCCGCTGGGCCGAGGGGACGTACGACACCGATGCGCTGCTCGCGTACTCCGCGGTGTGCGCCACCGGGGTCGACACCGTGCCGCTGCCGGGCGATATCAGCGAGGCACAGCTGATGCGCATCTACGGCGACGTGGCGTCGCTCGCCTGGAAGTGGCACAAGCCGCTCGCGGCGCGGCTGCAGCCGGTGACGGGCAAGAAGGCGGGAGACGCGACCGACTTCCGCGATCCCTACCTCTTTAATACGACGATTCACCCGCTTCACTAGGCTCGAGTGTCCCGCTGGCCCCCGCGAATCTGTGACCGGGTTCCGCCCGCGACCGGTCATCCGCCGCAGCCCCGGCGCGTTCCCGTGATTGAGCTCGTGCGCGTAGCCTGACTCGAGGAGCGTCGAATGAGTCGCGTGAACCCCGGGAGGATCGGGGGCTCTCTCATCGTTGTGGCTCTCCTTCTCGCCCCCCTGGTGGCGCACCCCGATGCCCTGTCGGTCGTGCAGATGCTGCGCGCCGGTGGTTGCGGCGGCATCGTTGCGCTCGCACCGCCGCTCAGGCACGACGCCTACCTCGATCGCGCGGCCGAGGAGTGGGCCGACGGACATGCACTCGACCCGGCCGCGCAGGGCGTGCACGCGAGTGGCTCGGACGAGACGCTCATCCGGCAGCTGCGGCGCAGCGACTGCCGCGCGGTCTCGAGCCGCGATTTGCGTGACGTGGGGATCTACCACCGTGGCGCCGATACCTGGCTGGTGCTGGCGGCTGCCGCTGCGCCCGGCGCGAGCTATCGGCTGCCCCCTGCGAGCGCCGCGCCGGCGGGTGCGCCGTCGAAGCCGCGGTCTGCGCTCCCGCGCAGCGCGACGCCGGCCATGGCGGCGCGCGCGCTGCAACTCGTCAACGAGGCGCGCGCCCGCGGAGCGCAGTGCGGCGCGCAGTCGTTCGAGCCGGCGCCGCCCCTCACCCTGTCCGGAACGCTCGCCGGTGTGGCGCGCGGGCACGCGGCGGACATGGCGGTGCACGACTACTTCGAGCACCAGGATCTCTCGGGCCATTCGCCCGCCGACCGGGTGCGCGCGGCCGGCTACCACGAGAAGCTGGTCGGCGAGAACATTGCCTACGGCCCGAAATCGGTGGAGGAGGCCGTCCAGGGCTGGCTCAGGAGTGCCGACCACTGCCAGAACATCATGGACCCGCGCTTCGCGCAGATGGGGCTCGGACTCGCTCCGGGCCGCGCCGCGCGCCGCGGCCTCTTCTGGGTGCAACTGCTCGCCGAGCCCGGGGCCTGACCGACGCCGGCGTTCGGGCGCTGCGCCCGGATCGGCGCAGGCGCGCATCCGTGCCGCGTCATTATGCCGTAGGGATTAATGCGCATCGTTCTTGCGACGAATCCAACGCAATATCAGCGGGCGGCAAATTCACGGGAGAGCTCAATGGAGCATCGCTGGGGACACCGGTTACCGGCCGATATGCCGGTCCGGCTGAGATGTATGGCGTCGTGCGACAGCGGCTGCAGGTGCCTCGGTTTTCTGAGCAACGTCAGCGCCACCGGAGCATTGATCAGCACCGAATCCGGTATCCATCCTGCGCCCGACGTCGTCGTCGAGCTGCTGGCCCCCTGTCTCGGCATGCAGGGCCGCGAGCTCCCGGCTGCCGTCGTTCGCAGGAGCGCGACCGAGATCGCCGTCGAGTGGCGGGAGACTGCCGCGGCCGGCGTGTCGGCCATGCTGATCGAGAACCTGCTGGTGAGCCGGGAAGAGGATAGTGAGCCGCCCGCGCACGCGCTGAAGCGCGTGCCCTTCTGTGCGCTGGCGCCCGCCACCGGGGCCTGAAGCACCCGCTGGCGAAAGGGTCATGCCGGCCGCACCAGGCGGTCGATCATCGCAACGTAGGCGGCGAGCGGCGGCGTCTCGAGGCCGGCCACCTTGCCCTGATCGTCCCAGAGCCGCACCCGCACCGCTTCGCGGAAGTAGCGCTCGTTCTCGAAACGCCGCACTTCCTCAGCCGACATCGGCCCACCCTGCAGGGCGAGCGTATGCACCGAGGCCGAGCTCAGCTGACTGAGGTAATGCGGGTCGGTCGTACACAGGTAGCGCTTGGCGGGTACGTGCAGGCGCACCGGCTCGCTGATCCCGGTATCAAAGCGCTGCGCGAGCCAGCGTGCGCCCAGCTCCTCATGGCGCGCATCCGTCTTCCAGTCGGCGATATCGTCGGGGACCGCTTCGAGGAGATGTCCTACGTCGTGCAGCAGCGCCGCGACGACCAGCGACTCGGGGGCGGCCTCGTTGTGCGCGAACCACGCCGCCTGCAGCCCGTGCTCGGTCATCGACACGCGCTCGCCGAAGTAGACCCCGGCGCCACGCGCGCCGTAAAGCGCAAGGATCTCGTCGCTGACGCTCATGCACCGCCCTCCCGTCTGCGGCGCAGCAGGGCGGTCTCGCTGTAGACGCTGTCGCGTGTCAGGTAGCAGCCCTGCAGGTGCCGCGGGTGTTGCGCCGAGGTGAAGGCGGTACGGCCGTGGAGCACCCGCTGGTTGTCGAATACCACCAGCTCGCCGTCCGCCAGCTTGAGCCGTAGTTGAAAGCGCGCCTCGCGCAGCAGCGCCGCGTAACGCCGGTAGGCGGCGTAGAACTCCGGCGCGGTGCCCGCCGCCACCCGGATCGAGCGGTTGTTGTAATGAACCGCCGTCACTTCTCCGCGGCACGAGAGCTGAATCAGCGGCCGCTCCGCGTAGAGGTCGGCATCGCTCGAGCGATAGTGGAACGGCACTGCCGTGGTGCTGAGCAGCCGGAAGTCGGCGGGGGCACTGTCGCGCAGGTGCGCTGCGAGCGCCCAGCCGTCGGCGAACAGGCTGTCGCCGCCCTCGGGTGAGGTGAGGAGAGCGTGCAGCGCCTGAAAGCCCGGGACCGGCTCGCGATAGGGATTGTCGGTATGCAGCCCGAGCCCGAGATCGGAATAGGCGAGATTCTCGGGCTGCGCCACGGAGCGCACGTCGAACAGCTGTCCGTAGTTGGTCTCGGCGACGCGGCCGATGGGAGCCACCGCGGCGAGAATCGCGGACGCCGTGCAGGGCACGTCGCGCAGGAATGCGAGGCCGTCCTGGGTGAGGCGCGTCAGCCACTCGAGGCGCGCGCGCGGGTCGCCGTGCATCTTGCCGCAGTCGAGCCACGCGAAATCGCGGTGCGCATCGAGCCGCGCGCCCTCGAGCCACAGCCGGCGGGCCAGCTCCGGGCGCTGCGCCGCGCCGCCGGCGGCCTGTGCGGCCAGCCACTCGAGGTCGAAGTCGGCTGGCCGCGCTTCGCCTTCCCATTCGACACGCACACTGCCGTTCTCGCAGCGCGCGCTGCGGATGCGCGGCTCGGCGGGCAGGTCGACGATGTCGAGGAGCCGCTGGCCGCTGTGCGGATCGCGATCCGCGCGCACGTTGTCGCGCAGCCACAGGCTCGCGAATTCGCTCGTGCGCCCGTCGCGCCACTCGACGGTGAGCGTCTGCGGCGTCGCAGACACGCGGCTGGCGAGCGCGGGCCTAGCCATGGGCGCCCGTCGCGGGGACCGCCCTGAGCGCCGCGGTCCGCAGATTGAGCAGATGCAGGTACCAGGCGCTCACAGCCGCCGCGGCGCTCACTACCGCGAGCGCCACGAACACGCCGCGCCAGCCATAGGCCATCGCGAGCCGGGCGACGGCGTAGCCGGCCAGCACGCCGCCGAGATAGCCGATTCCGTCGATGATGCCGGAGGAGGCGGCGCTCGCCTGCTTGCCGCCGAAATCGAGCGCGAAGGCGCCGCCGAGGTAGGAATAAGGCCCGAGGAGGGTAAAGGCCACGGCCGCGATGAGGATCACCGGCAGCGGCGATCCGGACGGGCCGGGCGGGACCGAGGTGAGCGCCAGCAACGCGACAGCGGAGGCTCCCAGGCCGAGGAACATGAGCAGCGAGCGGCCGGTGGGCCCCAGGCGGTCGCTCAGCCAGCCGGCGAGCAGTACCGATACCGCTCCCACGGCCGGGAAGACCGCGCTCACGCCGGCGGAGTTGCTCACGCTGTAGCCCAGGAAGTCCCGCAGGTAGACCGGCGTCCAGTTGTTGAACGTCTCGCGGACGATCGTGCAGCCGAAAGACAGCAGGCAAACCAGGAGGAACGCGCGGCTACGCAGCAGCGGCAGGAGGAGTGCCGCGACGCTCGCGGGACGCGACTCGCCCGAGGTGAAGAGATTGAGCGCGGGGTTGGGCTCGGCTTCCGCGTGCCCATCCTCGACACGCGACTCGCGCAGCCACAGCATGTTGGCGAGCAGCGCCGCGCCCGCCACCGCGGCGGCGAACACGAACAGCGCGCGCCAGCCGTAGCCGTGCGCGAGCAGCACCCCCATCTGCTGGCGCGCCGCCGCGTCGCCGACCAGATAGCTGATGCTGAGGATCGCGGCGATCGTGCCGTAGGAGGAGTAGTTGAACCATTTCGATGAGACCTTGATCGCGCCGGCCCAGCCGACCGACTGGGTCAGGCGGTTGGCGGTCCAGGCGAGCGTGAAGAGCGGCAGCCCTCCGCTCACGGCGAACAGCAGCGTGAAGAGCGCGGCACCCCCGATGCCGATGAAGAAGTTGCGCCGCCCGCCCCAGTAATCGCCGAGGCCCGTCAGGAACAGCTTCCCGAGCCCGTAGGCGAGCAGCCCGAGGGAGGTGATGGTGCCGATGTGGATCAACGCTGCGGCGTGGCTCACGCCATGCAGCGCCAGCTCGTCGGCGAGCAGCGGGGTCGCCACCGAGAGGTCCGCCCGGCAGTAATAACAGGACGCGTAGCCGCAGAACAGCAGCACGAGCGTACGCACCTGGGCCGAGCGCAGCGACAGCGGCGGCGCTCGAGCGGCAGGCGCCGCGGGCGAGCGCGGGGCAGGGGTGTCAGTCTTGGCGCCGACTTTCAAGGAGGTCCTCGCGGTGCGTCGCGGAGGATCCGATACTAACGGAGGCAACGCTCTGAATCACGCGGTGTGTCGTACGGGTGGGCCGCGAGCCGCCCGGCGCGGGCGCCGCGGCCGACGCGGATGCCGTCAGGAGCGCGCGGCGCGGCGGCGCCGGCCGGGGCTCCTGAGCAGCAGCGCCCGCAGCACTACGGCGTGGCTGATGTGCGGCTCGCGCGTGGCGGTGAGCAGCGTCACGCGCATGCGCTCGGCGCGGTGTCGCAGGGCATCGAGTGCTTCGCTCTGCGCGCGCAGCTCCGCGCGGTAGCGGCGGGCGAATTCTTGCCAGCGCTTCGGGTCGCGGTGAAACCAGTTGCGCAGTTCGGTACTGGGGGCGAGATCGCGGAGCCAGGCATCGAGCGCGGCGCGCCGGCGGGTGACGCCGCGCGGCCACAGACGGTCGATGAGCGCGCGGTAGCCATCGCGCGGCTCGGCTTTCTCGTAGACGCGCCTGATCGCCACGTCGCGCGGCCCGTCGGCCGCCGCATCCGCTTCGAGCTCGTGCAGGTAGCAGGCCGGGGAGCTCAGCTCCCCGGCCGTGTGGCTCACGGTGCGCCGCCGCCTGCTCTTCATCCTCTGGACACCTCCGCAGGGAGCCCATTGTCCGCTGTCCGCGCCGCTCATTGCCAGCGCCACGGCGTATCATTCGGACGATGGTGACCTCGATACGGGAGCAGCTGCGCAACAATGCCGTGGCGCTGATCAGCCTCGCGGTGGCGATCAGCAGCCTCGCCTACAACACCTGGCGCAACGAGCGCACCGAGCACAATCGCAACGTGCGCACCGCGGCGTTCGAGGTGCTGATGCGGGCCGGCGATCTGCAGCGGGTGACGTTCCTCGCCCAATACGACCACGACGGCAACGGGGGAAATCCACGCACCGGCTGGACCGACGTGCTGGCGATCCGCGATCTGGCGGCGCTGGTGCCGGGGCCGGTTGCGGTCCAGGCGGCCGAGCTCCTCAAGGTGTGGGGCGACAATTGGGAAGGCCTCGGCAAGCAGGACGAGACGGCGGTCAACCGCATCGACGACGCGATCGGGAGGCTGCGCGAGGCGGCGCTCGCGACGCTGCACGCCCTGCGCTGAAGAGGAGAGTCACGCTTGATCACGCTCTATCACCGCCCCAACACGCGCGCCACGCGCTTCATCTTCCTGCTGGAGGAGCTCGAGGCGCCCTACGAGATTCGCCTCGTCAGCACCCGCACCCGCGACGGCGGCGGCGCGGTCGACCCCGCCAATCCTCACCCGCACGGCAAGGTGCCGGCGATCTGCGACGACGGGGTCGTGGTGTTCGAGTCGGCCGCGATCGCGACTTATCTCACCGACAAGTTCCCGAAGAACCGGATCGGGCCGCTTCCCGGCGAGCCCGGGCGCGGCGCATACCTCAGCTGGCTCGCTTATTACGCCGGCGTGCTCGAGCCGGCCTTCCTCTCGAAGTTCATGAGCTGGGAGGTGCCGCGCGGCACGGCCGGCTGGGTGCGGGTGGAGGAGGTCATGCCGGTGATCGTCGCGCGCCTCACGCAGCAGCCGTACCTCGCCGGCGAGCGCTTTTCGGCGGCGGACGTGCTGTACGCGACCTCGTTCGCGCTGTTCGCGAACAGCCCCGTCCTGCCCAAATCGCCGGTGATCGAGGACTACGTGCAACGGGTCGTAACGCGGCCGGCGTTCGAGCGCGCCATGGCGAAACAGAACGGTTGAGGCGTGCCGGTGAGCGAGGAGGCCGTACTGCGGCTCGCGTACCGCCCGCCCTACGACTTCGCGCACCTGCGGGAGTTCCTGGCGCGGCGTGCGCTCCCCGGGGTCGAGCGGGTCGACGCCGCGGGCTACGCGCGTACGCTCGCGTACCCGGGCGGGAACGCGCTCGTCGCGGTGCGGGAGCTCGCCGGCGAGCACGCGCTCGAGCTGCGCGTCGCAGGCGCGCCACCCGCGGCCCTGGCGCCGCTCGCCGCGCGTGTGCGCCGCGTCTTCGATCTCGACGGCGATCCGGAGCGCATCGGCGCCGGGCTGGCGGCGGACCCCCTGGTCGGGCCGCTGGTGGCGCAGTGCCCGGGAGTGCGCATCCCGGGAGCATGGGATCCGTTCGAATGCGCGGTGCGGGCCGTGCTCGGCCAGCAGGTCAGCGTCGCCGCCGGCCGCACGTTCGCCTCGCGCCTCGTCGAGCGCAGCGGCGAGCGGCTGCGCGGCGGCGCTGCCGGGCTGACGCACCTGTTTCCGACGCCGGCGGGTGTCGCGCACGCGGATCTCGCGGGGCTCGGCATCACCGCGGCGCGTGCCGCGGCGCTCAGGTCGCTGGCGCGCGCGGTGCTCGCGCGGCGCGTCGACTTCGGCGCCGTGTCCGCCGACGTCACGGCGGCGCTGGCCGCGCTTCCCGGAATCGGTCCGTGGACGGCGCAGTACGTGGCGCTGTGCTCGCTCGGCGAGCCCGACGCGCTGCCGCATGGGGACGCCGTGCTGCGGCGGATGGCGGCGCCGGCGGGCGGGGCGGCGCTCTCCGCGCGGGCGCTCGAGGCGCGCTCGGACCGCTGGCGTCCGTGGCGCGGCTACGCGACCGTGCATCTGTGGCGGGCCGCGGGGGAGCGCGGGGTAAGTGCGCCGCGCAGGGTGCGGGGACGCGCTGCGGACCCGACGCCGCCCGCGTAACATAGACGCGCCATGCATCCCATGTTCTGGCACGAGACGGACAGCCCGGTCGGACCCCTGCTGCTCGCCGCCGACGCGCACGCGTTGCGGCGCGTGCACTTCCAGGCGGGCCCGCATCCGCTGACGCCGCCGCCCGAGTGGCGGCGCGAGAGCGCACGGTTCGCCGACCTCATCCGCGAGCTGGCCGAATATTTCGCCGGCGAGCGCCGCGAGTTCGGCGTGCGGCTCGCGCTCGAAGGGAGCGCCTTCCAGACATCGGTGTGGCGGGCGCTCACGGCGATTCCCTACGGCGAGACCGTCTCCTACGGGGAGCTGGCGCGGCGGGTGGGCAGCGTGCCGCGGGCGGTCGGAATGGCCAACGGCGCAAACCCGCTGCCGATCCTGGTTCCGTGCCACCGGGTCATCGGCGCCGACGGCTCGCTCACCGGCTTCGGCGGCGGCCTCGCGCTCAAGCGTGCGCTGCTCGCGCTCGAGGGCGCCGACTGCGTCTGCGACCTCTTCAGCCGCGCTTCATGAGCGCGCCCCCTGCCTCCCTGCGGCGCCTTCCCTGGGCGGGCGTCGCGGCGAGCGGCCTCGCGGCAGGTGCGCTCGACCTGCTGTTTGCCTTCCTCTTCTATGGCTATCAGGGCGCGGCGCCCTCGATCATTCTGCGCGGCATCGCGAGCGGTGTGCTCGGCTCCGGGGCGTTCAGCGCCGGAGCGTGGGTGCTGGCGCTCGGCGCTGCGCTGCATTTCACCATCGCGGTATGCGCGGCGTTCGTCTTCTACCTGGCGAGCCGCCGGCTCGCCGTGCTGGTGCGGCGTCCGGTGATCTGCGGAGCCGTGTTCGGGGCGGCGATGTACCTGTTCATGCATGCGGTGGTGCTGCCGCTGTCGCGCGTGCATCAGCGGGTGATGCCGCTCTCCGACGTGATCGGCGAGCTCTTTTCGCATATCTTTCTGTTCGGCATCGTGATCGCGGTCGGCGTGGCGCTCGCGGCGGCCGCCGCCGGGAGGCGCCCGTAACAGCAGGCGTCGGCAGGAGGGGGTCATGCATCTCACATTCGATACGAAGCGACTCCGGTCGGGACTACTGCTCGCCCTGGCGCTCGCCGTGCCGCTCGCGTTCGGCGCTCCCGCCGCCCCCGAGCGCAGCTACATCGAGCATCCGCCCGCCCCCAACGGACCCGCGCTGCCGTTCAGCGACGCGGTGCGCCTCGGCGACACGCTGTACGTCGCCGGTCACATCGGCATCGATCCGCGCACCGGCAACGCCGCCGCCCGCCCCGACGCGGAGGCGCGCCTGGTGATGGACGGCGTGAAGCGCACGCTGGAGCGCGCCGGCTTCACGATGGATGAGCTCGTGTCGGTGACCGTGTATTGCACCGATCTGGCCCTGTACGACACTTTCAACGGCATCTACGCCGGCTACTTCCACGGGCATCACCCGGCGCGCGCGTTCATCGGCGTCAGCAAGCTGATCCGCGGCGCGCGCTTCGAGGTGCAGGGGGTGGCAGCGCGGACGCCGCGCCCGTGAACCGGCGCGAGTTCTCGCGGCGCGTGGCCGCCGCGGCCGCCGCGGCCGCCGCGGCCGCGCTCGCGCCGCCCGGCCGCGCCGAACCGCCCGGCCGCGCCGAACCGCCGCCCGCGCACACGGAGCCCGGGGCTGCGAACGTGTCCGTGCATGCGCGCGCCTTGTATCGTTCGGCGCTGATCCTCGATTGCAACTCGTCGCCGCCCGAGGGGCGAGCGCCGCTGCCGCAGGCGGATCTCGACGCGGTGCGCGGCAGCGGCATCGACGTCATCAAGTACTCGGTCGGCGGGATCAACGACGACTTCACGACCACCGTCGCGGCGGTCGCTCAGGTGCAGCGCCTCATCGAGGCCTATCCCCATCATTTCACCCAGGTGCGGGTGGCGGGCGACTTCGCGCGCGCCAAGGCCGAGGGCAGGCTCGGCATCATCCTGTCATTCGAGAGCGTCGAGATGCTGCAGGGGCGCCTCGAGTCGCTAGCGCTGTTCCGCGACCTCGGCGTGCGCGTCATGCAGCTCTCCTACAACCGCAAGTCGCCGTTTGCCGCGGGGGTGATGGAGCCCGAGGGCGGCGGCCTCACTCCGCTCGGCCGTCAGGCGGTGGCCGAAATGAACCGGCTCGGCATCGCCATCGATCTGAGCCACGCGAATCCCGCCACGACCGGCGACGTCCTCGACCTCTCGACCAAGTCTCCGCTCATGACGCACGCGGGCTGTGCGGCGGTCCACGCGCATCCGCGTAACAAGACCGACGAGCAGCTGCGCGCCCTCGCCGATCGCGGCGGGGTGGTCGGCATCTTCGATCTGCCGTACCTCACGGCCTCGCCGCAGCAGCCGACGGTCGCAGACTATCTGCAGCATCTCGAGCACGCGCTCAAGGTGGCCGGCGAGGATCACGTCGGGATCGGCAGCGACGCCGATATCCTGCCGCTCGACCTGAGCGAGAAGGGGATTGCCGAGCTCAACAGGACGTTCGAGCAGCGGCGCAGCGCAGGACTCGCCGCCCCCGAGGAAGACCGCCCGCCGTACGTCGTCGGCCTCAACACGCCGCGACGGATCGAGATCATCGCCGACGGGCTGCTGAAGCGGGGCTATCCGGCCGGCGTGGTCGAGAAAGTGATCGGCGCCAACTTCGCGCGCGCCTTCGCCGATATCTGGACCTGAGAGGGCGGCGGCAACAGCGCCGCCGCTCCGGCGGGACACGGGCGCAGACCGCACCGCCCCGCCGGAGCATCCGCGCCTCAACGGTGCAGCAGGTTCAGTGTGTTGGTGGCGTCGTCTACGTAGTACACGCCGTGCCGTGGATCGAACACCAGGCCGAAGAGGGCGCCCGCGCCGGGTGGCGAGCCGCTCGAATCGAGCTGCACATGGGCGACCTGTCTGCCCGCGGGGCTGATCTCGGTGATGAGGCCGTCACCGCCGTTGACGGTGAGGATTTCCCCGCCCGGAGTGACGGTGAGCCCGAGGGGGTTGTTGAGAGTGCCGCCGGCAGAGAGCGTGTGTCCGGTGCCGGCCGAGTGGGCGCGACCGAGCGGGTTACCGATGGTGACGACCCGGCTGTTGACCGTGTCCGCGACGTACAGGACCGAGCCGCCCTCGTCCTCGCCTTGCGCGGCGCAGTCGTCAGCGCTGCCGCAGTCTGTGTGCAGCCCGACGCCCGTGGGCCCGACGACCAGTGCCGCCGGATCGGTGTGCTCGGCGAACCCGGATCCGATCACGGTGATCGACTCGAGCCTGGGCATCGCGGAACCCGACACCCGGAGGTTGAGGCGCGTGACCGTGCCGCGGTTGACCACCGCGCCGCCGGCCGCCACCGTCCCGTTCAGGACGTTGGTGACGAACAGCATCGCCTGCCGGTCACCGTCGAGAGCGGTCATGTCCCACGGCCCGTTGATGAGCGCGCCCGAGACGGTCTCGACCGCGTTTCCCATGTTGTCGAGCACGATCAGGCATCCCGCCTGTGCCGTGGCGGACGTGCCGTCCGTGGTGGGCAGGCTCCCCACGATCACCCACCCGGACCGGAGCACCGCGAGTGCGGTCGTCAGTCCCACGCCTCCGGGGCATGCGCCCGGGAGGTTTCCGGCATCGAGGCCCGCGAACAGGGTCACCGTTCCGTCGGGGGCCACCTGCACGATGGTGGTGCCGGTGCCCTGAAGATTGCTCGAGTTATTGAAATTGCTGATCAGGATGTTCCCGGCGACCAGGCGGCCGGTGCTGCGCTTCACCTGCGCCATGCCATACGGGTTCACGTCGCCGTTCCCGGGAACGGTGGAGGTGAGGGTGCTGTTGGTCGTGAGCGGCGGCAGCACCGCGGGCCCGGCCGCGGCGAGCGCGGGAACGGCCGCCAGCGCGGCCGAGACGGCGAGCGGCGCGAGGCGCGCCGCGTAGGTAAAGGCGTTCATCGTTGATTCCCCTTTGTCCATGCGGGGCACACCCCGAGTTACTGACGCGGCGTGTGTGGCGGGGAACGCGCGGCGGGTTCTACGGGGAACCCTTCAAGATGGTCCAGAGCGCGAGCCCGAGCGCGGCGAGCGCCACGAGCCCCGCGTGGCGCATCCTGAGCGGTGCGACGATGCCGAAGGAGAGGCCGGTGAAGATGGCCCGCAGCACGCCGCTCAGTGCGACGCCGAGCAGCCGGCGGGCGGAGTACACGTGCAGCCGCTCCCTGACCTGCGTCACGAACTGCGCATCGGCCAGCGGCCGCTGACTCCCGGCAAACTCTCGCAGCAACACCGCGTCGCGCTCATCCGGCATGGGCGTGCTCCTTCCCGGCAGGTTGATAGGCGCGCAGCAGTACGCGCAGCCGCTCGGCGCCGCGTCGGACGTGCGACTTGACGGTACCGAGCGGCAGCGCGGTTGCGGCGCTGATCTCGCCGTGCGACATCCCCTCGTTGTAGGCGAGCACGACGCACAGCCGCTCGGTGTGGGTCAGCTTCGCGAGCGCCCGGTCGAGATCGAGCCGCTCGGCGGCGGCGGGCAGAAACACGGCCGCCGCGGGCAACTCGCCCGGCTGGTACGCTGGTGCCGCGCGGCTGGGCGCGCGCACTTCGGCGAGCCAGGTGTTGATGGCGAGGCGGCGCAGCCAGCCGCCGAAGGCGGCGCGGGACTTGAGCTGCGGCAGCGAGCGCCACGCCTTGAGGAACACCTGCTGCGCCAGGTCATCGGCGAGCGCCGGGTCGCGGCTGAGGCGCCGCAGGAGATTCCGCAGCCAGCTCTGGCGGCGCCACACGAGCTCGGAGAAGGCGTCGCGGTCGCCGCCCATGGCGAGGGCGACCACGTCACCCTCCGCGGCTTGCCCGAGCACGGCGCCCATGCGGTTCACGGCTGCGCTTCAGATGGCGCGCTTTTCCTGGGCTCCGCCAGCCGCTGCCGCCGCCTGCGAACGCTGCTGCTCGACGGCGCGTGCCGCGACGATGAGGCCGGCGCCCACGCATATCGCCACGACTCCGCCGCCGAGCACCGGATAGAAGGAGACCGGCACGACCTGGTTGAGCAGGAAGGCCAGGATCACGACGCCGACGCCTCCCGACAGCGTGACGATCCCTCCCACGCGCAGGTACAGGGGGTTGACGCCGGCCTCGCGTTCGGGCGCCATGAGGCGCTCGACCAGCGCCGGGTCGAGTTGCTGGCCGCGCTCGATGGCCAGGCGCAGCGGCTCGAGCGCCAGCTGGCGCTTCTTGTAGTCGGACACGATGCCGGCGACGGCGGCGACGGTCACGAAGATCCAGAAGGCGATGGCAACCGAGAAGGGTCCGAAGTGCTGCATGGGCTGCTCCCTGTGATCAGATGGGGTACCCGTATAGATGCCCGCCGCTGCCCGTTTGGATGCAGGCGGCGCGCGAAAGGTTTACGGGCCGCTCAGCCGCCGACGGCGAGCGCATCGAGGAGCGTGCGGGCGAACTGCGGGCCCTTGCCCGCCTCCTCGTGCTTGAAGTACACGAACACGTCGGTGCACTGCGCGGTGCTCACGCGGATGGTCTCGGCCCAGCGCCCGAGGTCCGCGGGCGTGTAGCCCTCGTCCCGCAGGCGGAAGTAAGCGTAGGGTGCGGTGATCTCGACCGGTGTGGAGAATTTCTCGCTGTCGGCGACGCACAGCGCGAGGCTCGCGGCGCGGAGACGCGCGAACACTTCGGCGTCCATCCACGAGTCGTGGCGGAACTCGAATGCAGCGCAGGTGCCGCCCGGCAGCAGCTTGAGAAACTCATCGAGCACGCCGAGGTCCTTGCGGAAGTAGGGCGGCAGCTGAAAGAGGAGCGCGCCGCGCTTCGGTCCGAGCGTCGCCGCCGTCTCGAGGAAGTAGCGCAGCAGGTCCGCGCAGTCCCGGAGCCTGGCGATGTGGGTGATGCGCTTCGGCGCCTTGAGCGTCAGGCGGAAGCCGGGCGGGGTCTCACGGTCCCAGCCGCCGAGGATCTTCGTGTTCGGCACGCGGTAGAAGGTGTAGTTGATCTCCACCGTGGTGAAGCGCTCGGCGTAGTAGGGCAGCATCTTCGCGGCCGGAAATTTCTCCGGATAGAAGCTGCCTTTCCATTCGGGATAGTTGTACCCGGAGGTGCCGACCCAGTACCTCATGGAGGCGCGGCCCGCCTTGGCGCTCAGTGGCGGTCGCTCACCAGGCGCCGGTATTCGCCGAGATGCCGGATCGCGTGCTGCTGCCTGCCGAGCGACTCGTAGAGCCGCGCGAGGTTGTAGTGGCAGTCGGCGAGATCGGGATCGCCGGCGAGCGCCGCCTGGTAGGCATCGAGCGCCGCCTCCGTCTTGCCGACATCCTCGAGCAGCACCGCCTGGTTGAAGAGCAGCAGCGGATCGCGCCCCGCCTGGCCGAGCGCGCGCCGATACACCTGCTCGGCCTCGACCGTCCTGCCGAGCACGTGCAGGAGCCTGCCCAGGTTGATCCACGCCGCGGCGTTGTGCGGATTCTCGTCGGCGGCCTGCCGGTACGCCGCCACGGCGCGCTCCGGATCGGTATTCTCGAACGTCAGCCCTTCCGTAAACCAGTCGTGCGCGGGTGTCGATGCGGCGGCCGCGACGGGCGCGGCGGTTTCGGGCACCTTGTGCTCGACCACCTGCAGCACGCCGTCCTCGAGCGTGACGTCGAGCCCCAGCAGGTACTGGCCGCTGTCGGCCTGCCAGCTCGTCTCGCCGTCGCGCACCACCACGTGCTCGCCCATCGCGCTGATGGCGAGCCCGGAGAGCGGGAGCGACGCCGGCAGCTCGCGCCGCAGCCGCTCGAGCGAACGGCGGATGCGCTTGGCGGGAATGCGGGCATCGATCAGCGCGCGCGCCGTGCGCAGCACGATGAGATCCTGGAACGACAGCCGATAGGCGCGGCGCGGTCCGCGCGCTGCCTTGACGAATCCGGCGCGGATCAGGCCGCGTGTGACCGAAGGAGACAGCCGCAGGACCCGTTGCACGTCCCGCACACTGTACGACCGCATCCTTAGCTCTTTGGGAAAGGTAGTTCCCCGACAGTTCAGCGCTTGCCCGCCTTACGCGCTACTTTAGCCGGTTCCTCGACGCGCTTGGGAGCTTTGCGCGGGCCGAGCGCGCTCGCCTCTCCGCGCGACTTGCCGCTCTTCTCCAGGCTCGCCCGCAGCGCCTCCATGAGATCGATCACCTTGCCTTCGCCCGGGGGAGCGGGCTCGATCAGGGTGATCTCCTGGCCCTCGTCGACCTTCTTCTTGATCGCGGCCTCGATCCGCCCGCGCACTTCGTCCTTGTAGGCGTCCGGATCGAACTTCTCGGCCGTCTGCGCGTCGATGAGCTGCTGCGCGAGCTTCAGCTCCGCGGGCTTCACTTCGGGCTTCGGGATCTCGACCTCGGTCGCCCGGCGCACGTCGGCCGCGTAGTGCAGCTGCTGCATCGCGAGCACGTCGCCGATCGGCCGCAGGATCACGAGGTAGCCCTTGCCGCGCGCGGCCCAGCGGCCGACGCCGCAGCGCCCGGCGAGCTTCAGGGCCTCGGTGAGCAGCGCATAGGGCTTGGCGGCGCCCTTGTCCGGGGCGAGGTAGTAAGTCTTGTCGTAGTACACCGGATCGATCGATTCGATCGGCACGAACTCGGAAATCTCGACCGCGTGGCTGCCGACCTCCTCGAGCGCCTTGATCTCCTCGGGTGTGAAGCGCACGTACTGGTCCTTGGCGAATTCGTAGCCCTTGACCATGTCGTCGCGCTCGACCACCTCGCCGTCCTTCTGGCAGATGTACTGCTGCCTGAGGCGCGAGCCGTCGGCCTTGTGCAGCATGTTGAAGGAGATGGCGTTCGAGGACTGGCTCGCGGTGAAGAGCTTCACCGGAATCGCGACCAGTCCGAAGGACACCGTGAGAGACCCTATCGAGCGAGCAGCGGCCATATCGTCACCCTCTACTTCTCACCCTTGACACCGAAAGCCTTCGTAAGGCTCTGTTTTAGCTCAAGTACATCATGCCACCGATCCCCCCTCTTTTCCAAGCGGGCGGGCACATTATTGAGAGTGAAGTCCATCGGCTCGGCCGCTTCGAGCTCCTCCCAGGTCAGGGGCATGGAGACGGGCGTCCCCGGGACCCCCCTGGGCGAGTAGGCGACGTTCAGCGTCTTGCCGCGGACGTTCATGTTGTAGTCGATGAAGATCTTGCCGGGGCGCTTCTCGACCGCCCACTCCATGGTGATGTCCTTCGGGTGCGCGCGCATGACGTGCCGGCCGACGGTCTCGCAGATGTGGCGCGCTTCATCGAAGGTTACGGTCCGCTCTATGGGCACGAACATGTGGAGTCCCGTCTTGCCCGAAGTCTTGATGACGGCTTCGAGCCCCATGTCCCTCAGCAGCGCCCGCAGCCAGAACGCGACACGCTTACCCGTGGCGAAGCCCTTCCTGTTGAGCTCGGGCTCGGCTCCCTTCGCCTCCTTGCCCGAGTAGATGTAGGGGTCGATGTCGAACACCAGGTAGTCGGGGTAGTTGAGCACCGAGGCCTCGAGCGCCTCGAGCGAGCTCGCGTAGTCGGTGCTGGCGCGGGGAGTGTCGGGGCCGGGACGGGCGCGGGAGTGCCAGATGTGGAATTCGAGCGTACCGATCTGCCCGAGCCACAGCAGCGTCGCCAGGTTGTTGGCGAGCAGGTAGCGGTTCCGGTCGTCCTTGGTCTCCGAGAACACGGTCACGGTCTCGACGAACCCAGGCAGCGGCTGCTCCCAGTGCTTCTGGAAGAAGCGCTCGCCGTGGATCCCTTCCGGCATGCGGATCATCGTTAGCGGCCGGTCCTCAAGGTGCGGCAGCATGAAGCGCCCGACCCGCGCGAGGTAGCGCAGCAGGTCGCGCTTGGTGACCGCGGGGCTGCCCTTGCCCGCCGCCGGCCAGTAGACGCGGTCGAGGTTCGTCAGGCGGATGCGCGCGCCGGCGACCTCGAGATCGATACGGTTGGCGCGGCTGTCGAGCTGCTCGAGGACGCGCGCGACATCGGCGGCCGGATCGGCGGCGGCGGGCACACTCTGCGCGGCTGCGTCCGCAGCCCGGCGCGCGCCGCGGCCCGGGCGTGCAGCATCCGCGGTGGGGGCGGGCTTGCGGTGGGGGTCTGGTTTTGTCACCCGGGCTGGCTCGATGTCGTCGCGCAGCCTCACGAACACCGGCGCCCGCAGCGATCCGGCCGGCGTGAATTCGCTGAAGGTCACCTCGGCGACCAGCTCGGGCACGAGCCAGCTCGTCGGCCGATGCAGCGGCACCTCGTCGGCGAACGGGGAGTCCTTGCGCTTGAGTTTAGCGGTGCGCTCGAGCAGCTTCTCGATGACTGGATCGTCGAGTCCCGAGCCCACGTGCCCTGCATAGCGCAGCGCCTTGCCCTCGAAGTAGCCGAGGAGCAGTGCGCCGAGCGGGTCGCGCGCACCCTTGCCGCGGGTGAAGCCGCCGACCACGAACTCCGCCGACTGCTCCGCCTTGATCTTGAGCCAGGCGCGCGAGCGTTTGCCGGGCTGATAGGTCGAATCGATGCGCTTGGCGACCACGCCCTCGAAGCCGTGGTCCACGGCCACCCGGTAGAGCTCCGCGCCGTTGTCCGAGCAATGCACCAGCTGCAGGTGCGCCGACGGCAGCAGACATTGCGCGAGATAGCGCCGGCGCGCGAGGTAGGGCGCGCCGCGCAGGTTCAATCCCCCGAAGTGCAGCAGGTCGAAGCATACCAGCACCACCGGGCTGTCGCGCCGCGCGGCGGCGATTTCCGCCGGCGTCTTGAGCTGCGCGCGGTTCTGCAGCGCATTGAACGACGGGCGGCCGCCGGCATCGAGCGCCACGATCTCGCCGTCGAGGACCATCTGCTCGATGGCCTGGGCGGCGAGCTCCTCCGTCAGCTCGGGGAAGAACGATGTCAGGTCGAGCCCGCGGCGTGACTTGAGCGTGACGTCGGTGCCGCGCACATAGGCGATGACGCGGTAACCGTCGAGCTTGGGCTCATAACGCCATTGCGGATCCGATTCGAGCGCCGCGGCGGTCTCGGCCAGCATTGGCGCGAGATCGCGCGGCATCGCCTCCGGGGGGCCCGCGGGCGCGAGCAGCCCGGCATCGAGGCGCGCCGGCGTGCTCGCGGGCGTCAGCTGATCGAGGTTGAGCCCTGAGAGCACGGAAGCCGGCTGGGCGAGCACGTCGTTGGCCTGCGCGAAGCGGTCGCGGTGCTTGATGAGCAACCACTGGTTGCCGGTGCGGGTCTTCACCAGCGTGAAGGAGCCCTTGAGCTTCTCGCCCCGCAGCAGGAAGCTCGCCTTGCCCGCGGCGAGCTCGGCGCGCATGCGCCGCTCGGCCTCGGCGCGGTCGGTGAACGAGTAGCGCCCGCCCTCATCCGGCGAGTACACGCCGCAGTCCCACACGATCACGTTGCCGGCGCCGTACTGCTTCTCCGGGATCACCCCCTCGAACGAGGCGTAGTCGAAGGGATGATCCTCGACCTCGACCGCCATGCGCTTGTCGCCCGCGTCGAGCGAGGGCCCCTTGGGAACCGCCCAGGACTTGAGCACGCCGTCGAGCTCGAGCCGGAAGTCATAGTGCAGCTGGCGCGCCGCGTGTTTCTGCACCACGAACAGCAGCGGCCCACGGCGCTGCCCGGCAGCCTTCGCGGGCGGCTCGGGCGTGCGCGCGAAGGTGCGCTTGGCGGCATAGCGTTCGAGGGCGCGCTTGGGCACGGTCAGGCCATGTTACCTGAGCGTATCGATCCAGGCGGCGAGCCGCCCCAACACCTCCTCGAGTACCTGGGCGTCGGTGCGTCCGCTGGCTGCGGGGACGTGAAAGGAATGGTCCGCGCCGTCCACGAGGCTCAAGGTGGCGCGCGTCCCGAGGCGCGCGACGACCCCCTCGAGGAGTGAGCGCTCGGCGAGGGCATCGCGCGTCCCCTGGAGAAACAACATCGGAATGGTCACCTTTGACAGGTGTTGCGCGCGGCTGTCGGCGGGCGCGCCGGCCGGATGCAGCGGGAAG
>DASQIP010000013.1:0-8704 GCA_035631515.1 Steroidobacteraceae bacterium
GGCTTGAAGTCCGGGACCTTGCGGGTCATGCGCCGCTTGTCCAAATCCTGGATTATCTTGTTCATGTCACGTACCTCGATCCTCTCGTGCGGCCGCCTGCGCGGCCAGCAGCTCGTTCAATACACGCTGCGCCTCCGGGGCGAGCCTCGCTGCGGCGATCAGGTCGGGGCGGCGCCGCCAGGTCCGCTCGACCGCGCGCTGCAATCGCCAGCGGCCGATGCCGGCGTGGTCGCCCGACAATAGCACCGGCGGCACGCTCAAGCCCTCGAAGACTTCCGGCCGCGTGTAATGCGGCCAGTCGAGGAGCCCGCTCGCAAACGAGTCCTCCTCGCTCGAGCGCTCATCGCCCAGTGCCCCGGGCAGCAGCCGCACCACGGCATCGATCACCGTGAGCGCCGGCAGCTCGCCCCCGGAAAGAACATAGTCGCCGATCGACAGCTCCCGATCGATACCGAGCCCGGTGACGCGCTCGTCGATCCCTTCGTAGCGTCCCGCCACCAGCAGCAGGCCGGGAAGCGCCGCGAGCGCGCGTGCCGCACGCTCACCGAAGGGCTCGCCCTGCGCGCTCAGACAGATCCGCGGGCTCCCAGGCGGCAGCCGGCGGTGCGCGGCGCGGATCGCCGCCAGCAGCGGCTCGGGCTTCATCACCATGCCCGGACCGCCCCCGTAGGGCCGGTCGTCGACCGTACGGTGCGCGTCCAGCGTGTGCGCGCGCGGATCCTCGGTCCCGACCGTGACGAGCCCACGCTCGATGGCGCGGCCCACCACTCCGTATTCCAGCGCTCCCGCGATCATGCGCGGAAACAGCGTGACGACTTCGATCTTCATGGCAGCTCCGCGGGCCAGTCGACCACGACCAGCCCCTGCGCCAGATCCACCGTGCGCAGGTGTTGCGGCGAGGCGGGCACCCAGTGCTCGCGCCCGTCCGGCTCCTTCGTCACCATCACCGCTCCGGCCGGCGCGTCGACGAAATGGCTCACCGTACCGAGTGCCGCGCCCTCGAGGTTACGCACCACGAGTCCCACCAGGTCCGCGCGGTAGTACTGGTGCTCGCCCGCCGGGGGCAGCGCCGCCCGCTCCACCTCGACGATCGCCCCGGTGAGGGCCGCGGCGCCCTCGCGGCCCGCCACGCCCTCGAGCTGTGCGACGAGACCCCGCCCATGGCCCCGCCCGCCGACTACCCGCCGCGTGACCCGCTCGCCGCTCGCGAGCTTCAGGGCCCACTCAGGGTATTTCAGCAGTCCGTCGGGCGGATCGGTGTACGAATCGACGTGCAGCCAGCCCTTAGTGCCGTAAGGCGCGCCCAGACGCCCAAGCTCGATCCAGTCCATGGCTGCACACGCTCGGCACGTTGGCCCGGATCCGCCGTCCGGGACCTCAGGCCGTCGCCTGCTTGCGGTAGGACGCGACCAGCGTCCGCACGCGGTCCGAGGGGTGCGCCCCCTTGCCGACCCAGTAGTCGATGCGCGGCAGATCGAGCTTCAGCTTGATCTCGCCCCGCCGGGCGATCGGGTTGAAGAAACCGACGTGCTCGAGGCTCGGGCCGCCCTGGCGCTTGCGGCTGTCGGTCACGACGACGTGATAGAAGGGCTGATTGCGCGCCCCGCGCCGCGTCAGGCGAATGGTAACCATGCTCGTATTGCTCTCGTTCGGGCCGCCCAAAAAAGAGCGCGGATTCTACGCAACGCTGCAATTCTGCGCCAGTTTTTCGCACCCCCGTGCCCTCCCCGGCGGCCCCTGCGCAAGGCCTGCGGCGGCAGGGCCGGAGCGAGCGGGCAAGCCGGCGGGCGGCCGCGACCCCTAGCGGCCGGCGAAGCCCGGCGGAATCCCGCCCTTGAAGGCTCCCATGAGCCTGGCCAGCCTGCCGCCCTTCATGCTCTTCATGACCCGCTGCATCTCCTGAAACTGCTTGAGCAGGCGATTCACGTCCTGGACCTGCACGCCGGAGCCCGCCGCGATACGCCGCCGGCGCGAGCCGTCGATGATCCCGGGACTACGCCGCTCGCCGGGCGTCATCGAGTTGATGATGGCGATCTGGCGGCGCAGATCCCGGTCGCCCTGCTCCGCCGAAACGGCGCCCTTCTTCACGACCGCGCCGGGCAGCTTGTCCATGAGCGCGCCGACCCCGCCCATCTTCTGCAGCTGCTCGAGCTGACCGCGCAGGTCCGCCATGTCGAAGCCCCGGCCCTTGACGACCTTGGCCGCGAGCCGCGCCGCCGCCTCGCCGTCGACCTGGCGATGCACCTGCTCGACCAGGCTCACCACATCTCCCATGCCGAGGATGCGCGAGGCCATGCGTGCCGGGTCGAAGGGCTCGAGCGCGTCGGTCTTCTCACCGACACCCACGAACACGATCGGCTTGCCGGTGACCTGCCGCACCGAGAGCGCCGCGCCGCCGCGCGCGTCGCCGTCCGCCTTGGTGAGGATGACGCCGGTCAGCTCGAGCGCCGCGCCGAAGGCGCGCGCGGCGTTGACGGCGTCCTGGCCCGCCATGGCGTCGACGACGAACAGCCGCTCCGCCGAGCCCAGCGCGGCGTCGATGCGCCGTATCTCGTCCATGAGCTCCGCGTCGACGTGCAGCCGGCCGGCCGTGTCGACGATGAGGACGTCGAAGACGCCGTTGCGCGCGCGGGCGAGGGCGGCGCGCGCGATGGCCTCGGGCGCCGCCCCGGACTCGGGCGAGAAGTACTCGGCGTGCACCTGGGTAGCGAGGCGCTCGAGCTGCAGCATGGCGGCCGGGCGCCGCACGTCGGTGCTCGCGAGCAGCACGCGCCTGGCACGGCTCTCGATGAGCCAACGGGCGAGCTTCGCCGCGGTCGTCGTCTTGCCGGCGCCCTGCAGCCCCGCGAGCAGCACCACTACCGGCGGTTGCGCGCGCAAGCCGAAGGCTGCGCCACCACCCCCCATGAGCGCGATGAGCTCCTCGTTGAGAATGCCGACGAAGGCCTGCCCGGGCGTCAGGCTCGAGGCCACCGCGGCGCCGAGCGCCTTCACCCTGACGGACTCGATGAAGGACTTCACCACCGGCAGCGCCACGTCGGCCTCGAGCAGCGCGATGCGCGTATCGCGCAGCGCCTGGGCGATGTTGTCTTCGGTGATGCGGCCGCGCCCGCGCAGGCTCTCGAGCGTCGCCGCCAGGCGCGCCGTCAGCTGGTCGAACATGCAGTCAGGATCCCCGATTCCCGCGCGCTATGCTAGTCGCCTCGGCCGTCGCCGCTTCACCGACCGGAGAGCCGCCTTGAACGTCGCCTGGACCCCCCTGCCGCTGCTCGCGCTGCTGGCGCTGCTCGTCGTCGCCGCCTTCTCCTCCGGAGCCGAGGCGGCGATGCTCTCGGTCAACCGTTACCGCATCCGCCACCGCGCCGAGGCGGGACAGCTGTCGGCGCGGCTCCTCGAGCGGCTGCTCGCAAAGCCCGACGAGTGGCTCGGCGCCAACCTGGTGATCCTCGCGCCGGCGAGCGTGTTCGCCTCCGCCATCGCCACCATCCTCGCGCAGCGCAGCGGCTACGCCTATGCAGTTCCGGTTACGGAAGTGCTGCTCACCATCGTCGTGATCGTGTTCTGCGAGCTCGCCCCGAAGATCTACGCGGCCGCGAACCCCGAGAGCGTGGCGCTGGGGGCCGCCGGCGTCTATCGGGTGCTGGTGCTGGTGGCACGGCCGGCGCTCTGGCTCACCAACCACATGGCGCACGGGTTTCTGCGCCTGTTCGGCGTGAAGCGCGCCACGCAGACCAGTCAGGCCCTGTCCGCCGAAGAGCTACGCACGGTCGTAACCGAGGCCGCCCCGGTGATCCCGGCACGCCACCGGCAAATGCTGCTCTCGATCCTCGACCTGGGCCGTATCACCGTGAACGACATCATGATCCCGCGGCAGGAGATCTCCGGAATCGACGTGCGCGAGAGCTGGGAGGACATCCTCGATCAACTCAAGCAGACGCCGCACACGCGGCTGCCGGTCTACGAGGGCGAGCTCGACAACCTGCTGGGACTCCTGCACATGAAGCGCGTGGCGCGCGAGCTGGCGCGCGGCACGTTCACGCGCGAGCGTCTCATCGAGCTCGCGCGCGGGCGCGAGTCGTACTTCATCCCGGAAGGAACCGCTCTCAACGTGCAGCTGGCACACTTCCAGCGCAACCGCCGCCGCTTCGCCTTCGTCGTGAACGAGTACGGCGACATCGAGGGGCTGGTGACGCTCGAGGACATCCTCGAGGAGATCGTCGGCGAATTCACCACCGACCCGGCCACCATCACCCACAAGGACGTGCACACCGAACGGCCGGGCGTCTTCATCGTCAATGCGAGCGCCACCATCCGGGCCCTGAACCACGCCCTCGGCTGGCAGCTGCCGACCGGGGGTCCCAAGACGGTGAACGGCCTGTTGCTCGAGCAGCTCGAGACCATTCCCGATCCGGGCGCCATGGTGCGCGTGGGCAGCTACGATTTCGAGGTGCTGCAGATGGCGGACAACGCCATTCGCACCGTGCGCGTGCGCGCGCCGGTCGCCGAGAAGGCGGCGGCGGGCGCCTCCTGAGGACGGCCGCCCGAGCGGCCCGACGCACGGCCGGGCGCACGGCCCGCAGGCGGGTCACTCCCCGCTCGCCGCTCCGGGGGCGCGGGCGAAGGCGGCCGCGAGCGCCTCGGCGACCGTGCCGACCGCGTGCAGCGTGAGGCCGGCGGGCGGCTTGCGCGGGGCGTTATCGCGCGGAATGAGCGCCACGCGGAATCCCTGTGCCTGCGCCTCGCGCAGCCGCTCGTCGCCATAGGGCACCGGACGCACCTCGCCCGTCAGTCCGAGCTCGCCGAAGGCGACGAGCTGCGCCGGCAGCGCGACGTTCTTCAGGCTCGAGGCGAGCGCGATGACCACCGGCAGGTCCCAGGCGGTCTCGTTGATCTGGATGCCGCCCACGACGTTGACGAACACGTCGTGCTCCTGCAGCGCGACTCCCGCATGGCGGTTGATTACCGCGAGCAGCATCGCCAGGCGGTTGGCATCGAGCCCTTGCGCGATGCGCCGCGGGGCGCCGAACCGCATGCGGTCGACCAGCGCCTGCAGCTCGATCAGGAGCGGTCTGCCGCCCTCGCGCGTGACCGTGACGATGCTGCCGGCGGCCGGTTGCGGCGCGCGCGCGAGAAAAATCGCCGCCGGATTCTTCACCTCTTTCAGGCCGGTGCCGGTCATGGCGAAGAAGCCGAGCTCGTTGATCGCCCCGAAACGATTCTTGGTGGCGCGCACGATGCGGTAGCGGCTGCCGGCCTCGCTCTCGAAGTACAGGACGGTGTCGACCAGGTGCTCGAGCAGCTTCGGCCCCGCGATCGCACCCTCCTTGGTCACGTGACCGACGATGACGATCGCCGCACCCCCGGTCTTGGCGAAGCGCACCAGCTCCGCGGTGCACTCGCGCAGCTGCGTCACCGCCCCGGCGCCGGCCGGCACGCTCCCCGACTGCAGCGTCTGGATCGAGTCGATGACGAGGAGCGCCGCCTGCCGCGCTGCCGCAAGCGCGAGGACCGCCTGGCAGTCGGTTTCGGTCACGACGCCGAGAGCCGCGGCAGCCACACTCAGGCGCCGGGCGCGCAGTCCCACCTGCGCCACCGACTCCTCGCCACTCGCGTAGATTACCGGGCGCGTGGCGGCCACGTGGGCCGCCACCTGCAGCAGGAGCGTCGACTTGCCGATTCCCGGATCTCCCCCCAGCAGGATCACCGAACCAGGCACGATTCCGCCCCCCAGGACCCGATCGAGCTCCGCCTGCCCGCTCGGCAGCCGCTCGCCGTCGCCGAGGGCGGCCCCCGGAGCCAGACTCACCGCCGCGGCGGGCGGTGCGGCGCGGGCTGCGGAAGAACGGCGCTCCTCGAGCGAGTTCCACTCGCCGCACAAAGGACACTGCCCCTGCCACTTGAGGGTCTCGCCCCCGCAGGAGGTGCACACGAACACCGGATTCAGGCGAGCCATCGATGCGAGGTCGGTCGACTTTCGGCTAGGATTCGCGCCGGGGAGATCACTTAAAGCGGTCTTTTGTGACCAATCACCGGGACACCCAGGCGGGCGATGCTAGCTTATGGCGGCTCGAATCGGGGACGGGAAAGTGACGCGAATCACATTTGGCGGGCCGCAGGTGGGTCAGGCCGCAGCATGAACCTGCGAAACAAGCTGCGTTTCGTCGGTGCCACCGATACCGGCAAGGTCCGGGAGCACAACGAGGACACCATCGCGGTCGACCCCGACATCGGCCTGCTGGTGCTCGCAGACGGCATGGGCGGCTATAACGCCGGAGAAGTGGCCAGCGGAATCGCAGTGAAGACCATCGTCAATCTGGTGCGCGAGCATGTGGAGCGCGAGGACCTGTCGATCGCGGACCGCGAGTCGGGGTTGTCGCGGCCGAACATCATCCTGCGCGACGCGATCGTTCGCGCCAACAAGATCATCTACCAGACTGCGCGCACGCAGCCGCAATGCGAGGGCATGGGCACGACGGTCGTCGCGGCGCTGTTCTTCGATAACAAGGTGACCATCGCGCACGTCGGCGACTCGCGCCTGTATCGCCAGCGCGGCGAGCGGTTCGAGCAGGTCACCATGGACCACTCGCTGCTGCAGGAGCTGGTCGACCGCGGCTTCTACTCAGCCGAGGAGGCGCAGCGGGCGTCGAACAAGAACTACGTCACCCGGGCGCTCGGGGTCGAGCCCCAGGTCGACGTCGAAATACAGGAATACCCGGTGAACCGGGGTGAGTACTTCATCCTGTGCTCGGACGGCCTGTCCGACATGGTAGAGGACGAAGATATTCATTTAACCATAAACACCTTTAGTGCTAATCTGGATACGGTCGCCAAGCAGTTGATTCAGCTGGCCAATGATAATGGCGGACGGGACAACATCTCCGTGGTGATGGCACAGGTAATGGATGCGTTTCCGGCTCGCACGAAGATTTTCGACAAGATCCTCAGTTGGTTCGGCTGACAACGCGATAGGGGCTAGCAAATGGCAAGGTTGGTCTTGAGCCTGGATGGCCAGGTAATGGCGGAATACAACATGAACAAGGAGCGGTACACCATCGGCCGCCTCCCTGACAATGACATCCGCATCGACAACGCTGCCGTCAGCGGCCACCACTCGCTGATCATCAACATCCTCAACGATTCGTTCCTCGAGGATCTGAACAGCACCAACGGCACCTACGTCAACGGCAAGCTGATCAAGAAGCATGCGCTGCAGCACGGCGACGTGATCACCGTAGGACATCACCAGCTGCGCTTCGTCGAGGACGACGAGGCACAGGACGAATTCGAGAAGACCATGGTGATCCAGCCCTCGGCGCGGCCCGTGGAGAAAGTGCGCGCGGCGACCGAGGGGGCCGACAAGGTGTCGAGCAACCTGTCCGCCACCGGCCGCTCGCGCGCGCTGGCCGACGGCGCCGCGGCGGTGAAGAAGGCGAAGCTGCAGGTGCTCTCGGGCGCCTTCGCCGGCCGCGAGGTCGAGCTCAGCAAGGCCCTCACGACCCTGGGCAGGCCCGGCGTGCAGGTGGCCGCCATCACGCGCCGCGCCGAGGCCTACTACATCGTGCACGTCGACAGCGGCAAGGACGGCGACTTCCCCCTGCTCAACGGCACGCCCATCGGCGCCCAGGCGACCAAGTTGAATGACAACGACGTCATCCAGCTCGCCGGGGTCAAGATGGGGTTCTTTCTGAATTAGCGCCTAACGCAGCTCGAGCGGTACGCGCTGACTCACGCTGCAGAGCAGCTCGTAGGGGATCGTGCCCGCGTAGCGCGCGATCTCCTCCACCGGCAGTCCCGGGCCCCACAGGAGCGCCGCCGTACCCACGTGCACGCCCGGCACGGCCGAGACATCCACCGCGGTCATGTCCATGGAGACGCGCCCGACGATCGGCGCGCGCACTCCCGCCACGAGCACCGGCGTGCCCCCGGGAAGCCCGCGCGGCAGTCCGTCCCCGTAGCCGGCGGCGATGATCGCGATCAGGCAATCGCGCGGCGCGGTCCAGGCGGCGCCGTAGCCGACCGTCTCGCCCGCCGTCACGCGCCGCACCGCGATCACCGAGGACTCGAGGCTCATCACGGGCTCGAGCCCCAGATGCGCCGCCGGGCGGTCGGCGAACGGCGAGGCCCCGTAGAGCGCGAGCCCCGGGCGCACCCAGTCGCACTTGAGCTGTGCGTTGCCGAAGATGCCGGCGGAATTGGCGATGCTGACCGAGTAGTCGAGGCCGCGGGTGGCCTCGCGGAAACGCGCGACCTGCTGATTCGTCATGCGGTTATCGGGCTCGTCGGCGCAGGCGAGGTGCGTGAGGAGGCGGATCTCGAGAGGCGGGGTCTTCAGGCGCCGCACGCGCTCGAGCGCGTCGGCGAACTCGCGCGGCGGGAAGCCGAGCCGGTTCATGCCCGTGTCGATCTTGATCCACAGCACGAAGCGGTGCGCCCCGGTCATCTCCTCGAGCAGCTCCACCTGCAGCGCATCGTGCACCACGAGGTCGAAGCCGTGGCGCGCCGCCTCGAGCAGCTGCTCCGCCGTGAACACGCCCTCGAGCAGCACGATCGGCTGCGTGATGCCCGCGGCGCGCAGCGCCAGGCCCTCCTCGAGCCGCGCCACCGCGAACGCGTCGGCCTCGGGGAGCGAGAGCGCGGCCGGCACCAGCCCGTGCCCGTAGGCATTCGCCTTGACCACCGCCATGACCCGCGCGCGGCGGGCGCG
>DASQIP010000014.1:0-3885 GCA_035631515.1 Steroidobacteraceae bacterium
CGGCCGGTGTCGCGGTCGGTGATGAGGCTTACGGACTCGACGGTGCCGTGCTGAGCGAACAGCTCGCGGACCTCGGCGTCAGTGGCGGAGAAAGGCAGGTTGCCCACATAGATCTTCGTCATGCAATCAGACTCCTGAAACAAACAAACGACAGGCAGGAGTGCTGACCGGAGACCGAAGACTCGGCGCGCACGCTGCCACCTGGTCGGGAACGATTCGGCTTTTCAGACTCCGAAGCCGACTCGCAAATGCGGCGTGCGGCAGGCGCAGGAAAGGGAAAGGTCACGAACCGGCGCGGACGATACCGCAACGGCGGGCCGCCGCACAAGCGCAGCCGCCGCAACTGCGCGGCGCGCCCCGCTCGGCCGCCCGGCTCAACCACCTGACATAAGGGACACACATACCAGCAGCAGCAGCAGCCCGAGTGAGGCGGCGACGGGGAACAGGGGACGCGGGAAGATGAACATGCGGGTCATACCTCGGATGCCGATGGGCACAACTTAGGCTCCGGGGCTGTTTCTAAAAACAAGCTAATCGTGAATTTATTGTTCTTGATTACCTTACAATACCGGCATGGACCAGCTGGTATGCATGAGGAGCTTCGCGCGGGTCGCGGAGCTGCGCTCCTTCACCCGCGCCGCGGACGCGCTCGGAGTGTCGCGCGCCGTGGTCAGCACCCACGTGGCGGAGCTCGAGCGACACTTGCGCTGCCAGCTGTTCCACCGCACCACCCGCCGCGTGGGCCTGACGGGCGACGGCACCGAATACCTGGCGCGCTGCCAGCGCATCCTGGCCGAGATCGAGGCGGCGGACGAGGCGCTGCGCCGTACCCGGCTCGCGGTGCAGGGACGGCTGCGGGTCGACGTGCCGGTGGCCTTCGGCCGGGCGCTGCTGATCCCGGCGCTGCCGCGCTTCACGGCGCGCTACCCGGAGCTGCAGCTCGAGGTTCAGCTCAACGATCGCGTGATCGACCTGATAGCGGAGGAAGTCGATCTCGTGGTGCGGGTGGGACCGGTCAGGGAGCCGCACCTCATCGCCCGCCGCATCGTGTCCACGCGCCTCATCACCTGCGCAGCTCCGGAGTACCTGAGCGAGCACGGCACCCCCGCCGACCCCGAGGAGCTGCGCGGCCACAAGCTCATCGGCCAGCTCTCGAGCACCGGCCACCGGCCCTACAAGTGGCTGTTCCAGCGCGGCACGCTACGGCGGCAGCTGCAGCTGCCCTTCAGCGTCGCCTTCAACTCCGTCGAGGCGCGCATCCAGGCGGCGATACGCGGTGTGGGCATCGTGCAGTCGATGGACCTCATGGTGGCGGAAGCGCTCGCCGCCGGGCGGCTGCAGGTGGTGCTGCACGAGTGGTCGGCGCCCGGCGCGCCGCTCATGGTCGTGTGCCGCAGCGCCCTGCACAACTCGCCCAAGATCCGCGTGTTCGCCGACTTCGCCGCCGAGCTGCTCCTGCAGTACCGGCGGCGGGTGGACGCGCTGCTGAATAGTTGAATCGGCCGACGGCCGAAGGCACGCGCCTCAGCGCTTGCTGCGCCCGGCGAGCTGGTCGAGCGCACGCAGCTGCATGATCGTCCCATCCGAGGCCGGCAGCAGCTGGTTGGCATGGCGGACGAACGGCGCGACTTCGGCGGCCGGCAGCGGCCGGCTGATGAGATAGCCCTGCGCAAAGTCGCACCCGAGGCGGCGCAGCAGGCTCCAGGCCTCGGCGTCCTCGACGCCCTCCGCGACTACCTTGAGCCCGAGGCTGTGGCCGAGCTCGATGGTCGAGGTGACGATGCTCACGGCCCCGGTGAGCGCCTGGCTGATCAGCGAGCGGTCGATCTTCAGCTCGTCCACCGGCAGCAGCGACAGCTGCGACAGGGAGGAGTGGCCGGTGCCGAAGTCGTCGATCGCGAAACGCACCCCGGCGATGCGCAGCAGCTGCATGTTGCGCGCCGCGCCCTGCGGGTCCTGCATCACGGCGCTCTCGGTTATCTCGAGCAGCAGCGAAGTGGGATGCACCGAGTGGGCGCGCAGCAGCGCGAGGATCTGGTCGCCAAGCTCCGGATCGAGGATGTCGGGCGCCGAGAGGTTTACGGCCAGCAGCACGTCGAGCCCGTGCTCGCGCCACTCCCCCATCTGGCGGATGGCGCTCTTCAGCACCCAGTCGGTGAGCCGGCGCGAGCCGCCGGTGCGCTCGGCGAGCGGCACGAACTCGCCCGGCGGGACCGGGCCGAGCTGCGGGTGGGTCCAGCGCACCAGCGCCTCGAGGCTGCGCACCGCGCGAGCCGCCATGGTCACCAGCGGCTGATACACCAGCGTCAGCTGGTCGTTGTCGATGGCGGCACGCAGGTCGGTGATGAGCGTCAGCCGGCGGCGGTGTACGTCGTCCTGGCCCGGGCGGAACATGGCGACGTGCGAGCCCGCATCGTGCGCGTCCTCGAGCGCCACCTGCGCCCGCTGCAGCAGCTCTTCGGTCGTGCGGCCGTGATCGGGCAGCAGACACACGCCGCAGGCGACGTGCAGCTCGAGACCCACACCCGCGACGTGAAAGCCCGAGTGGATGAGGCCGGCGAGCTGCTCGGCGTACAGCAGCGAACGCTCGGCAGTGCAGCCGGGGGCGATCACCAGGAATTGCGCCTCGCCGAGGCGTGCCACGGTGTCGCGCTCCGAGACGTTCTGCCGCAGCCGGTGGGCGACCTCGCGCAGCACGTCATCGCCGACCGAGAAGCCGAGCGACACGTTGATGTCGCGCAGGTTCCGCAGGCTCACCAGTATCAGCGCGCCGCGCGCCTCGTCCGCGGCCTCGCGGGCGACGCGCTCCAGTACCTGGGTGGCGAACCAGCGATTCGGCAGCCGGGTGAGCGGATCGTGCTGCGCGTGGAAGGTGATCGCCGCTTCGCGCTCGGCGATGTTCCGCTGCATCGCGTTGAAGGTGCGGGCCAGGCTCCTGAACTCCTCGCCGCCGGAAACGCTGACGGCAGTCTCGTACTGTCCCTGCTGGATGCGCTGCGCCGCGCGCACCAGCTCGCCGATGGGGCGCGAGGCGGTGCGGCCGAGCACGGCGCCGACGAGCGCCGCCATCAGGAGCGCGACGCCGTCGATCGCCAGCATCGCATCGCGCAGCTCGCGGTACGGCGCCAGCACTTCGCGCTGCGGTTTGAGGAGCCGCAGCTCGACCAGGTCGCCGAGGGCCTCGAGCGGGCGGGCCAGGGTGAGATAGTCGGTGCCGGCGAGACGCACGAGGTGCGGCGCCTCGGCGGCCGTGGCGGGGCCCGCGGCCGGTCCCGCCGCGGTGAGCAGCTCGCCGCGCTCGTCGGCCGGAAGCGTGGCGGACACGTGGGTGATGCCGTCGTGCCCGTGCACGGTGAGCGCAACCTGCGAGCCGACCAGGTCGCGGATGCGCTGCGCGAGCGCATCGTCGGCGATGAACCCCATCGCGACCCAGGCGATGGTCTCGGGGCTGCGTACCGGGGCGAGCACCAGCTGATAGGCGCTGGGGCCGAGAACGATGAAGGCCGGCTGGTCGCGCGCGCCGGGGTCGTGCAGCAGCTGAGCGACCGAGTCCCCCGCGTCGGCGTCAACCGCAACGGTCGAGGCGATCACGTTGCCACGCGTATCGAGCACCATGACCATGTCGGCGCCGACGCGCCGGGAGTTGTTGCGGGCGGCGGACAGGATGGTGAGCGGATCGCCGCTTGCCACCGCCTCGCGGAAGCCGAAGTCCGCGGACGTCACGGACACCCCGTTGGCGAGCTGCCCCGCCCGGAAGCGCATCAGCTGCAGCGCCAGCGAGCCGCCCGAGCCGAGCTGCTCCTTGGCCCGTTCCTCCACGGCTCCCCGGGTACTGGCCAGCACTGCGGCCAGCGTCACAGTTTGGGTGACGATGACCAGGCCGAT
>DASQIP010000015.1:0-12955 GCA_035631515.1 Steroidobacteraceae bacterium
AAGGGCGGCGACGTCACCTTCCTGGTGGACGAGCTGAAGGCGGTGTTCGATCCGCGCGGCGGCTACTGGCAGCCGGGCGGGAAGTTCATGCCCTCGATCATCGCCGAGCTCGGCCATGTCATCGAGAAGCACCTGCAGGCCATCGGGCTGATGAGGAAGCCGGAGCTCGACGTCCACCAGCGCAAGCTCGTCGACGAGAAGCGCGCCGAGTACGAGGCGCGCGCCAAGCAGGCCGACGCCTTTGCCAAACCGCACTTCCCCGAAGGGGCGCAGCTGTGCGGCCGGTGCAATACGGCGGCGGTCGTCATGATGGACGGCTGCATGACGTGCCTCAATTGCGGCGATTCCAAGTGTGGCTGAGCGACTCCGTACGACCGACCAACCAGACCGGCTGACAGTGTGTTAGGTCCATGAGGCAGCCATCTGGCTGCCTCTTTTTTCGGCCGGCGCGCGGTTCCGTCACTTGTCAGCCGCGGAGGTCTCACCGACGATCGGGCGGCAAAAAAAACCCCGCTTGCGCGGGGTTGTCGGTCGCTTGCTTGTGTGGAGGAGCGTCTTCTCGTTGTTATTCGATCTGCCCGGTGTCCGGCGGATTGTTATTGTTCCGGACCCGGCATGTTCTTTATCGATGTCCCTGGCTCGCTTTTGCTTCCCGATCGTGCGGCTGTGCCGCTGCTGCATGGATATGAGCAACACCCGTGCCACCGGGCGAGGGCAGCGCACCGGCGCGGGTTCTCGGCCTGCGCGCGCTGCACAAATGTGACACGCCGCACGATCCACGGCCGTTTTGTGGGGTCTAACCCTACCGCGCCAAAAGAGGCTGTCGGCCTGCAATCCGGGTCAGAATGGCGAGACTGTCAAGATACTCGACGCTTTCTGCCGCACACGTTTCTGAGCAGGGAGGGATGATGACTCACAAGGAATTGAATTTCTTCGGGAAGGATCGCGGCCATGGGGTGTAAATGAAATCGACACCCGGCCGGGCGTGCGCCCGCGCGATGTTGCTCGCCTGGGCATGCGCCCTGTGCGCCACGCCCGTGCTGGCCGCCGAGGGTGCGATGCCGGAACCCGCCGCGCTCGAGCCCGACGTGCGCTTCTGGATCCGCGTCTACACGCAGATCGATACCAACGCGGGCTTTCTGCACGATCAGTACAACCTCGCAGTTGTATACGAGACGCTGCATTTCGCGCCCGATGCCTCGCAGAGCGCACGCGAGCACGAGGTGGATGCGCACCGCGAGCGCATCGCTGCCGCGCTGCGCCGCATCGCCGCCGCCGGCGACGCGCCGCTTGCGGAGGAGGACCAGCGCATCAAGGACCTCTGGGGCACGGCGAACCCCGCGCGGCTGCGCGAGGCGGTGGACGACATCCGCTTCCAGCTCGGCCAGGCAGACCGCTTCCGCGCGGGCCTGATCCGCGCCGGCGCCTGGGAGACGCACATTGCCGAGGCGCTCGCCAACCGCGGCCTGCCGCCCGAGCTCGCGGTGCTGCCGCACGTCGAGTCTTCGTTCAACCCGGCCGCCTACTCCAAGGTCGGCGCGGCGGGTCTGTGGCAGTTCATGCGCTCGACCGGAAGACGCTACATGCGCATCGACCGCTCGGTCGACGACCGGCTCGATCCGTTCCGCTCGACCGAGGCCGCGGCGCAGCTCCTCAGCTACAACTACCGGGTGCTCGGCACCTGGCCGCTCGCCATCACCGCCTACAACCATGGCACCGCCGGCATGCTGCGCGCCAAGGAGACGCTCGGCACCGACGACATCGTCACCATCGTGCGCCGCTACACCAGCCGCACGTTTGGCTTCGCCTCGCGTAACTTCTATGTGTCGTTCCTCGCCGCGCTCGACATCGATCACAACCCCGACAAGTACTTCGGCGCGGTGCCGAAGCAGAGCGAGGCGAAGTTCCAGGTGGTAACGGTGCCGGGCTACGTGCCGATGGCGACCCTCGAGCGGGTCCTGCACGTGCGCACCGACGAGCTGCGGGCGCTGAACCCCGCGCTGCTGCGCCCGGTGTGGGACGGGCAGCTGCGCGTGCCGCGCGACTACCGCCTGCGGCTGCCGGGGGAAGCGGAGCAGTGGACGACGGAGCTGCTCGCGCATCAGCTCAACCCGCACGAGCTCTACGCCGGTCAGCCGCAGCCGAAGCGCTATAAGGTGCAGCCGGGCGACACGCTCGCGCGGCTCGCCGAGCGCTATGGCGTGCCGATCGATACGCTCGCACGCATGAACCGCCTGCGGGTGAGCGCGGCGCTCAGGGTCGGCCGCACCATCGAGCTGCCGGAGGGCGCGACCGTGCAGGTGGCCTCCGCCACCGTTCCGGCCGCGGCGGCTGCGCCGGACCTCGGTGCGGTGCCGGCCGCGGTCGCACAGCGCGAGAGCGCCGAGGACGCGGCCGCCCTCGCCACCATCACGGTGACCGCGAGCCGCGAGCAGCCGGTGTCGGCCGCCCAGGCGGAGGCCCTGAGTCCGGCGCTCGGTCCCGGCGCCGACTCTCAGCAGAGCGCCGACCCGACCGACTACGGCGTACGGAGCGACGACTCGATCAGGGTCGCCGCCGAGGAGACGCTCGGGCACTACGCCGACTGGCTCGGCGTGACCGCGCAGCACCTGCGGGATCTGAACCACATGAGCATGAAGAGGCCGGTGCTGGTCGGGCATCGCCTCAGGCTCGATTTCCACAAGGTGTCGCACGATGTCTTCGAGCAGCACCGGCGCGAATATCACCAGCAGCTGCAGGCGGCGTACTTCGCCGCACACCGCATCTCCGGTACCGAGATCTACATCGCGCGTCCCGGGGACTCGCTGTGGACGGTCACCCGGCGCGCCCGGCAGCTGCCCGAGTGGCTGCTGGTCCAGTACAACCCGGACGTCGATTTCAGCGAGCTGCGGGCCGGCACGCAGATCGTCATACCCCGCGTGGAAGAGGTCGGAAACAGCGGGTGACGCCGGCGGGCGACGGTGTGTGATCCAGGTACATGGCGCAGCGCCTCGTGCTGGCTATAATCTTTTGCAAGCTCCTGGGTGACATACGGAATGCCATGATTTTCAGGAACTTGACTGCGATGCTGGTCCTCACCTGTGCGGCCGTAGCCGCGCACGGGGACTCGCTGCCCGTCACCCAGCCGGTGGCGCTCACGACCGATACGCTGCCCGCGGTGGATCGCGTCGTGGTGAAGAAGACCGAGCGGCGGATGTACCTCATGCACGGTGGCAGTGTGGTGCGCTCCTACCACGTGGTGCTCGGCCTCTCACCGGTCGGCCAGAAGGAGCGCTCGGGCGACTTCCGTACCCCCGAGGGCAGCTACCGTCTCGACGCGCGCAACCCGCGCAGCGACTATTTCCTGTCGATCAAGGTGTCGTATCCCAACCAGGAGGACCTGAGGCGCGCGCGCGCGCGCCACTGGGATACCGGCGGCTCGATCATGATCCACGGGCTGCCGAACCTGATGAAGCACGATCCGGACTACTACCTGAGCCACGACTGGACCGACGGCTGCATCGCCGTCTCCAACGCGGATATGGTGGAGATCTGGATGCTGGTCCCCGACTCGGTGCCGATCGACATCGATCCCTGAGAAGCGCCCGGGCGACCGCGCCCCGCCGACGGGGCATTCGCGGTATCGTCGCGCCAGACACCCGTTGCATGACATAAGCTCCCGGAGCCGTGGCCAGCGACCTCTCAGCATTCGTTGACGCGCGCGTCGGTCCGCGCGGCAGCCTCGAGAACCTTTCCCAGGCGGAGATCGACCGGCTGCTCGACGCCGGCGAGGCCGGGCTCTATCCGCTGTTCCGCCGCTGCGCGCTCGCCGTGCTCAATTCGGGGGCGCGCACCGACAACGCCAAGGAGATCTTCGACCGCTACCGGGAGTTCGACATCCGCATCGTGCGCCACGCCTGGGGCGTGAAGCTCGAGCTGCACAATGCGCCCGCGACCGCGTTCGTCGACGGGCAGATGATCCGTGGCATCAAGGAGCACCTGTTCGCGGTGCTGCGCGACGTGGTGTTCACCTCGAACGAGATCGTCGAGAGTGGCCGCTTCGACCTCAGCGACTCCGCCTCGATCACCAACGCGGTGTTCCACGTGCTGCGCAACGCGCACATTCTCGAGCACCGGGTGCGCCCCAATCTGGTGGTGTGCTGGGGCGGGCACTCGATCACGCGCGAGGAATACCAGTACACCAAGGATGTCGGCTACGAGCTCGGGCTGCGCGGCCTCGACGTCTGCACCGGTTGCGGCCCCGGCGCCATGAAGGGCCCGATGAAGGGCGCCACCATCGGCCATGCCAAGCAGCGCATCGAAGGCGGCCGCTACATCGGCATCACCGAGCCCGGCATCATCGCCGCCGAGCCCCCCAACGCGATCGTGACCCAGCTCGCGATCATGCCGGACATCGAGAAGCGGCTCGAGGCGTTCGTGCGGCTCGCCCACGGCATCGTGGTATTCCCGGGCGGCGCCGGCACCGCCGAGGAGATCCTCTACCTCTGCGGCATCCTTCTCGGGCCGGCGAACCGCGAGCAACCGTTCCCGATCGTGCTCACGGGACCGAAGGACAGCGCCCCGTATTTCGAGCAGATCTGCCGCTTCATCGGCGGCACGCTCGGCGCCGGGGCGCTCGAGCGCTTCACGGTGATCGTCGACGACCCGCCGGAAGTGGCGCGGCGCATGGTGCGCGGTATGCAGGAAGTGCGTGAATTCCGCCGCAAGCGCAACGATTCCTACAACTTCAACTGGTTGCTGCAGGTGCCGGCCGATTTCCAGCGTCCCTTCGAGGTCACCCACGAGTCGATGCGCGCCCTCGAGCTCGGGCGCGACCAGCCCGCGCACGAGCTGGCCGCCAACCTGCGGCGCGCGTTCTCGGGCGTCGTTACCGGCAACGTCAAGGACTTCGGCATCCAGGCGATCGAGCGCCTCGGGCCCTACGAGCTCGCCGGCGATGCGGCGGTCATGCAGCTGCTCGACGAGCTGCTGGCGGCGTTCGTGGCACAGAAGCGCATGCGGCTGCCGGGCAGCACCTATCGCCCCGTTTACCGGCTCGTCGCCTGAGCCGCGCCGGCCGTTACATAACGTTCTGCAGGCGGCACACTTCGCGCGCGGCGGGCGAGAGCTGTGTCATGGCTGTAGGTGCACGGCGACACGCTTGAGTTTGTATGTGAACCAGGTCCTGCGCCCGGGTGGCGAAGGCCGTACGCTGCAAGCCAAGAGTATTCAGGAGCCTTCCATGAGCTCATCGAACCGGAGCCGGGACGACCTCCCCGCGGGCCGCGAGCCGGCGGTGCCGGGCGGCGTCAATCCCCCGGGAGGCGCAGACGCCTACGCCACGTGGCTCGACCGGATGCAGCGCGCCCGCGCGCGGCAGGCGGCGATCACGCGCAACCTCTACACCTGGTCGAATTACAAGAGCTGGGCAGATCAGGTACGCGATTCCTGGCAGGGTGCCGACAGCGGTGCGAAGGCCGCGGGCGCCGCGCCGAAGGTCTCGAAGAAGTAGCCCCCGCGCCGCGCCTGCGGCGCTCTCCGGAAGGCCCCGCACGAGCGGTCAGGCCCGCGCCGCGATCGCTCGCGGCGCCAGCTCCGCCCCCGCCGCATCATCCTGCGCCTCGTCCGCCGTCGCGTCCGTCGCGAGGCCATCCTGTGTTACCGCATGCTCCGCGGCCCCATCGTCCGGCGCTTCAGCCGGGCCGGCCTGCGGAGCCTCCCCGGGGGCGGGTTCGCCTGCGGCCGCGCCGGGGCGCTTCCGGAGGCCTGCCGCAGGCGGGCCCCGGGGGCTGAGCGTGCTGTCGGACGCGCCGGTCAGCCAGGTGACGAGCGGTCCCCATTGCTCGACGTCCTCGCGGGCGACATGGCCCTTCATCTCGTGCACGCCGATGCCGAGCTCGGCGGCGCGCACATAGTTCTGGGAGTCGCGGATCACGGCGACGATCGGGATCCCGAGCGTGTGCAGGAAGCGGATCAGCGCCTGGTACATGAGGGTGTTGCGCCGCACGCGGTTGGCAATGACGCCGATGCGGTTCTCGTCGCGGCGGATCTTGGCGACCAGCAGCAGGTCGCCGATGCTGCGCGAGCAGGTGTGGATGTCGATGTCCGAGGGCAGCACCGGCACCAGGATCTTGTGCGCGTCGCGCGTCAGCTCCGGGAGCTGGCGCGGATCGACCGCCGCCGGCGTGTCGACGACCACGTGGGTCGCATGGTCGGGAATGCGCAGCTGGAACGAGCGCGTCGTGCGGCTGTCTTTCTCGAAGGCGGCGATCGCCTCGATCGGCGCCTGCGCCGGCAGGCGCTTCTTCGCCCAGCGCACCGACGAGCCCTGCGGATCGAAGTCCATCAGGACCGGCCGGTGCCCGCGCGCCGCGAGATAGCTCGCCAGGTTGATCGCGATGGTCGTCTTGCCGGAACCGCCCTTGGGGTTCAGGACGACTATGCGCTGCATGGTGGCTGCGTTCTGTTATGTGGGCCGCACGAGAGTCTCATCCAAGCCTACGCACGGCCGTAGGCAGCCGCAAGCCGATACGCGATTGTGAGAGCGCGCACGTCATCGTGCACCGCGGCGCCGTAGAGTCCGCTGGCGATGGAAATCTTCCTGCACCTCTGGGACGAGCTCGACGACCTGACCCACGCCTGCCGCCACCTGGCGGCTTCCGCGGCCGCGGAGCTGCTCGCAGGCGCGGCACCCGTGGTCACCGCGGCCTCCGCGGCCGGCGTCTGGGTGGTCGACGGCCTCTATCGGCAGCTGCTGCGCCTCTCGGCCTGACCCCCCCTGCGGGGCGGCCCCGGCGCAGTCCGCCTGCGCCGCTTGAAAAATTCCCGCTGACTCCCAAGATCGCCGCTCTGGACGGGCCGCACCCACAGCGGCGGACGGCGATTCATGCAGACCACAGAGAAACCAGAGGCCGGCACGGCCCGGCAGACCCATGGCTTCCAGGCGGAGGTTCGCGAGCTTCTGAAGCTCATGATCCATTCGCTCTATAGCCACCGCGAGATCTTCCTCCGCGAGCTCATCTCCAACGCTTCCGATGCCTGCGACCGGCTGCGCTTCCTGGCCATCGCCGACGCCGCGCTCACCGCCGACGACCCGGAGCTCGGCATCCGCGTCGACGCCGACCCCAAGGCGGGCACGGTCACCATCAGCGACAACGGCATCGGCATGACGCGCGAGGAGGCGGTCGCCAACCTCGGCACCATCGCCCGCTCGGGCACCGCCGAGTTCTTCCGCTCGCTGCCCGGGGACGAGCAGAAGGCCTCGCAGCTCATCGGCCAGTTCGGCGTGGGGTTCTATTCGGCGTTCATCGTCTCCGAGCGCGTCGAGGTGCACACGCGCCGCGCCGGCGCGCCGCCCGAGGCGGGCGTGCGCTGGGAGTCGCGCGCCGACGGGGAATTCACGGTCGAGGACGTGACGCTCGCGCGGCGCGGCACGGCGGTGACGCTGCACCTGAAGGAGGACGCCCGCGAGTTCGCCGACGCGCTGCGCCTGCGGGGACTCATCCGCCGCTACTCCGACCACATCGGCTTCCCGGTGCGCATGCCCAAAGAAGGGGAGGCGACGCTCGACTACGAGGTCGTGAACCAGGCCAGGGCGCTGTGGACGCTGCCGCGCACGCAGATCTCCGACGATGAGTACCGGCAGTTCTACCAGTACCTCGCTCACGACTTCACCGACCCGCTCGCCTGGAGCCACAACAAGGTCGAGGGCAAGCGCGAGTACACGAGCCTCCTCTACCTGCCGGCGCGCGCGCCCTTCGATCTGTACCAGCGCGACGCGGTGCGGGGCCTGAAGCTGTACGTGCGGCGCGTGTTCATCATGGACGACGCCGAGCAGTTCCTGCCGCTCTACCTGCGCTTCGTGAAGGGGGTGGTGGACTCGGGCGACCTGCCGCTCAATGTCTCGCGCGAGCTGCTGCAGCAGGAGCCGGAAGTCGAGGCGATCCGCTCGGGCCTCACCAGGCGGGTGCTCGATCTTCTCGCGCGGCTCTCGAAGGACGAGCCGGACAAGTACGCCACCTTCTGGAAGGAGTTCGGCGCGGTGCTGAAGGAAGGCATCGCGCAGGACCAGGCCAACGAGGCGGCATTGCTGCCGCTGCTGCGCTTCGCGAGCACGAGCCAGGCCGACAATACTCCGTCGGTGAGCCTGGCCGACTACCTCGCGCGCATGCAGCCCGGCCAGGAGCGCATCTACTACGTCATCGCCGAGTCGCTCGACGCGGCCCGCGCCCATCCCGCCATCGAGCGCCTGAAGGAGCGCGGCCTCGAGGTGCTGCTGCTCTGCGAGCGCATCGACGAGTGGGTGATGGGGCAGCTCGAGACTTACGAGGGCAAGCGCTTCAAGGACGCCGCACGCGGCGACCTGGAGCTCGGCGCGCTCGCGAGCGAAGCCGACAAGGCGCGTCACGACGCCGAGCTCAAGGAGAGCAAGGGGCTCCTGAAGCGCATCAAGGACTCACTCGGCGAGCGCGTGACCGAGGTGCGGGTCAGCGGCCGCCTGAAGGATTCGCCGGCGCTGCTGGTGCTCGGGGAGCACGACCTCGGCGACCGTCTGCGGCGGATCCTCTCCGCCGCCGGCCAGAAGGTCCCGGAGGCAAAGCCGCTCCTCGAGGTCAACGTGACCCACCCGCTGGTGAGGTATCTCGAGACGATCACGGAGCCGGGCGAGTTCAGCGAGCTCGCGCTCCTCCTCTACGAGCAGGCGCAGCTCGCCGAAGGAGCGGCGCTCTCCAATCCGCCCGACTTCGTGCTGCGCCTCAACCGGCTGCTGGTGCGGCTCGCCACCCCGAAGGGCGGGAGCCCCCCGGCTTAGAATGCGTGCATGGTGCTGAAGCCGCCGCGCGCCGAGCGTCTCGCGATCGAAGGCCCGGCCGGCGTGCTGCAGGCGCTCGTCGAGACGCCGGTGACCGGGCACGGCGAAGCGCTCGCCGTGCCCGCCTTTGCGGTGGTCTGTCATCCGCATCCGCTGTTCGGCGGAACCATGGACAACAAAGTCGTGTACACGGTCGCGCGCGCCTTCGAGCAGCTCGGAGCGCCGGCGATCCGCTTCAACTTCCGCGGCGTAGGCGGGAGCAGCGGCAGCTACGACGAAGGGCGCGGCGAGGGCGAGGATGCGCTGGCGGTCATCGCCTGGGGCCGGCAGCGCTGGCCCGACACGCCGCTGTGGCTGGCGGGATTCTCCTTCGGCGGCGCAGTGGCGCTGCGCGTCGCGCAGCCGGGGGCACCTCAGCGCCTGGTGCTGGTGGCGCCCGGCATCACGCGACTCGAGCGCGCCGACTTCGATGCCGCACGCGCCGCCGAGCCGGCCTGTCCCTGGCTGATCGTGCAGGGCGAGGCGGACGACGTCGTGCCGGCGCCGGCGGTGCTCGCGTGGGCGGCGGGGCGCCGGCCGCTGCCCGGAATCGCCCGGCCCGAGGTGACGCTGCTCCCCGAGGCGGGCCACTTCTTCCACGGGCGCATCAACGAGCTGCGCGAGGCGGTGCTCGCGTTCATGCGCTGAAGGGCGGCCGGCCACCTCGAGGCCGGCGCCGCGGCGCCCCCCGCAAAAAAGCAAAGCCCGGGCGGAGCTGTGCTTCCGCCCGGGCTCAGGCCCGCGTGTTGCGCGCGACCGGCTCGCGCCTTACGAGTTGACCATCGCCTTCAGGCTCTTCAGCGGCAGGCAGCGAACCTTCTTGCTCGCCGGCTTGGCCTTGAACATCATCTTCTCGCCGGTGAAGGGGTTGATACCCTCGCGGGCCTTGGTGGCCGGCTTCTTCACGACCTTCATCTTCAGAAGACCCGGCAGGGTGAACAGGCCGCCGCCACGCAGGCTCTTCTTGATCACGCCGCTGAGCGAATCGAAGACGCTTCCGACCTGCTTGCGGGACAGCCCCGTCTCCTTGGAGATCTGCGTCAGGACTTCCGATTTCGTCGGTGCGCCACCCTTTTTCGCCATTTTGCGGTACTCCTCGAGGATTTTGGTTAGTTGAGACGCGCGCCGCTCGACGCCGCGCGCAGAGAATCGGCGCGGAAAATAGCACATGCGCGCGCTTTGGCAAGCGGTTTTTTTTCCAGGCCTGTTGCGGAAATGCCTTTTTTCGTAGGGTTTTCGGCTTCGCGGGCGGTCCGCATGGCTGCCGGGCCGCAGGTGCGATGCTACGATTTACGGTGCGAAGTACGCGCTAAGCGCGTGTTCCGCCAAAGCGGAGCCCGCCTCTTCAGCGAATGAGAATGAGGATTGCCTGTATTGCGATGGTCGCCCACAGCGGCGACAGATCGAGCCCGGCGACCGAAGGAATGAAGCGCCGGAAGGGCCGCAGCACCGGCTCGCACACCGAGGTGAGCACCGCCTGCAGCGGCGAATAGCCGCCGGGCGCGATGAAGCTCAGCAGCCAGTAGATGAGGATGGCGTAGCAGTAGGTCCACAGCAGCGTATGCGCGATCTCGAGCGCGACCGCATCCACCCAGCCGAGCCAGTCGGGCAGCCCCGCGCCGCGCAGCGCCGCGAGCACCGCCACCTCGACGCCCGCCACCAGCAGCACGGCCACCACCGAGGCGGTGTCGACCTTGCCGATCGGCGGCAGCACGCGCCGCAGCGGCACGATGAGCGGGTTGGTGAGCTGCACGATCGCCTGGGCTATCGGGTTGCGGAAGTCGGCGCGGGTCAGCTGCAGCAGCAGCCGCGCCAGCACCACGAACAGCGCCAGCGACAGCAGTGTCTCGACGATATAGACGATCGCGCTCACGGTGCAGCTCTCACGGGCGGCCTTCGGCCAGGGTACCGAGCTCGCGGCCGCGCCGGGCGGCGGCGGCGAGCACCCGCTCGACCGTCGCCCCGAGATCGGCAGCGGCGAATACCCCGAGCGCGGCTTCGGTGGTGCCGCCCGGGGATGCCACCTCGGCCCGCAGCCGCGCGAGGTCCGCTTCTCCCGCCGCAGCCATGAGACCGGCCCCGTGGAGCGTCGCGGCCGCCAGCCGCTTCGCCACCGGCGCCGGCAGCCCGAGCCGCGCGGCCGCCTCGGCCATGAGCTCGGCGAGCAGGAAGAAATACGCAGGCCCGCTGCCCGAGAGCGCGGTGACGACGTCGAGCAGGTCCTCCTCGCTCACCCACACCGCCTCGCCGACGGCGCGCGCGATGCGCTCGGCCGCACCCCGCAACCCGGCGCCGACGGAGGGAGGGGCGTAGAGCGCGGTGGCGCCGGCGCCGAGCAGCGCCGGCCGATTCGGCATGGCGCGCGCCACGGGCACTCCCGGGCCGCACCAGGACTCGAGCGCGGCCGTGCGCACCCCGGCGGCCACCGACAGCAGCAGCGGCCGCTGCGCGCGCAGCAGCGGAGCGAGAGCGGTGACGGCCGCCCGGGCCTGCTGCGGCTTCACCGCCAGCACTACCACCGCGGCGCCGTCGACGGCGCGGGCATTGTCCGCGGTCGCGCTCACTCCGAGCTCACGCATGAGCGCGAGGCGCGCGGCCTCGGAAGCCTCGCCGACGCTCAGGCGTTCGGGGCGCGTGCCCGAGCGCAGCAGGCCCGAGAGCAGCGCGCGGCCCATGTGGCCGCCGCCGAGGACGGTTACGTGCTGCTCAGACATGGGAGGGATTGTAGCTTTTGCCGCGGCACAGGGACGTGAGCAGCATAACTAGCCCGGCCGCGGACCGAACAGGGCCGTGCCCACGCGCACGATGGTGGCGCCTTCCTCGATCGCGGCCTCGAAGTCCCCGCTCATGCCCATCGAGAGGGTGTCGAGAGCAGCCCCACCGCCGTTCAGAGCTTCGAGGAGCCCGCGCAGCTCGCGGAACCAGGCGTGCTGGCGCTCGGGCTGCGACTCCTGCGGCGGAATGCACATGAGGCCCCGGAGCTTCAGGCGCGGCAGCCGCGCCACCGCGTGCGCGAGCGCGGCCAGCTCGCCCGCGGCGGCTCCGCCCTTGGCCGCTTCGTCCGCGAGGCGCACCTCGAGACACACGTTGAGCGGCGGCGCGTGGTGCGGCCGCTGCTCGGAGAGCCGCGCGGCGATCTTCAGGCGATCGACGGAGTGCACCCAGGCGAACGCTGCCGCGATCGCGCGCGTCTTGTTGGCCTGGATCCGCCCGACGAAGTGCCAGGTGAGCGCGCGATCCTGCAGCGCATCAAGCTTTTCGAGCGCTTCCTGCAGATAGCTCTCGCCGAAGTGCGTAAGACCGCAATCCGCGGCGGCGCGCACTACCGCGGGCGGCTGGGACTTGGTCACGGCAAGTAGTGTGACCGACTGCGCATTCCGCCCGGCCCGGGCGGCCGCCTGTGCCATGCGCTCCCGCACCGCGAGGACGCGTTCGGGTAAATTCTGCGGACGCCGTAACATATTGGACGTGTGACCCCTCCGCTATACTGCCGCGGCTCCGGTGCTCACGAGCACGTCGCTGGTTTTCAGCGCACCGGAGGCCCGGTTCCAGGGAGCTTCAATGGCCGTCGACATCGCGCAACTCCTCGCTTTCGCCGTCAAGAACAACGCCTCGGACCTGCATCTGTCCTCGGGTGTGCCGCCGATGATCCGCGTCGACGGCGACATGAAGCGCATCAACATGCCGCCGCTGTCGCACAAGGAAGTGCACTCCATGGTGTACGACATCATGAACGACAAGCAGCGCAAGGCCTACGAGGAATTCTTCGAGACCGACTTCTCATTCGAGATTCCAAAGCTGGCGCGCTTCCGCGTCAACGCCTTCAACCAGAATCGCGGCGCGGGCGCGGTGTTCCGCAACATCCCCTCGGTCATCCTGTCGCTCGATGATCTGAGCGCGCCGAAGATCTTCCGCGACCTGTGCATGCTGCCGCGCGGCCTGGTGCTGGTCACCGGCCCCACGGGCTCGGGCAAGTCGACGACTCTCGCCGGCATGGTCAATCACTGCAACGACAACCGTCCCGACCACATCATCACCATCGAGGACCCGATCGAGTTCGTACACGAGTCCAAGCGCTGCCTGGTCAACCAGCGCGAGGTGCACCGCGACACGCTCGGCTTCAGC
>DASQIP010000016.1:0-23673 GCA_035631515.1 Steroidobacteraceae bacterium
CAGCCACCGGGCCGTATGGCACGGCTGGGCACGCAAGGAGCTGACACGCGCGGACATCGAGAATTCCCAGGCCCCGATCCGCGCGGCGGTGGCCGCGGTGCTGGCCAGATTCCCGCCGTCCTGATCTCAAAGGGCCTCAGGAGCGCCGCGCGCGGCGCGCCGGGCTCTTGTCGGGCGGATTCCACGGCCGACCGGTGCGCTCCTCGATGTAGCGCCGGATCAGACGCCGCAGGACCTGGGAAGGGGTTGCATCTTCCTCGGCGCACAGGCGCTCGAACAGGGCCTTCTTGCGCGGGTCCACCAGAATCGTCAGCCGTGCGGTGCGAACTTCAACCGGCAAAGGCGCCACTCCGCTGATGTGACTTGACTTAGAATCTCATTATAATCCAATGCATATGCGGCGGTATCGGCTGTGACGCCCGCGCTCCACTCGCCCCTCGACGCCTGCCTGGTGATTCTCGTCCTCTGGGGCGTCATCGGGCTGGCCGGCCTGGTGCGCCCGACCAGCCTGAGATTCGTCGCCCGCGGGCTCTTTCCGCTCAGCGCGCTGTGCAGCCTCGCGCTGGCCGCGGTCGCGGTGTGGAGCTTAGGGGTCGCGCCCGAGCGGGCGATGCTCGTCGTCGGGCTGCCCGATCTTCCGGTGCACCTGCGGCGCGACGGGCTGAGCAGCGTGTTCCTGTTCCTGCTCGGGGCTGCCTCGGCGGGCATCTCGGTGTTCGCCGCCGGCTATTTCCGCCGCGGGCACGGCACCTCGGCGGGGCTCCTGTGCCTGCAGTACCACCTGTTCCTCGCGAGCATGGGGCTGGTGATGCTGGCCGACGACGCTTACGCGTTCATGGTCGCGTGGGAGACGATGGCGGTGTCGTCCTACTTCCTCGTGACCACCCAGCACGGCTTGCCGGAGATCAGGCGCGCCGGTTTCCTCTATCTGCTGATCGCCCACGTCGGCGCCACCGCGATCCTGCTGGCCTTCGGCGTCATGCAGGGCGGCAGCTGGCAATTCACCTTCGACGCGATGCGCGGCGCGCACCTGCCGGCACCCTGGGCCGCGGCCGCGTTTCTGCTGGCGCTGTTCGGCTTCGGCGCCAAGGCCGGCCTCGTGCCGCTGCACGTGTGGCTGCCCGAGGCCCACCCGGCGGCGCCGTCGCCGGTCTCGGCCCTGATGAGCGGCGTGATGCTCAAGACCGCCGTGTACGGAGTACTGCGGGTCACCTTCGATCTTCTCGGGCAGCCGGTGTGGTGGTGGGGAGTGGTGGCGCTCGCCGTGGGACTGTTCACCGCGCTGTACGGCGTGGTGTTCGCCGCGGCGCAGAGCGACATGAAGCGGCTGCTGGCGTACTCCTCGATCGAGAATATCGGGCTCATCTTCACCGCCTTCGGGCTGGCGATCGTGTTTCGCGGAGTCGGCATGCCGACGCTGGCGGCGCTGGCACTGATCGCGCTCCTCTACCACTGCCTCAACCACGCGTTCATGAAGAGCCTGCTGTTCGTCGGCACCGGAGCGGTGCTGCACTCGACCGGCGAGCGCAATCTCGGCCGCCTCGGGGGCCTCATCCATCGCATGCCCTGGGTGGCATGGCTCACCCTGGTAGGGACCCTGGCGCTCGCCGGCCTCCCGCCGCTCAACGGCTTCGTCTCGGAATGGCTGCTGCTGCAGGCCTTCCTGTTCGCCCACGAAGTGCCGCACACGTTCGTCAACATGCTGCTGCCGATGGCGGCCGCAGTCGTGGTGCTGGCGGCCGCGCTCGCCGCCTATGTGATGGTGAAGTTCTTCGGCGTGATCTTCCTCGGACAGCCGCGCGAGGCCGCGCTCGCCGGCGCGCACGACGCCGGGCTCCTGCAGCGGCTCGGGCTCGCCTGGCTCGCGGCGGGTTGCATCGCTCTCGCCCTGTTTCCCACGCAGGTGATCCACGGCCTGCGCGGCGTCGTGAGACAGCTGAGTGGCGCCGACCTGCCGCTGGAGGCCGCTCCCTGGTGGCTGCTCGAGCCGATCCCCGGCCGTCAGGCTTCCTACTCGGCCCTCGGGTTCCTGCTGGCCGTGACGGCGGTGGTGCTGCTCACGATTCTCGGCGTGCGGCTGTTCTATCATCGGCGGGTGCGGCGCGCCGATCCCTGGGATTGCGGCTTTGCCAGGCTCGATGCCCGCATGCAGGACACGGCCGAGGGCTTCGGCCAGCCGATCCGGCACATTTTCGGATCTTTCTTCCTGCTGCGGCGCGAGCTGCCCTCGCCATCCGATCGGGCGCCGCGCTACCGGGTCGTGATCTCGGACCGGATCTGGGAGCGGCTGTACGGGCCGCTCGGCGGACTGGTGCAGCGCATCGCCGACGGCTTCGCCTGGGTGCAGCAGGGACGCATCGCCACCTATCTTCTCTATAGCTTCGTGACCCTGGTGGCGCTGCTGGCGCTGGTGCTATGAGACCCATCGAGATCGTCACCCAGTTGCTCGAGCTCGCGGCGGCGCTCGCGGCGGCGCCGCTGTTCGTCGGCTGGATCAACCAGTGCCGCGCCTGGCTGCAGAACCGCAGCGCGCCGAGCATCTGGCTGCCCTATCGCGGCATTCGCAAACTGTTCCACAAGGACGCGGTGATCGCCGTACGCGCCTCGGCGCTCTTTCGCCTGGCCCCCTACATCGTGTTCGCAGCGATGGTGGTGGCCGCCGGCATCATTCCTTCGATGGGGACCCGGCTGCCGGTCACCCGCATCGCCGATGCGATCGCGCTCGTCGGCCTGCTCGCGACCGCGCGCGTCTTCATGTCGCTCGCCGCCATGGATGTCGGTACCGCCTTCGGCACCCTGGGGGCGCGCCGTGAAATGATGGTCGGGTTCCTCGCCGAGCCGGCGCTGCTCATGATCATCTTCGTCGCCTCGCTCATCTCGGCGACCACGGCGCTGCCGGCGATCACCGAGCACCTCGCGACGCAGAAGCTCGGCCTCTACCCGAGCCTGGCCTTCACGGCGATCGCTTTCACCATGGTGCTGCTCGCCGAGAATGCCCGCATCCCGATCGACAATCCCGCCACCCATCTCGAGCTGACCATGATCCATGAGGCGCTGCTGCTCGAGTACTCGGCGCGCCACCTGGCGCTGATGGAATGGGCGGCGGCGCTCAAGCTCCTGAACTACGCCTGCATCGGCTTTGCGCTCTTCATTCCCTGGGGCGTGTCGACGGCTGCGGGCGGCCCGCTGACCCTGTTCGCCTCGATTCCGGTGCTGGCCGTCAAGCTCATCGCCGCCGGCGGCGTGCTCGCCCTGATCGAGACCGTGTCGGCGAAAGTGCGGGTGTTCCGTGCTCCGGAGTTCCTCGCCACGGCGTTTCTCTTTGCGGTGCTCGGGCTCCTCGTGCACCTTTTGCTGGGAGCCTAGCAGCCGTGAGCGGTGTCCCCCTGACTTTGCAACTGCTCAACTTCTGTGCCGCGCTGCTGCTGCTGCTGTCGTTCGCCATGCTGTCGCAGCGCCGCATCGTGAACCTGGTCAACCTGCTCGCGGTGCAGGGAAGCGTGCTGCTGCTCGCGACGCTGCTGATCGCCGCGCGCACCGGGCAGCAGCACCTGTACCTCTCCGCAGCCCTGACACTCGGCTTGAAGGTGATCCTGCTGCCGTGGCTGCTGCATCGCCTGATCCGCCGCCTCGGCGTCTACTGGGATGCCGAACCGCTGCTCAACATCCCCGGGACCATGCTGGTCGGCGTGCTGATCGTCGTGTTCGCCTTCGGCCTCGCCCAGCCGATCTCGCAGCTCGCCAGCACCGCGACCCGCAACGCGATCGGCATCGCGGTCGCCGTCGTGCTGCTCTCCTTCCTGATGATGATCACGCGCCGCAAGGCCATGTCGCAGGTGGTGGGGTTCCTGTCGATGGAGAACGGCCTGTTCTTCGGCGCCATGAGCGCGACCTACGGCATGCCGATGGTCGTGGAATTCGGCGTCGCGCTCGATGTGCTGGTCGCGGTGCTGGTGCTCGGAATCTTCTTCTTCCAGATTCGCGAGCAGTTCGACAGCCTCGACCTGCATCACCTGGAGTCGCTGCGGGAAGAAGCCGGCGGCCGGGGGAGGGAGTAGGGTGGAGCTGCTGCTGCTGCTCGGCACGCCGCTCGCCGGTGCCCTGACGCTCGGGCTGCTCGGCGCGCGCCGCTTCGCGCCCGAGCTCAACGTCGGCTTCAGCCTCATCACCTTCCTCGCCGCGTGTGCGCTGGCGGCGCGCGTCGTCACCGCGGGCCACCTGGTCGTGGCCCACGAACAGTTCTTCATCGACGCCTTCAACGTATTTCTCGTGGCGCTCACCGCGTTCGTGGGGCTCACCACCGCGATCTTCTCGCGTCCGTACATGCGCGTGGAGATGGAGCACGGCCGGGTCGCCGCCACGCAGCTGCGCCTCTACCACAGCATGTATCAGCTGTTCATGTCGACGATGCTGGTCGCGCTCACCACCAACAACATGGGCTTGCTGTGGGTGGCGATGGAAGCCGCGACGCTTTCCACCGTGCTGCTGGTGACGCTGTATCGGACCGCGGCGAGCCTCGAGGCCGGCTGGAAATACTTCATCCTGTGCGGAGTAGGCATCGCCCAGGCGCTGTTCGGCACGATCCTGCTGTACTTTGCGGCCGAGCACGCCATCGGCGCCGAAGGCGTGAGCGCGCTCCTGTGGACGCACCTGAACGGCGTGAAGGGACAGCTCGAGCCGGCGGTGCTCGGCCTCGCGTTCGTGTTCCTGCTGGTCGGCTACGGCACCAAGGTGGGACTCGCGCCGCTGCACAACTGGCTGCCGGACGCGCACGCCGAGGGCCCGACGCCGATCTCCGCGGTGCTGTCGGGGCTGCTGCTGAACGTGGCGATCTACGCCGTCGTGCGCTGCAAGGTGCTGGTGGAGGGGTCGCTGCATTCGGCGCTCCCCGCGCGGATGCTGATGGGCTTTGGACTCCTGTCGGTGGTGCTCGCGGTGTTCCTGCTCTGGCGCCAGCGCGACATCAAGCGGCTGTTCGCCTATTCGTCCATAGAGCACATGGGCATCATCACCTTCGCCTTCGGCATGGGCGGCCCGGTGGCGAACTTCGCCGCGCTGCTGCACATGACGGTCCACTCGCTCACCAAGTCCGCGATCTTCTTTGCCGCCGGCCACGCCGCGCAGAAGGCCGGCTCGCAGCTCATGGATGAGATCCGCGGCCTGATGACGCTGAGTCCGACCATCGGCTGGGGCCTCATGATGGGATCGCTCGCGATTCTCGGCGTGCCGCCCTTCGGCGTGTTCGCGAGCGAGTTCCTGATCCTCACCACCGCGATGCGCGAGCAACCCTGGGCGACGCCGATACTGCTCACCGCGCTCGCGGTGGCGTTCGCCGCCATCTTCGGCCGGGTGCAGCCCATGGTATTCGGCGAGACCACCGCCAGGCGCCTGCCGCACCCGCCGGCACTGCTGCCCGTGTTCGTGCACCTGGCGCTGGTGCTCGCGCTCGGAATCTACATCCCGCCGTACCTCGCCGACTGGTATCGGGCGGCGGCGCGTCTGATCGGCGGCGGATGACATGACGCAGCGGCATGCGAGTGCGCCCAGCGCGGCGCTCCCCGGAGCGCCGGGCTGGCGTGCGCATCAGGTCTCGCGGCAGCAGTGGACGCGCTCGGCCGAGGAGCTGGCGGGCAGCGGCGCACGGCTCGCAGCGCTGTGGGCGAGCGGCGGCGAGCGCGGCGCGCCGACCGTGCACGCGGCCTTCTTCACCGGCAACGGCGCGCTGCTGCTCAGCCTGCCGCTCGACGATGGCGCACCTTACCCCGGGCTCGAGGAGCTCTTCCCCTGCGCCGCGCGCATGCAGCGGGCGGCGGCGGATCTCTCCGGAGCGCGTGCGGACGATCCCGACACCCGGCCCTGGTTGCGGCACGACGCCTGGCCGGCGACCTGGCGGCCGCTGCTCGATCCGCCGCTGCAACTTGCCTGCGGCGAGCCCGGGATCGACGCGTACGAGTTCGTGCGGGTCGAGGGCGAGGGCGTGCACGAGATTCCCGTCGGGCCCGTGCATGCGGGCATCATCGAGCCGGGACACTTTCGCTTCTCGGTGGTGGGGGAGAAGGTACTGCGGCTCGAGGAACGGCTCGGGTACGTGCACAAGGGCATCGAGCGGCGCTTCACCGAGCTGCCGATTCTCGAGGCACATCGTCTCGCGGCGCGGGTATCGGGAGACTCGGCCGTGGCGTTCTCCTGGGCCTACTGCCAGGCACTCGAGGGTCTCGCGGGCGTGACGATTCCTGCGCGTGCCGCCTGGCTGCGTGCGCTGTGCCTCGAGCTCGAGCGCGTCGCCAACCACCTGGGAGACCTCGGCGCGCTGGGTAACGACGCCGGCTTCGCCTTCGGTCTCGCGCAGTTCTCGCGTCTCAAGGAGCGGCTGCTGCGCGCCTGCGCCGCGACGCTGGGCGAGCGCTATCTGCTGAATGCCATCGTGCCCGGCGGCGTAGCGGTCGAGCTCGCCGGCGGCGGCGCGCAGCTGCTGCGCTCATGTGCCGCGGAGATCGCGCGCGAGGTGCGGGTGCTGCGCACCATCTACGACGAGCACGCGGGCCTGCGCGATCGCTTCACCGGCGCCGGCGCCATCGCGCCGCCGCTGGCAGCGCGGCTCGGCCTGACCGGGCTCGCGGGGCGCGCCAGCGGCCAGGCATTCGACCTGCGGGTCGACCTGCCCTGTGCTCCTTACCGGGAGCTGCCGGTCACCAGGGTCGGCAGCCGCGCGGGCGACGTCGCGGCCCGGGTAGCGGTGCGCTTCGACGAACTGGCCGAATCGGTGCGCCTGATCGAGCGCATCATCGCCGCCCTGCCTGCCGGGCCGTGCCGCGAGGCGGTCGCGCTGCCGGCCGCGGGATCACTCGGCATCGGCGCCATCGAGGGGTGGCGCGGGCCGGTGCTGGTCGCGCTCGAGGCCGGCCCGCAGGGCAGCATCGGCCGCTGTCACCCGCACGATCCCTCGTGGCAGAACTGGCCGGCGCTCGAGCACGCGATCATCGACAACATCGTGCCCGACTTTCCCCTCATTAATAAGTCCTTCAACCTGTCCTACAGCGGACACGATCTCTAGGAGCGCACCATGCTGAAGACGCTGCGCCAGATTGCCTCGGTCGGGATTGCGACTGAGCCTGCGCCCGCCCGCGACGAGTCGCTGCGGGTACGCGAGGCCCTGCAGGCGCGCATCCTCGCCGTGCTGGGGCGCGCACTGTGCGTGCGTGCGGTGGATGCGGGCTCGTGCAACGGTTGCGAGCTCGAGATCCATGCGCTCAACAATCCCTGGTACAACATCGAGGGGCTCGGCGTGCGCTTCGTCGCGAGCCCCCGCCACGCCGATCTGCTGCTGGTGACCGGCCCGGTCTCGCGGCACATGCAGGTCGCCCTGCGCCGTACCTACGAGGCCACGCCCGACCCGAAGCTGGTGGTGGCGATCGGGGATTGCGCCTGCACCGGCGGCATCTTCGGCGAGGGCTATGCGAGTTGCGGCCGCGTCTCGGGCGTAATTCCGGTGGACGTGGCCGTTCCGGGTTGTCCGCCGGATCCGACGCGGATCCTCACCGGCATCCTCACGGCGCTCGCGGGGCGCTCAACGCCCCCCGGCTAGGACCTCCGCGATCGGCGGCGCCGCCTGCGGCATCGCCTTGCGGTAATCCTTGCCGAGCAGAGCCGCGATGGTGGCGGCGATCTGCGCCTGGTGCACCTCGCCGGTATTGCTGCGCTCGCCGAGCGGCGCGGTATCCGGCCCCATCACTGCGATCCAGATGTTCTCCGAGCCCTTCTGCCCGACACCGTGGTCCTTCCACTCGACCGGGCCGCTGCCGCGCCCATGATCGGCGGTCAGGATGAAAGTCGTATGGCCGCGGTACGCCGGCAGGCGCTGGAGCGTATTCCACAGCTGCTCGACGTAGTGGTCGAAGGAATGGGCGGCGTGCAGCAGCAGGTCATAGCGGCCCATGTGCCCCCAGTTGTCGGTCTCGCCGTAGCCGACGAACAGCACCCGCGGCTGCGCCCTGGCAAAGGAGTCCACCAGCGGGATCTGCAGGAACGAGTCATAGACGTCCGTATCCTCGAGCTGCGTCGTGGTTCGGTAGATCTCGTTCAGCATGGCTTCGCGCGGGCTCAGCTCACCCCGATAAGGCGGATCCCAGCCGACCTGCAGCGGCAGATGGCTGCGGCCGACATTGAAGATGTCCTTGAACGCCGACCAGGTGGCGAACACCGCCACCCGTCCCTTGAGGTCCGGCAGCCCGTTCAGCCATTCGAATACCGTGACGTTGGGGTTCGGCCCGAACTCGTTGGAGTTGACGCGCGCGTCGGCGTGGCCGGTGAGCATCTCGTTATAACCGGGATACGAGAACCAGTAGGTGTTGGTGACGCGCGCGACGCTGCCCTGGAGCTGGTTGCCGAAGATCTGGCCGTGCGCGGCGATCGTGCCCCAGATGAACGGGAACAGGAGCCTGCGCCGCTCGTGGGCGTCGTCGCGCCAGAACGCGCGCCTGAGCTCCGCCTCCTTGTCCCAGATGCCGCCGTTCTTCTCGTTGAGCAGCGTCGGGTCGGCCCCGGTGAAGATCTCCTGCCAGCGCAGCCCGTCGCTCACGATGAGCACGACATTGCGCGTCTTGAGCGGCGCGGCGGCGTCGGCGGCGTGCGCGAACGGCGCGCACAGACAGAGCGCCAGCGCCATGGCGCCCAGCGCAGACCTGACGACGAAAGGATTCGGCATCGCAGCTCCCCCGGGCCGTTCGCGGCGCAGGAGGCGCGCCGGATATCGCTACAATAGCAGGCACCGGCCGTGAACAAGCAGTCTCAACCGCGTGGCGCGCGCCACGCCCTGCTCGCCGCCCTGCTCGGGCAGGCGCTCGCGTCTCTTGCGGTACCGCAGGCGCTCGCCCCCGAAGCGAGCGCGCCCGGGCCCGCCCGCAGCACGCTGCGCGTCGGCCACCTCGCCCTGCATCGCTGCGAGACCGCCGCACCCTGGTGCGCGGTCCTCGAGCGCCCGCTCGACCCCGCCGGGGCGGTGCCGGGAACCATCGGGATCTACTTCGAGTACTACCCGCACACCGCCCCCGGCCGCGCCGCCGGGACGCTGGTCGCGACCGAGGGAGGCCCGGGTTACCCGGCCACCGGGTCGCGCGCCGAATATCTCGCGCTCTTCGCCGCGCTGCGGCCGCGCTACGACCTCCTCATCATGGACAACCGCGGCACCGGCCGCTCGGGCGCGCTCGACTGCCGGGAGCTGCAGGACGCAGCGGCGCTCACCGAGAGCAACGTCGGCGCGTGCGGGCGCTCGCTCGGGCAGACGGCGCCCTTCTACGGCACGGCGCTGGCGGCCGATGATCTCGCGGCGATCCTGGCGGCGCTCGACCTGGGTCCGGTCGGCCTGTATGGGGATTCCTACGGCAGCTACTTCGCCCAGGTATTTGCGCTGCGCCACCGCGAGCTGCTGCGCTCGCTGGTGCTCGACGGCGCCGATCCGCTCGATGGCCCGGATTTTCCCTGGTACCCGCACTACGCGCCGGCGATGCGCGACAAGTTCAACCTGGCGTGCGCGCGCGCGCCGGCCTGCGCCGCCCTGCCGGGAAGCTCCCTCGATCATATCGCCCCGGCGCTCGCGCGGCTGCGCACCGCACCACTTGCGGCACGCGTGCGCTACGGCGACGGCCGCACGGCGACATTCACCGCCAATGCCGCCGCGCTCGCGATCGTCATGTTCGGCGGCTCGCCGGCCTTCTCAACGGTTCGTGAGCTGGACGCCGCCGCGCGCGCCTTCGTGGACGGCGACACGGCGCCGCTGCTGCGGCTCATGGCGGAGACCCTGGGCAGCGTCGACTCGCGCGACCCGAGCCGCGATCCGCGGCTCTTCAGCGCGGGACTCGCGGCCGATGTCTCCTGCCAGGATCCGCCGCAGATCTTCGACATGCGCCTGCCGCCCGCCGAACGCGTGGCGGCGCGTGACCGGATCGTCGAGCAGCGCAAGGCGCAGGCGCCGGCGACCTACGCGCCGTTCACGATCGACGAGTACCGCGCCATGCCGCTCGACTACAGCTTCATCGATCAGTGCGTCGAATGGCCGTCGCCGCCCGCCCGGCCGCTCTCGCCACTCAGCTATCCGCCATCGAGCTATCCCGACCTTCCGGTTCTGGTGGTGTCGGGCGAGCTCGACGACATGACGAGCGTGGCCGACGGCGCGGTCGCCGCCGGGCACTTTCCGCACGCGCGCCACGTCGTGATCGCCAACAGCTTTCACGTGAACGCGCTGCCGCACGCGCGCAGCGAGTGCGCTGCGGTGCTGGTGCGGCGCTTCATGGACACACTCTCGAGCGGCGATGAGAGCTGCGCCGCGGCCGTACCCGCCGTGCGGCTGGTCGGCGCCTTCGCGCGCCGCGCGCGCGAGCTGATGCCGGCGCAGAGCCCGGCCGGGAGCCGGGCGGCCGCGGACGACCTGCGGGTGGTGACGGCGGCACTCCTGACGGCGGAGGATGCGCTCGCGCGCGCCGCCGCCGCTGGCCCGGGCGACGGCGTCGGGCTGCGCGGCGGCACCTTCAGCGCCGCGGCGGCCGGCGCGGGCTACCGGCTCGAGCTGCGCTCGCTCCGCTGGACCGAGGACGTGAGCGCCTCGGGCCGCATCGACTGGCCGGGACGCACCGGGACGGTCCACGCACGTCTCGACCTCGAGACCGCGCAAGGGCCGGGGACGCTCACTCTCAGCTGGCCGGAAGGGGTGAGCGGCGCGCGCGCCGCCGCACGCGGCAGCATCGGCGGCCGCCGCATCGCGGCCGAGGCGCCCGCCCCCTGAGGCGTACCCGATGGACATCGACGCCATAGCGACTCCGGGACTCGAGCGCGAGACGGTGCGCCGGCTGTCACGGCGCTCCAATACCCGCGGCCTGCTGCAGCTCGGCTTCCATCTCACGCTGCTCGCGGCGACCGGCGCACTGATCTCGGTCAGCCGCGGGCAGTGGTGGCTCGCGGCGGCGCTGCTGCTGCACGGCATCGTTCTGTCGTTCCTCTTCTGCGCGCTGCACGAGTCGATCCACGGCACGGCGTTTGCGAGCGCGCGGCTGAACGAGGGCGTCGCCTGGGTGTGCGGTGCGCTCCTGATGCTGCCGCCCCGGTACTTCCGCTACTTTCATTTCGCGCACCACCGCTACACGCAGCAGCCCGGGCGCGACCCCGAGCTCACCACCGCGCCCCCGGCGAGCCTCGCGTCCTGGGCGTGGCGCCTCACGGGCCTTCCGTACTGGCGCGATCGGCTCGAGGTGACGCTGCGTCACGCGCTCACGGGCCGCGTGACCGAGCCGTTCGTGCCGGCAGGCAGGGCAGGGCTCGTGGTCCGCGAGGCGCGCGTCCTGTGGAGCTGTTACGCGCTGATTGCGGCGGGCTCGCTGTATCTGCAGCTCGACGCCGCGCTCTATTACTGGGTGCTGCCCGCGCTCCTCGGCCAGCCCTTGCTGCGGGCCTTCCTCATGGCGGAGCACACCGGTTGCCCGCTGGTCGCCGACATGCTCGCCAACACCCGCAGCACGCGCAGCAACGCGGCGGTGCGGCTCATCGCCTGGCGCATGCCGTATCACGCCGAGCATCACTGCTGCCCGTCGGTGCCGTTTCACGCGCTCGGCGCCCTGCACGCGCTGCTCGGCGCGCGCGTGCGGGTGCGCTCGCCCGGCTATCTGGCCGTGCACCGCGGCCTGCTGCGCGCCTGGCGTGCGGCGGCGCCGCGCGGCTGACGATCACTTGCCCTCGAGCTTGTAGGACACGCGCACGCCGACGGTCCGCGGTCGGTTGACGGTGTTCATCTTCACGAACTCCGCGTAGGACGAGTAGAGGATCGCGCGGGTATCGGTGAGGTTCTCGGCGTACAGCTGCGCGAGCCACGGCCCCGAGCCGACGCCCGCCGAGGCGTCGTAAGTGGTGAAGGACGGGTCGTTGAAATTCGTCGGCACTCCCTGGAAGGTCGTCTGCTGCGGGTTGGTGGTGGCATAGGAATGGGCCTGGTGAGTCGTGCCGACCTGCACGAACGCGTCGTAGTCGCGCACCCGCCAGTCGTAACGGGCGCGCAGGTTCCCTTCGAAGGGCGGCGATTGCGCGAGTGGCGCACCCAGCTGGCCGAAGGGATTGACGACGTTGGTGATCGGCTGGCCGTTCTTGTCGAGCAAAGTCAGGTTGTGCACGTTCTCGCTGCTGTTCCAGGCCGCCGCGCCGGTGACGGTGAGCCCCGCGGCGGCGCGCCACACCAGCTGCGTCTCGGCGCCGCGCACGCGGTAGTTGGGCCCGTTGGTGGTGAACACCAGGTTGCCGGTCACGCTCGGGTCGAAGATGCTGAGCTGTACGTTGTCCCAGTTCTCCTGGTAGACGGCGCCGTTCCACTGCAGATGATGATCGAGCCACTCGGTCTTCCAGCCGATCTCGTTGTTGGTGAGCGTGTCGGGGGCGTAGGAGATCGGCGGGGCCCAGATGCCGAACAGCGGCGAGTTCGGACTGATCTGCGCCTGGGCGCGATTGAAGCCGCCGGGCCGGAAGCCCTGCGACCAGGTGTAGTAGGCCATGACGTCGGGCGTGACGTGCCAGGTGAGGTTGGCGCGGCTGCGCGTGCCGACGTAGGAGTTGCGCAGGTGTTTGGCGTCGAGGTTGTTGAGGTTGCTGAGCACGCCGGTGGCGAGCGTGCTGACGCAGGGATTGGGCGGCACATAGCCGTCGTAGGGACCGTAGATCTCGCAACCGAAGCTGCCGACGTTGGAGCCGAGCTCGAAGTTGCGCGTGTCGTACCAGCGCGTGCCGCCCGTGATCGTCAGCACCTTCGGGATGATGTCGAAGTCGACGGAGGCGAAGGCCGCGAGCTGCTGGTAGCCGCGCGTCACGTCGTCGAAGAACGCGTCGCCGAGCGGGCGCACGTTGGGATTGTTGGAGGTCACGGGATAGTTGGTCGGCTGCGCGCCATAGGGATTGATGCTCGGCGGCCCGATGGGATAGAAGTTCGGGCTGGTGCCGTAGTGCCAGTCGGTGTTCTCATGGACGCGGTACTGTTCCCAGAAGAGCCCCACCAGGCCCCGCAGCCGCCAGTCGTCCGGCGTGCTGACGCGCAGCTCGTGGCTCTGATGCGTCGTGGTCTCGTGGTCGGTCCAGAAAGTCCGTGGCGAGTAGCAGAATCCCGCGGATCCGGGCGTCGGGACGCCATTGATGAAGGGATAGCCCGGGTAGTTGCACTGGTAGTAGCCGGCGTACGTGCCGCGCGAATAGTTGGTGTAGTCCTGCAGCTGATCGGCCGTGCGGCTGAGAAATGCGCCCGCGTAGACCAGCCTGAGGCCGGACACCCGGCCCTCGAGCGTCCAGGCGGTGTTCTCGAACTTGTCCTTGTCGTAGCTCGGGCCGAAGAGCTGCACCGAGAGATCGGGCAGGGGGTTCGCGAGGCTGTCGTATTGCTCCGCCCAGAATACCCCTTCGGCGTCGATGCTCTGGTAGGACTGGGTGATGAGCGCCTTCCAGGCGTCGTTGATCTGCCAGAGGACCGAGGCCCGCACACCCTGATAGGTGACCGGGTTGATGGCCTTGCCCGCGTTGTTGAAGTTGTTGATCGGACCGCTGTTCGGCGGCACCACGCCGCCGAAGTAATTGACGACCACCCGGTCGGTCGGCTCGCGCGCGAAAGTCGCCGGGATGTTGTCGATGTAGCCGCCGCGCCGGTCGTCGTAGATCACCAGGCGTGCCGCGAGGCGATCCGCGATCAGCGGCAGGTTGATGACGGCGTCGGCGGCCGCGCTCGGATCGCCGTGCGCGGTGGTGGCGTAGCCGGCGTTGACGGCCGCCTCGGTGACGTTGAGCTTCGGCTTGTTGGTGATGTAGCGCACCACGCCCGCCTCGGCTCCCGCGCCGAACAGCGTCCCCTGCGGCCCCTCGAGCACCTCGATGCGCTCGAGATCCACCGCATAGATGTCGAGGTTGCGGCCCGGAACCTCGCCCGACTGCTCATCGAGGTAGACCGCGACGTTGGGGAAGCTGCCGGTGGCGCCGAAGCCCTGCGTCCCGCCCGAGCCGCCGGTCGAGAGGCCGCGCATGTTGATATCGCCCTGCGCCGGCCCGAACGTGGTGGCGGTCACGTTGGGGAGATACTTGAGAAAATCGTCGAAGGTCTGGACGTTGAGCTGGCTCAGCGTCTCGGCGGTGAGTGCCTGGATGGTGATCGGCACGTCCTGCAGGTTCTCGACGCGCCGGTTGGCCGTGACCAGCACCTCCTGCAGCGCCCCGCTCGCGGGCGTTTCGGCGGCCGGCGGAGCGGCCTGGGCGGCTGCCTGAGCCGCGTGTGCACCGAGGACGGCCGCGACCGCGCCCGACAGCTTGCGATTGGCTTTCATTTCGATTCCCCCCTTGACGGATCCACCGCCAGCCAGGCGGCGGCGCCCGCGATTGCGAACGCCGCGCCGATCCAGAACGCCAGCGTCCACTCATGTCGACTGGAAAGATAGCCGACGATCGGGGTGGCGATCAGCCCCCCGGCGTTGCCGCCGGTGTTGAGCAACCCCGAAGCCGCCATGGCGTCGGCGCGCCCGACGTGCATGATCGCCGCCCAGTAGGGCCCCTCGTTGAGCTCGACCGCCCCGAAGCACAGGGCGAGGGCGAGCACCGCCAGGTAGGCGTTGGCCGCATCGACCGCCAGGAACTGCAGGATGGCTGCCGCCGGCAGCGAGATGAGCGGCACGATCGCCAGCCCGCGGCGCACCCCGTAGCGGACTGCGAGCGAGCTCGCGAGCTTGCCACCGAGACCCGCGGCGACCGCCGCCGCGAGCGGCGGGGTGCTCGCGAGCCAGCCGCTCTCGAGCCGGGCGAAGTGCCGCTCCTGCACCAGGTAGAGGAAGCACCAGTTGGCGAGCAGGTAGAACACGTAGTTCATGCACACGTAGGAGGCGGTGAGCAGCAGCACGTCGCGGTTCTTCATCAGCGCCCACATACGCGCCCACGAGATGGCGGAGTCGACCGGCGTCGCCGGGTGTGCCGCGAGCTCGGCGAGCTCCGCCGCACTCACCGCCGGGTGCTCGGCCGGAGTATTGCGGCCGTACCAGGCCCAGGCGCCGATGAGGAGCAGCGCCGGCAGCGCGCTCCACAGCAGCGCCCGCTGCCAGTCGAATGCGTCCATGAGCCAGGTGATGAGCGGCGGCATGACGGCGGCGCCGAGCTGCAGCCCCATGCTCTGCAGCCCCTGGACCAGCGGCCACTTGTCCGGCGTGAACCAGGTCTGGAACACGCCGGCCGATACGGGGAACACCGGTCCCTGCGCGGCTCCAAGCAGCAGCTGCAGGACGGCCAGCATCGCGAACAACGCCGCGCCGGCGGTCAGGAGCGGCGCGAGCGGCGTCGCCACGTAGGCGGCGAGCGCGATGAGCGAGATGATCACGAAGCTGCGGCGCGCCCCGAGCCGCTGGCCGAGCACGCCGCCGGGAAACTGCATCACGGTGTAGCCGATGAGCAGCGCCTGCTCGAGCCAGGCGATCTGCACCTGACTCAAGGCGAGCCGCGGCATCATCTCGACGCTCGCCACCGGAATGGCGCGCTGCTGCATGTAGACGATGAAGCCGAAGCCGAACAGGTAGAGGAAGATCTTCCAGCGCACCCGCACGCGCTGCCGCGCAGGCAACGCGTGCGAGCCCGCCGCCGGCCCGCTCACGCAGATCCCGGCAGCGGCGCATCGCGCCGATACCCGAGAGTGGCCGGATCGGCATCGAGCTCGCGCGCATAGCGGTGGCCGCTGTAGACCGCGTGCACGATGGCTCCCGGCGCGAGCGCGTCTCCGATGCGCGTGACGGAGCGGATCCCGGCGGCGCTGAGCTCCGCGGCCCGCGCGGCGAGCTCGCCGTGCAGGCGGTCGTCGGCGAAGCGCGCGCCGACGATCACCAGCGAGCGGCAGGGTAGCTGCGTCGCGGCATTCGTGAACTGGTTGGCGAGCGTCACGGCGCCGCCGGCGAAGGCGGTGACGCGCGACAGCGTGTGCAGCGCTACACCTGCGGAGAAGAGGGCGCGATGCACCTGGGGCTGCTCGTTGCTCATGATGGTCCACGCCGAGGCATGGCCGGCCGGCGTCACATAACTCACCGAGTGTCCGCCGCGGGCGAGGTATTCCGCAAGTACGCCCCCCATGTAGTAGTTGTCGAAGTCGTAGACGACCACCGGGTCGGCGACCGCGGCGCCGGCGGCGATGTCATCGGGCGTCAGCACGCCGGCGGCGTCCAGCATGCCGGTCGCGAGCTCGAGCGGCGAGTACAGCAGGCGCGCCCAGCGGGCGCCGGTGGCGAGCACGACGTGGGCACATCCGAGCCCGAGAATCTCGTCCGCCGACAGGCGGTTGCCGCGGTAGATGTTGACGTTGGCGAGCCGCTCGAGCTGCCCGCGGCGCCAGTCGACCACCCGTCCCCAGGCGCCGAGCCCCGGCAGGCGCGTCTCGAAGCGCAGCCGCCCGCCGATGTCGTCGGCCGCCTCGGCGAGGCTCACCTCGTAGCCCCGCCGGCCGAGGGTGAGGGCGCACTCGAGGCCGGCGGGCCCGGCCCCGACCACCAGCACCGACGCCGTGCTCGCCGCCGCCGGCACCCGCTCGGGATGCCAACCCCGGCGCCACTCCTCGCCGATGGTGGGATTCTGCGTGCAGCGCACCGGTACGCTGTCGTGCCAGCTCGAGATGCAGATGTTGCAGCCGATGCACTCGCGGATCTCGGCCTCGCGCCCCTCGTCGATCTTCTGCGGCAGAAAGGGATCGGCGATCGAGGGGCGCGCGGCGCCGATCAGGTCCAGCACGCCGCGGCGCAGCTGGCTCACCATGGTGTCGGGGGAGGTGAAGCGCCCGACCCCGACCACGGGTCTCGAGGTCACCTTCTTCACGAAGTCGATGACCGGCTCGTGGCTGCCCTCGCTCGCGAAGCGCGAGGGCGGACAGTCGGTGGGCGAGGAGTCCATCTTGACGTCCCAGAGGTCCGGGAGATCCCTGAGGAGCCCGACGACCTCGTGCGCTTCGGAAGGGGCGGCGTCGCTCGGCCGCGCACGCAGCTCCTCGAGGCTGATGCGCAGCGCCACCGCGCACCGGCCGCCCACGGCCTGGTGCGTGACCTCGAGCAGCTCGCGCACGATCCGCACGCGATTGGCCACGCTGCCGCCGTACGCATCGGCGCGCTGGTTCCACTCCGGCAGCAGGAACTCGTAGGGCAGATAGCCCATGCCGGCATAGACATAGACGATGTCGAAGCCCGCCTGGCGCGCGCGGCGCGCGGCGGCCGCCTGAGCGGCGAGCAGCGCGCGGATGTCGTGTGCATCCATGACGCGCGGGCGCTGGTTGCCCATGAAGTTGACGTGGGTCGCCATCCACGACGTGCCGGAAGGCGACATCGGCGCAATGCGGCTCAGGCGGTTCATGACCGACCCGCCGCCGTGCCACAACTCGATGCCGGCGAGCGCGCCGTGGCGGTGGACCGCCTCGGTCATCAGGGCATGGGAGCGGACGTCGTCCTCGTCCCAGAGCGTCGCGTAGGGCAGGGGCGCGTCGTCCGAGCCCGGATCGATCGACACGTAGCCGGTGCACACCACCCCCCAGCCGCCCTCGGCCTTCATGCCGCGGAAAGCGGCGCGCATGTGCGGCATGGTGTTGGTCATGCCGGCGGCGTGCGGCACGGCGTAGAAACGGTTGCGTGCCGTGACCGGCCCGATCCTCACCGGCTCGAACAGCGGGTCGTAGCGCGGATTGCGGGGCATCGCGGCAGTCTGCCTCTCGTTGATCGAATGTTCAATAGAGAACGGCGCTATACTCACCCGCGTCCGCGGCCGACGCGGACGGAAGCGAGGTGAAGAGCTCATGCGCAACAAGAGGCTCGTGCTGCTGACCGCGCTCGCGCTTGCTCCGCAACTGCCGGCCGCGCAGGCGCCGGGCGCCCCCGACAGCGCCGAGCCGGGCTCGATCGAGGAGATCGCGCGTGCCACCACCGAGCCGCGCTTCAGCTCGCCCTGGGTCAGCTATCTGCCCGCTGCCCCGGGCGTGGTGTCGCCGCGCGCCTTCTGGCATCGCATCCCGGGCGCGCCGGGTGAGCTGGTCGACTCCGCCGCGGCATTCGGCTACGCACGTGCGCTCGCCGGCTCCTCGCCGCGCGTGCGCCTCTTCACCATCGGCCGCTCGGAGGAGGGCCGCGACATCGTGCTGCTGGCGATCGCCGACGAGCAGGGGATCGGCGACCTCGGGCGGCTCAGGGAGGCCACGGCGGCGCTGGCCGACCCGCGCCGCACCGCGGCCGCGGCCGCCGAGCAGCTGATCGCCGCCGCGCGCCCGATCTATTACATCAACGCCGGCTTGCACTCCGACGAGAGCGGCTCGACCGAGTCGGCGCTCGAGCTCGCCTACCGGCTCGCGGTGTCGGAGCAGCCGCTGATCCAGCGCATCCGCGCGCGAGTGGTGGTGCTCATCAATCCGGTCTGCAATCCCGACGGCCGCGACAAGCAGGTCGAGTGGTTCTACCGTTACCTCAAGGGCAGGACGGACCTCGCGCATCTGCCGCGGCAGGCGCCGCCCTACTGGTCGAAGTACGCCTACGTCGACATCAACCGCGATGCGCACCAGCAGGTGCACGCGACCACCCAGGCGGTGTTCCGGATGATGTGGGACTGGCACCCGCAGGTGATCCACGACATGCACGAGAGCGTGGCGCTGCTCGTCACCTGGAACGGCACCGGGCCCATCAACGAGCACGTCGACCCGCTCACCTACGACGAGCGTCTCGAGCTCAGCTTCCACGAGATGCAGACGCTCACCGGCCTCGGCATGCCGGGAGTGTGGACCTGGAACTTCGGCGACGACTTCGCTCATTTGTATCTCGATGCCATCGCCACCAATCACAACGCCGACGGGCGCGGCTACGAGACCTTCGGCAACGGCACCGCCGAGACGCTGGTCCCGCAGCAGCCGAGCCAGGAGACCTCGGTCGAATGGTACCGCCCCCTGCCGGCGCCGGCGCAGGGGACTTTTTCCTGGTCGGCGCGCGACAACGTCAACTACAACGAGACCGCGTTGCTCGCGGCGCTCGACGACGTGGCGCAGCAATCGCAGCAGCTGCTGCGCAACTATTACCTCAAGGGCCTGCATTCCTACCAGCGCGGGCTCGCGCAGCCGCCGTTCGGCTTTCTCATTCCGGACGGGCAGGGCGATCCGGCCCGGGTCGCACAGCTCGTCGCGCGGCTGCTCGCGCAGGGCATCGAGGTGCAGCGCGCCGGCGCGCCCTTCAGTCTCAGGGAAGGTACGTTTCCGGCCGGCACGTACGTGGTGCGGCTCGACCAGCCGTACCGCGACTACGCGGTCGATCTCCTCAGTCCGCAGCAATACCCGAAGGACGCCGGCGAGGCCTATGACGACATCTCCTGGGCGCTGCCCGTCAACTATCACCTCACGGCGGTGGCGACGGCCGACAGCCGGGTGCGCGCTCTCGACCTGAGCCCCCTGCGCGAGGCGCCGCAAATAAGGGGGACGGTCGAGGGTAGCGGACCGGTGTTCGTACTGAAGGACACGGGCCAGGAGGCGCTGCTCGAGGCGCGTTACCGGCTCGCGCGCTTCAAGGTGGCGATCGCCGAGCGGCCGTTCACGCTCGACGGCGCCGCATACCCGGCCGGCTCGTGGATTCTCGGGCCGCAGCCGGGCCTCGCGGCGGCGCTGCACGACGCGGCCGGCGGCCTCGGGCTCGATTTCGCGAGCGCCGCGGCGGCGCCGGAGGTGGCGCGCCACGACGCCCCGGTGCCGCGCCTCGGGCTGTGGGTGCCCTGGGCGGACACGGACACGATCGGCTGGGCGCGCTACTCGCTCGATCAGCGCCACATTCCTTATGTATATGTGCGCGATGAGGACATCCGCGCAGGGAGGCTGCGCGAGAAGTACGACGTGCTGCTCTACGGGCACGTCGATCTCGAGCTCGCCGAGCAGATCCAGGGGATCCCGAAGTCCTGGGGGCCCATGCCGTTCAGGAAGACCAGCGCGACGCCCGCGTTCGGCGCTCCCGCCGGGTCCGACGACATCACCGGCGGCATCGGCTACGGCGGCCTCGCCGGGCTCGAGCGCTTCGTCGAGTCAGGAGGTCTCCTGATCACGCTCGGCAGCGGCTCGATGCTGCCGCTCGAGGGCGGTATCGTGCGCGGCGTGCGCCGCGAGTCCGGCGGCGTGCCGCGCAGCACCCAGGGAGGCGGCGCAGCCTCGGCGGCGGCCTCCCAGTCCGCCGTGACCCGCACACCGGGCTCGCACGTGCGGGTGAGCTTCGCGCGGCCCGAGCACCCGATCGCCTACGGCTACGCGGCGCGCACCTGGGTGTTCCGGCAGAATTTCCCGCTCTACTCGGTGCCACGCCGCTGGCTGCGCATGGCGTACTGCACCACCTGCCTCGACGGTCCCGTCGATCGCAGCGGCGTGGTGCTCGAGTGGGGCGACCGCGACGGGGCGCCGTTCGTCGTCAGCGGGCAGGCCTGGGGCGAGGAGAATCTCATCGGCCGGCCGGCGATCCTCGATATGCCTTCCGGAACCGGGCACGTGATCGCGTTCAACTTCAACCCGCTGCACCGCGATCTCAACCGCGGCGACCAGCGCCTGCTGTGGAATGCGATCCTCAACTGGCGCGCGATCCTCGCCGCCCGGCCGGAGGCACCGCGATGACCGCAACCGCCGGCTCCACGCGCCCCGGCCGGGAAAGCCGGCGAGCCCGCGCCCGGGCGCCGGCGGCCAAGTACCCCTACATCCGCCGCCGTCTGGCGCCGGTCGAACTGCTGAGCACGGAGGCGGTCGAGGTCATCGAGAAGAATGCCGAGACGATCCTGGAAGAAATCGGCGTCGAGTTCCGGCGCGACCCGCCGAGCCTCGAGCTGTGGCGCAAGGCCGGCGCGGACGTGAAGGGCGAGCGCGTCCACATTCCGCGGGGCATGGCGCGCCGGCTGTTGGCGGGCGCCCCGTCGGAGTTCACGCTCTACGCGCGCAATCCCGAGCGCAACGTCCGCTTCGGCGGCAATGCGACCGTGTTCTCGCCGGTGGGCGGGCCGCCCTTCGTCAGCGACCTCGAGCGCGGCCGCCGCTACGGCACGCTCGCCGACCTCGAGAACTTCATCAAGCTGGCCCACATGGCGCCCGCGATCCACTTCTCGGGCGGCTGCATGTGCGAGCCGATGGAGATCCCGCCGAACAAACGGCATCTCGATGTGCAGTACGCCTTCTTCCGCTGGTCGGATCAGGGTTGCGAGGCGACGCCGGAGACCGGCGGCCACGCCGCCGATGCCGTCGGTCTGGCGCAGGCGCTGTTCGGGGCGCAATACCTCGAGACGCACCCGGTGGTCCTCGGCAACATCAACTCCAACTCCCCGCTGGTCTACGACGGACGGATGCTGGCCGCCCTGCGGCAGTTCGCCGGCCACAATCAGGGGACCATCGTGGTCCCGGCGGTGCTGGCCGGTGCCATGGGGCCGGTGACGCCCGCCGGCTGCCTGGCCGAGATTCTCGCCGAGACGCTCGCCGGCATGGCGCTCACTCAGCTGGTGCGGCCCGGTGCGCCGGTGATTCTCGGCTCGTTCGTGGGCGCGATCTCGATGCGCACCGGAGCTCCGACCTTCGGCACGCCGGAGGCCACGCAGATGATCTTCGCCACCGCGCAGCTCGCGCGGCGTCTCAAGCTGCCGTGCCGCAGCGGCGGCTCGCTGTGCTCATCCAAGGCGGCCGACGCCCAGGCGGCGTATGAAAGCGCGAATACGCTGCTGCCGAGTCTCCTGGCCGGGGTCAACCTCGTGACCCACGCGGCCGGCTGGCTCGAGGGAGGGCTGGTCGCGAGCTACGAGAAGTTCGTCATGGATGCCGACCAGTGCGCCATGATGCAGATGCTGGCGCAGGGCATGGACCTGTCGGAGCGGGGCCAGGCGCTGGACGCCATCCGCGAGGTCGGGCCCGGCAGCCACTTTCTCGGCTGCGCGCACACCCTGGCCAATTTCGAGTCCGCGTTCTATCAATCGACGATCGCCGACTACTCTTCTTATGAGCAGTGGACGCTGGAGGGGAGCCTCACTGCCGAGCAGCGCGCCAACCGCGCGTGGAAGAAGATGCTCGCGGATTACCAGGATCCGGGCATCGACCCCGCCCAGGACCAGGCGATGCTCGACTTCATTGCCCGCCGCAAGGCAGTCCTGAGCGACGATATCGAGGACGAGTGACCGCCGCTCGGTCGGCGCCGCTTACCTGAGCAGCCGGTTGTATCTGGCGAGCACCGCGCGCAGCTCATCGTGGGGCAACGCCCGCACGTGATGCCCGTCGATGCCCGTCATGTCGGTCGCGGCGACCATGGCGTTGACGATCGCCTCCTCGGTGGCCTGTACGGTCGCGGCGAACAGCGGATCCATGGAATCGTTCGGCAACATCCTGAGGTCCACCGTCCCGTGACTGATCTCGCTGGCCGACGGGTTGGCGGTCGAGAACGCGATGAAGATATCGCCCGAGCCGTTGCCGGCGATGCTGCCGGTGCGGCCGAGGCCGAGCGAGACGCGCCGGGCGATGCGCTTCAACTGATGCGGCAGGAGCGGCGCGTTGGTCGCGACCACCACGATGATCGAGCCGCGCTCGGTGAGCTCTGCGGGCAGGAACGCATACGGATCCTCGCTGTCGATCTCGCGCCCGACCGGGATGCCCGCGATGCGCAGGTTCAGCCGCCTGCCGTAGTTGCATTGCACCAGCACTCCGAGCAGGTAACCGCCGTCCTTGTCGGTGAGCTTGCGGGAAGACGTGCCGATGCCGCCCTTGAAGCCGTTACAGACCATGCCGGTGCCACCGCCCACGGCGCCTTCCTCGACGGGTCCGCCGCGCGCGCTGTCGAGCGCGTGAAATACGTGCTCGGGCTTGACGTGAAAGCCGTTGATGTCGTTGAGCCAGCCGTCCCAGGTCTCGGCGACCACCGGCAGCGACCACCAGGAGTCGGTGGCATCGGGCGGGCCGTGGGCGACGCGCCAGGCGATCACGGCATCGCGCACCACGCCGACCGAGTGGGTGTTGGTGATGAGTACGGGACTTTCGAGAAAGCCCGACTCCTCGACCCAGGTCGTGCCGGTCATCTCACCGTTGCCGTTCTGCGAGTACCAGCCGGCAAAGGAGAAGCGCTGCATGGAAGCCGAGCCCCGCGGCAGCACCGCCGTGACGCCGGTGCGGATCGGGCCCTGTCCCACGATCAGCTTGCCGCTGCCTGCGATGAGCGTGGTGTGGCCGACCAGGACCCCGTCGACGTCGGTGATGGCATTCAGCGGCCCCGGCGTGCCGTCGAATGGAATACCGAGGTCGCGGGCGCGCGGCTGCGCTGCGGGCTGCCCGGCGGCGTGAGCCGCGGCGGCAGGGCCAAGGAGCAGCAGCGTGAGTCCGACGAGAGCGATGGGCCGGGGCGGCATGCGTTGGTCTCCGCTGACTTCAGTCCTCAGGTCGCGAGAGCGGGCCGCCGCACGACGGCGTACCACCAGTAAACCGGCACGCCCACGGCGCACGGTACCAGCGCCCACAGGAGCGACTTGCCGCCGAGACCGATCGATGCCCACACGCAGTAGGCGGCGGCTATGACCGCGGCCGCGATCCAGCGCGACTCGCGGGGGCCTGACTTGCCGAGCTCGCCGCGGCGCCACAGGATCGGTACCGCGAGCGCACAGCCGAGATACATCGGCAGGTTGGAGGCGGTGACGACC
>DASQIP010000017.1:0-1722 GCA_035631515.1 Steroidobacteraceae bacterium
TCGGCTCCGCCACGCACCAGGCCGGGCTCACGGAACGTGCCGTCGATGGTCACGTCCCGGTCGACGATCACCCCGCCGAGCAGCCGCCGAGCGATGAGGTCGAAGCCGTCACGTGCCCGCACGTGGCCGTACAGGGATCCCGGCCGCGGCTCGGTGGCATCGAAGGGATAGACGACCGTGACCTGCCGTTCGGCGGCGGAGGCAACCCGGTTCGCCGACGCTTCGTCCGGCACGACGGTGGCGTCGACGAGCGCGCCCAGCACTGCCGCCAGGGCGGCTTCGTAACCAGGTTCGGCGGTGAGCACCTCGCCCAGGCGAGGGCCTGCCGCGTCGAGCGGCCTCAGCGCCTCGATGCCCTCGAGCTCCGCACGAAGCCGGGAGAGCTCATTGGCGGCCGATTCGGCATCGCGGGCGCTGCGCTCGGCCTGCGCGACGGCCTCCTCGTGCGCCGGGATGTCCCGCGCGGCGGCCATCGCACGCGCCAGCTGTGCCGACTGCTCCTCCAGGAATTCACGGCGTGTGCGCAAGGACGCCAGCGTCGACACGGCGAGCGACGTCGCTTTGCGCGCTTGCTCCGCGGTTCGGCGGGCTGCCTCCGCCTCCGTGCCGTCGGGGTCCGGGACCGCGCCGGCGGGTTCGTCCACCGACGCCAGGGCGGCCTCGGCCTCCATCAGCTCTCCAGACAGCTGCGAGCGAAGCGCGCGGGCCGCTTCCTCCAGGGCGCCGCTCTCTTTGTCGGAGCGGCGGATCGACTCGACGACCGCCTGCCGGCTGGAGGCGCGTTCCTCGGCGAGCTGCAGGCGATGGTCGGCGGCGGCGAGGTCGAGACGCAGCCCGCTGATCGTGCGCTGTCGCTCGAGGCGGCGGTCCTGTGCCGCCTGCATGGCGGCCCGGCCGGCCTTGAACTCGTCCTCGGCCGTGCGGGACTGCTCGCGGGCATCGAGCAGGCGGCGCTCGAGGCCCTGCAGCTGCGACGAGGCGCGGCGATGGCCGTCGCGAGCCTCGCGCCACTCCTCCCACACGATGCTGCCCCTCAGCAGCTCGAGACGCGCCGATGCCTCGGCTGCCTCGCGGGCCGCCGCGGCCTGGGTGCGGAGCGCCTCGAGCCGTGGCCCGAGCTCTGTCTTCAGATCCTCGAGGCGAAGCAGGTTCGCGGCCAGCTCCTGCAGCCGCTGCAGAGCCTCCTGCCGCCGCTGCTTGACCCCGCGCACCTGGGCCGCCTCTTCCAGCAGCTGACGCCTCTCCGCAGCGGAGCAGACCACGATGTGCTCGATGTCGTGCTGATCGATGATCGCGTACGAGTCGACGGTCAAACCGGTCGACGAGAGAAGGTGAAGCAGATCGCGGCGGCGCACGCGAGTGCCGTTGAGGAAGTAATCGCTCTCACCGTCGCGCTCGATGCGTCGTTTGATCGCGACCTCGTGGTAATCGACCGGCAGGCGGCCCGCCGTGTTGTCGAACACCATCGTCACCTCGGCGTAGGAGGCGCGCGGGCGCCGCTGGCCGCCGGCATAGATGACCTCTTCCATCTTCTTGCCCCGCAGGTCCCGCGCCTGGCCGGAGCCGAGCACCCACTTGACCGAGTCGACGATGTTCGTCTTCCCCGAGCCGTTGGGGCCGACGATGGCGGTCACCCCGCCGTCGAACAGGATCTCAGTCTGCCGGGCAAACGTCTTGAAGCCCAGCAATTGCAGCGACCGGAGGAACAAGCTGGCCGGCAGA
>DASQIP010000018.1:0-6214 GCA_035631515.1 Steroidobacteraceae bacterium
GGCCGCGGGTGCTGCCAGTGGTCCTTGAGCACGGCGTTGCCGATGAGACCGGGTCCGATAGCCACGGCGAGCAGCACGAGGGTCGCAGCGCCCCGCCAGTGCCTGCGCCCCGGCGCGAGGCTGAGAGCGAGGGACCCGAGGCCAGCGATGACGAGTGCTGCGGTGATCCAGGGAGCCGCGCGGTAGAGGAGAAGCCAGGGAAACGCGCGGGCCAGCGGCCAGTGATCGACCGCACCGGGGCGAAAGAACCAGCGGGCCGCGGCAATGTCGAGCGCTCCGTTCGCAAACACTGCGGCGGTGAGGAGAGCGGCGGCGAGGAGGCACCACGCCTCCCGCTGCCATGGGCGGGCGCTCATATCCGGCTCAAATGGCCGCTGCCAGGGCTGGCGCGGCATTATGCCGCCAATGCCTTAAGATTCCGGTGTCCCGGGTTCAGGGGTTCGCATGAAAGCAATAGTCGCGCTGCTTGCAGCGTTGTACGCCTGTGCGCCGGCACGGGGCGGGGAATCCAGGGCCGAGCGGCTGAAAGCGGCCGGCGGCCGCTGCGAGCTCGTCACCTGGGACGACCTCGATCACTATCTCGACGACTCGGGTGCGCGCACGCTGATGCTGCGCAGGAGCGAGGCGTTTCTGCGTCAGGGCTTTGGCATGTGATCGAGACGGATCCGTTCGCGACCCACCACCGGCGCATCCTCGGCGAGCTCGCCGATCTCGCCGCGCGGCGCGTGGCGTTTACGCTGTGCGTGGTCGTTCACTGCTCGGGATCGACTTACCGCAAGGCCGGAGCCCTCGCCCTCGTTGAGGCGGACGGCTCACGCCTCGGCGTCATCTCGGGCGGGTGCCTGGAGTCGGACCTCGAGTCGGCGGCGCGGGCGGCGCTCGCGGAGAACCGTCCGCGGGTCGCGCTCTTCGATACGCGCAGCGACGATGACCTGGTGTTCGGCTCGGGCTCCGGCTGCCGCGGGCAGATGCAGCTGTTGCTGCTGCCGGTGGCCGCGGGTGCGACGCACCCGCTGTGCGCGGCGCTGCTCGCGGCCGAGCGCGCGCAGCAGCCGCTGAAGGCAGCGTTCGTAACGAGCGGGCCGCACGTCGGAAGCGGCTTCCTGTGGTCAGGAAGTGCCGAGATCGAGCTCGCCCCGCAGCTCGAGCCGGCGCGTGCACTGAAGGCAAGCCCTGTGGGAGAGCATCGTCTCGCGGACGGCCTCACCTGCGCGGTCGTGCTCTTCTCCCCGTCACCCTGCATCCTGCTCATCGGCGCCGGCCCCGAGGCTCCGGCTCTCGTCGGCATCGCCGGCCAGCTCGGGTGGCGCGTGATCGTCGCGGACCATCGCGAGGCGCTGCTCACGAAGCACGCCGCGTGTGCCGAACGCACCCTGTGCGCGCGGCCAGCCGCGGCGCTCGCGGCGCTCGGCGATCAGCGGCTCGACGCCTGCATCGTGATGACGCATACCGCCTCGAACGACCGCGAAGCGCTCGCCGCGCTCGCCCGGCGGGCCGAGCCGTTCGTCGGTCTCCTCGGACCGCGCGCGCGGCGCGATGAGCTGCTCGCGGAGCTCGACCCCGGCGCACGCGCCGCGCTCGCGCCGCGCCTGCACGCGCCCGTCGGCATCAGGCTCGGCGGGCAAGGGCCCGAGATGCTGGCGCTCTCGATCTGCGCCGAGTTGCAGCGTTTCCTCGCCGAAAGGAGCGAGCGGCGCAGCCCGGCCTGAGCGCTCGCGCAGCCGGCGGGCCGCGTGCCACAATGCCGGACGATGCCGATCGTCAGAGGTTTGTTCGACCGGGTGGTACTGGTGTCCGCCGCCGTGGGCGGCGGTCTCATCCCCGGCTTCATGGCGCAGTACCGCCAGCGGCTCGGTGGCCGCCTCGACCAGGCGAAGCTCGATCTCGAGCCGTGGCAGAAGCTCGCCGACCAGTTCTATCACGGTGACATCGAGAAGTTGATTCAATATCACCTCTCGAGCACCGACCCGACATTCCACTCGGAAGGTGCCGTCATCCGTACGCTGGTCGCGACCGTGCATCAGCTGCAGAGCGCCGTGGATGCATTGCACGGCAGCCTCGCCAGCCAGGCGGCGTACCTGGCGATGCACGCCGACCCGGGGCTCGCGCGCGCCACGCTCGGCGACTGGGTGCCGACCTTCGCGCTGTCCGGTGAAGGGCTGATTTTCGCGCTGGCGTTCGCGGTGCTGGTGTGGCTGGTGTTTCACGCTCTATGGTGGTTGCTCGGACACGGTGGCCGCCTTCTGTTCGGCCGGCGCCCTCCCGGGTCGCGGCAGCAACGGGCACGGGAGCTCGACTCCGGCGCATTCGGACCAAAATCGCTCGGACAATAAGGGGACAATAATGAGCACGAGACTCAGGCCCGCGGGCCTGCTCGCGACGCTTCTCCTCGGCGCCTGCCTTCCGGCCCCCGCCGAGGAGACTTCGGGAACCCTGCTGCTGCGTCAGCCGACCGTGTCGCGCGAGCACCTCGCGTTCGTCTACGGCGGCGACATCTGGGTCGCGGACCGCAACGGCGAACATCCCGAGCGGCGCACTGCCCACGCGAGCGCCTACGGGCCGCACTTCTCGCCCGACGGGCTCTGGATCGCCTACACCGCCACCTATGCCGGCAACGCCGACGTCTACGTAATTCCGACGGCCGGCGGTCAGCCGCGCCGCCTCACCTGGCATCCCTTGCGCGATGAGGTGGACGGCTGGAGCCCGGACGGCAAGCGCATCCTGTTCGCCTCGCCGCGCGCGATCGCCAACAACCGCTCCAATCAACTCTACGAAGTTCCGCTGGCCGGCGGGTTCGAGCACCAGGTCATGGAGGCCGTGGCGTGGGAAGCGGCCTGGTCGCCCGATGGCACGCGCCTCGCCTACCGCCCCTACCGCACCGCGTACGAGCTCGCCTCCGGCTGGCGCCAGTATCGCGGCGGCACCACCACCCCCATCTGGATCCTCAACCCCGCGACCGGGGCGGAACAGCAGGTCCCGCACGAGAACGCCACCGACCGTGCGCCTGCCTGGGCGGGCGATGAAGTGATCTTCATCTCCGACCGCAATGACGGGGCCGCCAACCTGTTCGCTTACGAGACCCGCGGCAGGAGTCTGCGCCAGCTGACGCACGAGACAGTCTGGGACGTGCGCGCCTTCGGCATCTCGGGGCGTAGCGCGGTCTACGAATCCGGCGGACGCCTCAAGGAGCTCGATCTCGACTCGGGGCACACGCGAGCGCTGACGATTACGCTCGCGACCGAGGCGACGCAGCTGCGCCCGCAATGGAAGGACGCCGGCAAGACCATCACCGCGGCGTTTCTTTCGCCCACCGGCAAGCGCGTCGTGGTGTCGGCGCGCGGCGATGTCTTCACCGTGCCGGTCAAGGACGGCTCGATCCGCAATCTCACCCACACCTCCGGTGTGCGCGAGAAGGATGCGCTGTGGAGTCCCGACGGCGCCCGCATCGCCTACCTCACGGACTTAGGCCAGCAGCACGCGATCGTGGTGCGCGATCAGGCCGGGCTCGAGAAGCCGCACGTGTATCCGCTTCCCAGGGGGATCTACTTCCACCTCCTCGCCTGGTCGCCGGACGGTTCGACGCTGATCTATGAGGACTATCACCTGCACCTCTATGCGTTTGCGCTCGAGAAGGCAGCGAGCGCGCTCATCGACACATCCCTCGACCGCAGCCCCGTCGTGGTGAGCTTCTCCCCCGACAGCCGCTGGCTCGCCTATACCGTGCAGGGGACGAACCACTTCACCCGTATTCGCGTGCACGACTTCAGATCCGGGCAGAGCGCCGACCTCACCGACGGCCTGAGCGATGCCGGCAGCCCGGTGTTCGCCCCGGGCGGCGACTATCTGTACTTCACCGCTTCCGTCAATTCGGGCCCGAGCCAGGTCGGACTCGATCTCTCGAGTCAGGAGCGCCCGCTCCGCCGCGGTATCTACGTGGCGGTGCTCGCCGCCGGCGGCCGCTCGCCGCTGCTTCCCAAGGCGGGCGATGAGGAGGCGGGCAAGGCGGACGCCGACGACAAGGGAACCTGCAAGGGTCCGGGGAAGCCCGACCAGGCGGCGGACACCGCGGCTGACCGCAAGGAGGGCAAAGCCGGCGGGAAGTCAGCCGACAAGTCCGACGCCAGGGCCGCCGAGCGGCCCAAGCCCGTCACGATCGATTTCGAGGGATTGCAGGGGCGCATCAGCGGCTTTCCGGTAGCGGAGCGGCGCTACGAGTCGCTCGCGGTCGCCTGCGACGGCGCACTGTTCTACGTCGAGCGCCGCCAGCCGGGCATCACGCAGGAACCGCCCGATGTCGAGCCGGGGAACGACGGCGAGTTGTACCGCTTCGATTTCACCGAGCGCAAGGCGAAATCGCTCAAACAGGGGATCGAGGACGTCTCGATGAGCGCCGACGGCAAGAAGCTGTTGCTCGCGTATGCCAAGGGCAAGCTCGAGATCGCCGACGCCAACGACAAGCTCGATGCCAAGCCGATCGACCTGACTCAGCTCGGCATGTACGTGGATCCGGCCGCCGAATGGCAGCAGATCTTCGACGAGGCGTGGTGGATGGAGAAAGACTTCTTCTACGACCCCAACATGCACGGCCTCGACTGGAACGCCGTGCACGCGCGCTATCGGCCGCTGGTCAGGTTCGTACAGCGGCGCGAGGACCTCACGGATCTCCTCATCGAGATGATCGGCGAGATGCAGGTCGGCCACAACCGCCTGAGCGGCGGCGACGTGCCCGCCGAGCCCGGCACCAAAACGGGACTGCTGGGCGCCGACTTCGCGGTCGAGAACAATCACTATCGCATCAGGACGATCTACCGCGGCGACCGCTGGAATCCCTTCCTGCGCGCGCCGCTCGCAGTTCCGGGAGTCAGCGTGAAGGAGGGAGACTACCTGCTCGCAGTCAACGGGCGTCCCCTCGATGCCACGGAGAATCTCTACGCACTCTTCGAGCAGACCGTCGACCGGCAGGTGACCCTCAGCGTCGCCGCCGACTCCGCGGGGACCGGCGCGCACAACATCGTGGTCCAGCCGATTGCCGACGAGGCGCCCTTGCGCCAGTGGCACTGGATCGAGCACAACCGCGAGTACGTGGAGAAGAAGACCGGCGGCCAGGTGGCCTATGTGTATCTCCCCAACACCGCGGACGACGGCTTCCGGTACTTCAACCGCATGTTCTTCGCGCAGATCGACAAGCCCGCGCTCATCGTCGACGAGCGCAGAAACAGCGGCGGCCAGGCCGCCAACTACATCATCGAGATCCTGAGCCGTCCCTATCTCGCCGGCTGGAAAGACCGCGACGCCCAGATCTTCAGCACCCCGGGCGGCGGCATCTACGGGCCGAAGGTGATGCTGGCCGATCAGGACGCCGGCTCGGGCGGAGACTTCCTGCCCTGGGCCTTCAAGCACCAGAAGCTCGGCACCTTGATCGGCACGCGCACCTGGGGTGGTCTCATCGGCATCCGCGCGAATCCCGACCTGATCGACGGCGCGCAGCTCACCGTCCCGTTCTTCCGCTTCTTTACGCCCGAAGGGGAGTGGCGCGTCGAGAACGAGGGCGTCGCGCCCGACGTCGAGGTCACGCTCGACCCGGCGGCCGTCAACCGCGGCGCGGACCCGCAGCTCGACGCTGCGATCGCGACGGTGCTCACGCAGCTCAAGGACTTCAAGCCCGTCCGGCTGAAGAGTGCGCCGCCCTACCCGACCTCACTCGGCAAGTAAGCGGCTCAGGTTGCGCGCAGTGCCGTGGTGATCGGCACGCGCGCCGCCCGCTGTGCCGGCAACAGCCCGCCGACGAAGCCCATCACGAGCGCCCAGGCGATACCGATTTCGGCGAGCCTGGGCGTCACATCGAGCCTGAAGCTGAAGCCGAAGGGGCTGACTGCCATTTTGTGGAACAGGAGCCACGCGAGCCCCGCCCCGAGCAGCGCGCCGGGGAGCGCCAGCAGGATCGACTCGACCAGAGTCGCGGCCACGATGGCCCCCGAGCCGAAACCGATCGCGCGCAGCGTGGCGAGCTCGCGGCGGCGCGCATCCACGATCGAGTAGAGCGAGTTCACCGCGCCGAGAGTGGCGCCGATCGCCATGATCGAGCCGATGAAGTAGCTCACGAAGTTGAGCAGCCCCTTGAACTGCTTCAGGTCCGCGTCGGCCTGCTCACGCGCCGTCTTGGCTTCGAGCTTCAGGTCCGGCTTGGCTTCGAGCGCGCGGTTGAACGCCGCGA
>DASQIP010000019.1:0-14752 GCA_035631515.1 Steroidobacteraceae bacterium
GACCTCGCCCTACACCGTCAATTGGAATGCCGCCATGGCCACGAACGGCAGTCATTCGCTCACCGCCAAGGCGACCGACAACATGGGTGACACGATGACCTCGGCGGCGGTCATGGTCACCGTGACGGGAGGCGTGGCGGCGGCGGCCATGTCGCCGGCGCAGATCTTCCCCACCCCGAGCTCGAGGGCCGCAGGGGTGGCGCGGATCAGCGTCGCCCCGGACACCGGTGCCGTGAGCGGCACGGTGAGCGTGAGCGGCATGACCGCGCGCACGGTGACCATCAACCAGGGCTTCGCGGGCTCGACCGGGGACGCCGTGGTCACGCTCGCGCCGCGCGCGGGCAGCGCGGGTGAGTTCGCGGTACCTGCCAACGTCACCCTGAGCGCCGAGCAGGCCCGGGCGTTCGCGCAGGGCAGGCTCTATGTCATCGCGGCCTCGGCCGCCCACCCGAACGGCGAGATTCGTGGACAGCTCGCACCCGAGAGCGTGCGGGTGACCTTCTCGGAGCTCACGGCCTCGCCCGAGGCCGCTGCTCTCGGCATGCGGGCCTCCGGCGTCGCGGCGACGACGGTCGACACGCGCGCCGCGACGCTGACCGTGCACGTCAATTCGGCGGGTGTCGAGGCGGCGACGACCGCGCGGGTGCTCGGCGGTGCCGCCGGGACGCCGCTCGCGGAGCTCGCCCGCAGCCCGGTCGAGATGGGCCATTTCTCGACCGAGCTCGCCCCGGTCGGTGCGGCCGTCGTCGAGAGCTTCGAGGCGGGAAAGCTGTCGGTGTCGGTGGCGGCGTCGGCGACGCCCGCCGGCGCGATCGGCGGAGCCCTCAGCCCGGATACGACCGGCGTCGACTAACCAGCGGTTGGCCGGCTCGCACAGGAGGTGCGGGCCGGCTCGCCTTTTCAGGCGACGCGGTCCTGGTAGACCGACTTCCTGAGCCTCCAGCGCTTGTGCGACCACGGCCAGTCGGGCGGCGCCGCACGGATCTGCTCCTCCACCAGGCGCGCGTAGCGCTCGGTGAGCGTGCCGGGCGGCAGGGCGCTGGCGGCGGCGGCGAGCGGCAGGAACTCCATCTCGTAGTAACCCCGCGCCCGGCGCCGCATGGCGATGAAGAACACCGGAAAGCGCGTGACGCGCGCGATCTCCTCGGGGCCCATGTAGAACGCGGTGTCGCGGTTGAGGAACCGCGTCCAGTACTTGCGCTCCGACCGGGTCGGCTCCTGGTCGGCGACCATGGCGACGGCGCGCACCACGCCCTGGCGCTTCAGGATGTCCGGCAGCAGCTCCTGCGCCGGTACCAGGCGGCTGCCGAAGCGGGTGCGGAGCTTGCCCATCTCGCGCTCCGCCCACGGGTTGACCAGCGGCTTGTAGGCCGCATCGAGCGGGTAGCCGAGCTCGAGCGACAGCGCGAGCAGCATCCACTCCCAGTTGCACTGGTGTGCGGCGACCAGGAGCACCGACTGCCCCTGCGCCAGCAGGGCCTGCGGCTCCTCGAGATTCACGATGCGCACCCGGCGGCGGATGTCATCCGGCGAGAGCGCGGCTCCCTTGACGAGCTCCGCCAGCATCTGCGCGAAGCCGAGGCAGTAGCGACGCCGTACCGCGCTCAGCTCATTCGGGGAGAGCTCGGGAAAGGCCTTGGCGAGACTCGCGTCGATCATCGCGGCACGGTAGGGAACGACGCGGTAGGCGAGCCAGCCGGCCAGGCCGGTGACCCCATAGAGCGCGGCGAGCGGCAGGCGCGACAGCGCGCGCACCCACCAGGCCGGTCGCGCGGCGCCGACCCCGGCGAGCATGCGCCTTCAGGCCACGGGGCGCGGCCGCGACGCCGCTGCGGCATCCGGTGCCGGCTGCGGCACGAGCACGCGGCCGACTCTGGGTGCGAGCCAGCGCTCGACGTCGTCGATGAGCGTGAACGCCGCCGGCACGATCACCAGCGTCAGCGCGGTGGAAGTGATGAGGCCGCCGATCACCGCCACGGCCATCGGCGCACGAAACGCCTTATCGCCGCCCAGGCCGAGCGCCACGGGCAGCATCCCGGCGACCATGGCGACGGTGGTCATGACGATCGGCCGGGCGCGCTTGTGGCCGGCTTCGACGATGGCGGTGAGGCGGTCCTTGCCGGCGCGCATCTCCTCGATGGCGAAGTCGACCAGCAGGATCGAGTTCTTGGCGACGATGCCCATCAGCATCAGGAAGCCGATCATCACCGCGAGCGACAGCGAGTTGCCGGTGAGGGCGAGAGCGGCGACCGCACCGCCGATCGACAGCGGCAGCGCCGAGAGGATCGTGATCGGCTGCAGCACGCGTGCGAACAGCAGTACCAGGACCGCGAACACCATGAGCACGCCCGTGATCATGGCGAGCACGAAGTTGGCGAACAGCTCGTTCATGTACTTGGCGTCGCCCTGGTCGACCCGGTGCACGCCGCGCGGCAGGTGGGCGAGCGTCGGCAGCGCGTTGATCCTGGTCTGGGCGGTGCCGGTCGTGACCCCGTCGGTGAGGTCGGCCTCGATCATGAGCCGGCGGCTCTGGTTGTAGCGGCGCACGCGCGTCGGCCCCTGGCCGAAGCTGATGTCGGCGACGGCCTTGAGCGGCACCGTGCTGCCGCTCGCGGTCGGCACGGGCAGGTTCTCGAGCGTCCTCAGGTTCTTGCGGCTGTCCTCGAGCAGGCTGACGCGGATCGGTATCTGGCGATCGGCCAGGGAGAACTTGGCGCTGTTCTGGTCGGCGTCGCCGATGGTCGCGATGCGGATCGTCTCGCTGATGCTCTCGACCGTGACCCCGAGCTGCGATGCCAGGTCGAGGTGCGGGCGGATCTCGATCTCCGGGCGGGGCAGGTCGTTGTCGATGCGCGCATTGCGCACCTCCGACAGGCCGCGCATCTCGTCGACTACCTTGCGGGCGGTCTGGTAGGTGAGCGCCGGGTCGTCGCCGGTGATGTAGAAGACGACGTCGCTGCCGCCGTTGCCGCGGAAGAAGTGCACCTGTACGTCCGGAATCGTCCGCAGGAGCTTCAGCACCCGGTCCTCGAACTCGCGCTGCGTCACGTGGCGCTGCTTGGGGGGCACCAGCGCCACGTCGAGCTCGGCGGTGCGGACTCCCTCATCGCCGTTGCCGACCAGCTCGACCACGTCGGCGACTTCGGGCTGGCGCGCGAGAATGCGGTAGGCGGCGGCGGAGGCGGCCGCCGTATCCTCGAGCTGCACGCCCGGCGGCAGCTCGATCTGCAGCGCCGAGGAGCCGATGTCGTCCTCCGGGACGAAGGACTTCGGGATCAGGGCCAGGCCGGCGATCGAGAGGATGAAGAACGCGACGCCCGCCGCCACGGTCTTCCAGCGGTGCAGCGCGCACCACTTCAGCGTGCGCAGGTACCAGAGCATGATCGGGCCGTCGGTGTGGTGCGGCAGGCCGTCCGAGTGGAGCGTGTAGGCGGCGACGACCGGCGTGATGAGCCGCGCCACCAGCAGCGAGAAGAACACCGCCACCGCCACGGTCAGGCCGAACTGGATGAAGTACTGGCCGGTGATGCCGCCCATGAAGCTCACCGGCAGGAACACCGCGATGATGGTCGAGGAGGTCGCGACCACCGCGAGTCCGATCTGGTCGGCGGCATCGAGCGCCGCCTGGAAGCCGCTCTTGCCCATGCGCATGTGGCGCACGATGTTCTCGATCTCGACGATCGCATCGTCCACCAGCACGCCCGCGACCAGCGACAGCGCCAGCAGGCTCACGTTGTTCAGCGTGAAGCCCGCCCACTGCATGAAGGCGAAGGTCGGAATCGCCGACAGCGGAATGGCGAGCGCCGAGATCAGCGTGGCGCGCATGTCGCGCAGGAACAGCCATACCACCAGCACCGCGAGCAGCGACCCTTCGATGAAGGCGCTGAGCGCCGAATGGTAGGTCTCCTTGGTGTAGTCGACGGTGGTGAAGATCTGCGTCATCTTCACCTCCGGATCCTCCTTGCGGATCTTGGCGAGCTCGGCCTGGACGCCGTCGTAGACGGTGACGTCGGAGGAGCCCTTGGTCTTGTTGACGGCGAAGGTGGTCGCCGGGCGGCCGTTGAGACGCGCGATGGTGCGGATCTCCCCGACGCTGTCGCGCACGTCGGCGAGGTCCGAGAGGCGCGCAAAGCGTCCTCCGGGCAGCACGATCTGCGTGTTGCCGAGCGCCGCCGCCGTGCGCGCTCCGCCCAGCACGCGGATCGCCTGCTCGCCGCCCCCGAGCTCCGCGCGCCCCCCGGGCGAGTCGAGATTGAGGGTGCGCAGCTGGTCGTTGACCTGGACCGCGGTGATGCCGAGCGCCTGCATGCGCGCCGGATCGAGCTCGACGCGGATTTCGCGATTCACGCCGCCGCCGCGCCACACCTGCGCCACCCCCGGCACGCCGAGCAGCCGCTTGGTGAGGGTGTTGTCGACGAACCAGGACATCTCCTCGTCGGTGAGCACGCTCGAGCTGACGCCGTAATAGACGATCGGCGGGCCGTCGGTGTCGATGCGCCGCACCTGCGGTTCGAGGATGCTGGGCGGCAGCTGCGAGCGCACCTTGGCGACCGCGTCGCGCACGTCGGCGACGGCGCGGTCGATCGGCGTGCCGATGTTGAACATGATCGAGACGTTGGCCTCGCCCTCCGGGGCCCACGAGGTGATGTTGTCGATGTTGCCGATGCCGGCGACGGCGCCCTCGACCTTCTGCAGGACCTGCGTCTCGATGTCCTGCGGCGAGGCGCCCGGCTGGGCGATGTTGATCATCACCACCGGGAAGGAGATGTCGGGGTTGAGCGTGACGGGCAGGCGCGAGAACGCCGCCATGCCCATGAAGAACAGCACGACGAACAGCATCACCGGCGGCAGCGGGTGCCGGATCGCCCAGGCAGATATGTTTTTCATGGCGGCGTCGGGGACTCGTCGGTCGCGACCTTTACGGCCTCGCCCTCGCGCAGGAATCCGCCCGCGGCCTTGACCACGCGCTCATTGCCCGTGAGGCCCGAGGCGATCGCAACGCCGGCCTCGGAGGTATCGGCGACGCGCACCGGGTGGCGCATCGCATGTCCCTGCGCGTCGATGACGAACACGTAGCTGCCGTCGCTGTCCGAGAACACCGCGGTCTTCGGCAGCACCGGCCGGCGCGCACTCGCGATGGTCACCTCGGCGCGGGCGAAGGCGCCGGGCCGCAGCGCGGGATCGGGCTGCAGCGTGATGCGGATGTCACCCAGGCGGGTCTGCGGATCGATGATCGCACCGAGGAGGCGTACCTTGCCCTCGAAGGGGCGCGCGAGCCCGGTGAGGTAAACGGTCGCCGCCTGGCCGACCTTTACCTGCGCGAGGTCCTGTTCCGCGATCTGGCCACGCATCTCGACTTCACCGCCGCTCGCTACGCGAAACAGCGCATCGCCGCCCGGGTTCGCGATCTGGCCGACCTCGGCGCGGCGCGTGAGTACCGTGCCCGCGAAGGGCGCCACGATGCGGGTGCGGGCAAGGCGGGCCTCGGCCTCGGCGAGCTGTGCGGCCGCCACCTTCACGCTGGCGGCATCGGTGACCGAAGTTGCGCGCCGCTTCTCGATATCTTCGGCGGACAGTGCGCCGGCCGCCTGGACTCCGAGCGCGCGCTTGTACTCGGCGGCGGACAGCTCGGCCTGGGCACGCGCCTGCTCGAGCGCAGCGGCGAGGCGGTTGACCTGCGGGACGAGGACGGAGTTGTCGAGCCTTGCGAGCAGCTGCCCCTTCTGCACGTGATCGCCCGGCTCGACGTACACGCCCATGATGCGTGCGGTGTCGCCCTCATTGGCGATCGGCATGTCGTAGCGCGCGGCGATGGCGCCGGTGAAGCTCACGCTGGCCGTGACTTCCTTCACCGGCGGAGTCATGACCGTCACCAGCGGGAGCTCCTCCTGGTGCATGAGGGGCGTCACGTGGGGCTTGCGGCCGAGGAGCGCGAACGTGGCCGAGGCGATGAGAAGCGCGATGAGCACGACCGAGGCCGGGAGCAGCCATTTGCGCCAGACCCTCGGCTCCTTGAGCTCACTCGCCGGAGCGCTGCGCAGCGTCGCCGACGCCTCGGGTCCGGGAACCCGCTCGAAGCCGTCCCGGTCGCGGACGATCCACGTCACCTGCTCGTCGTCCGAATGTGCGCTGAGATGTTCCGGGTTAGTGCCCACGGAGATTCCCTTTCAAGCCGTCCCCTACGCCCGCCTGAGACCGCGCCGATACCCATTAGAACCAGCGTGTTGCGCCGGAGTTTAATCGCAACGAACGATATTTCCGCCCTGAACGCGCCAGGGGGACGGGGTCGGGCGACGGGCCGAGGGGCGGGGGGCGGCAGGATAGCAGGCAGGCGGCTTCGTAGCTAACCGGAGACAGGTGGCGCGCGGGTTGGGGGCGCGAGTAGGTTTACGGCTGAGCGCCGCCATGGAAGCGCTCCGCGATGTCGGCAGGAGGACATATGAGTGAAGCCCCTGAGGTTCGCCGGTTCCGCGCCAGCCTGCTCGGTAATGCGGATACGTCAGCGGGGTGGCGGTATCGCAAGGCGCGCGAGTTCCCCTGGGACGCAAGGAACGTCGAGAGCGCCAAGTCGCTGCGGCGGTTGTACGCCGCGCTCCGTGAGCTTCCCCCCGGCGATGAGCTGTGGTGCAGGTACGCGGCGATCTGGGCTACGGCGGGCGACGAGGAGTGCGAGCGGTTGTCCGAGATCGAGCACGAGATGCTCCACTCCTATGGATTCTCGTTTCGCGGAGCGTCGGGAAGCGCGGAAAAGTTCCTCGCCGAGCTCGTGGATGCTCTCGAGCGCGGCTCAGCCGCGTCCTCTCCGGCGCGTTCTCCGGCCGCCGCCCGGGTGAACTGACACGCGCAGGGCGGTGTCGGGTGGGTGGTGCCGGGAAGAGGACTCGAACCTCCGACCCGCGCATTACGAATGCGCTGCTCTACCAGCTGAGCTATCCCGGCCCGGGAGAGCGGCAATTCTACAAAAAACCGCCGGCGCTACGGCTTTTTCCGCAGGCGGATCACCAGGTCGATGCCCGCGACCTCGGTGCCGGGGGGCGGAGCCGGCAGGCGGCTGAATTCGACCTCCGGAACCGGGACGTCGATCAGCGCGCCGCTCGCGAGGTCGTGAAAGTGATAGTGGGGGTCGACGTTCGAATCGAACCAGGCGCGCGATCCGTCGACGGAGAGCTGGCGGATGAGGCCGTGCGAGGCGAAAAGGTTCAGCGTGTTGTACACGGTCGCCTTGGAGACGCGGGCGCCGCTCGCGCGCAGGTTGGCGAGGATCTGCTCGGCGGAGAGGTGCTGCGGGGCCGAGAGCAGCACGCTCGCGATGCGCACGCGCTGAGCCGTGGGGCGGATGCCGCAGCCGCTCAGGCGGCGCTCACAGCGGCCCGGGGCGGCGGAGGCGGGAAGCGCTTCAGGCTCCATAATCCGATGATTATAGGCACAAAATGCCCGGCACCCGCCAGTTTCGACCCGGCCCTCAGGTGGCGAGCTTAGCCTCGAGGTGTCTGGCGAGCTCGGCGATCGTCGGGAAGTCGAAGAGCTCGGTGAGGTCGATCTGGTTGGGGTAGAGCCGGTCGATCTGCTCGTGGATCTCGATGAGCTTAAGCGAGCTCGCGCCTACCTCGAACAGGTTGTCGTTGACGTCGATGCGCTTGCCCTCGAGGGCCGCGTCGCAGATCGTCTTCAACTGCTCCTCGAGCTCGCTGCGCGCGCGGTGTGCGGGACCGCGCTGCGCCGCGCGCAGGCCCGCGAGCTCGGCGAGGTCCGCGTCGAACTCGCCGTCGACATAGCTCTCCTCGAGCAGGTGCCGCTGGATCTTGCCGCTCGTCGTCTTGGGGATACGCTTGACGGGAACAACTTCCGCGACTTCGAGCCCGGTCTGCTCGTTGATGAGCCGCGACACCGCAGTTGCCAGCGGCAGGAAGTCCGCGGCGCCGCCGCGGTGCAGGACGAACACCACCAGCTGCTCGGTCTCGGCGCCGCGCCGCCGCACGCCGGAGGCCACCACCTTGCCGAGCTCGAGCCCCGGGGCGCGCTGCGCGATGGCCTCGAGGTCGTGGGGGTAGTAGTTCTGGCCGTTCACGAAGATGATTTCCTTGGCGCGGCCGGAGATGTAGAGATCGCCGCCGTGCCGCAGCCCCAGATCCCCGGTGCGCAGCCAGCCGTCGGCAGTGAAGGCGGCAGCGTTGGCCGCGGGGTCCTCGAAATACCCGCGCGTCACGTTCTCGCCCGTCATGTGCACGTGGCCGATGCGATCCTCGGGGAGCTCCTGGTCGTCATCGCCGGCGATGCGCACGCGGGTGTAGGGGATCGCCTTGCCCTCGCTCACCAGCCTGAGGGCATTCGGGTCCTCCGCGGCTACGAGCTGCACCGGATCGCCGGGATTGAGGCGGTGGCGATTCAGCGTGATGGTCTTCAGCGGCGCGCCGACCGGCGGGAAGCTGACCGCGAGCGAGGCCTCCGCGAGCCCGTACACCGGGTACATGGAGTTGCGGTCGAGGCGTGCGGGCCCGAGCCGCGTCAGGAACTCCTCGCACAGCTCGACCGAGATCGGCTCGGCGCCGTTGAAGATGAGGCGCACGGAGGCGAGATCCAGGCCCTCGACCGGCCGCTCGCCGAGCACCTTCAGATAGTGCTTGTAGCCGAAGTTGGGCGAGCAGAGGATCGTGGCGCGAATCCTCGAGGCCAGCGTGAGCCACAGGAGCGGGCGGCGGATGAAGAGCTCGGTCGGCATCAAGTGCGAGTGCACCCGGTTCGCGAACATGATGAGGTGAAAGCCGATCAGTCCCATGTCGTGGGTGAGTGGCATCCACGAGAGGCTCACGTCGTGCTCGTTGAAGCCCGCCGCCTCGGTCGAGCCGCGCCAGTTGGCGATGATGTTGCGGTGGGTGAGCACCACGCCTTTGGGCTCGCTGGTCGAGCCGGAGGAGAACTGGATGAAGGCGACGTCGTCGGCTTGCGCGCGCTGGATACTGCCGGCGCGCGAGATGTCATCGAGGTCGTCGACCAGGAAGGTGCGCGCGCGCAGCTTCTCGAAGGTCTGCGTCTCGCCGGCGCCCGCGGCGAACGCGCCGATGCGCTCGAGCGAGCGGCGCTCGGTGTACAGGAACGGGGCTCCCAGCCGGCGCGCGATGCGCAGCACCTTGTGGCGGTGCTCGTCGCTGATGCCGAGCGCGACCGGCACGGGCACTATGCCGCCGAGGATGGCGGCCCAGAACACGTCGATGAACTGCTCGTTGTTGCCGAGGAACACGATCAGCTTGTCGCCGCGGCGCGCACCGATGCGCTGCAGGTGGTAGAGGATGCCGAGCGCGCGCTCGTAGAGCTCGCCCGCCGGGACGCTGCGCGACTCGTTCTCGCCTTCGAGGTAGGTGATGCCGCGCGGGAAGGCGCGGTTCGCCTCGAGCACTTCGGTCAACGTCGTGGCCTTGATCATCGGCGGGGCAGGAGTCTCATATGGAGCGGGTAGCGTGTGCGCAGGTTGATCTGCGCCTCGAGCTCTAAGGGCTTGTCCGGGACGTACACCAGGCGGTAGCGGCGCGCCACCTTATAAAGGTGCATCAGCATCTCGTAAAGCGCGAAGGTCTCCCCTATGCAGTGGCGCGGGCCGGCGGCGAACGGCATGTAGGCGAAGCGCGGCCGCTCGGCCTCGTGCTCGGGGGCGAAGCGCTCCGGCCAGAAGCGATCCGGCTCCTTCCAGAAGCGCGGGTGCCGGTGCAGCAGGTAGAGCGGCAGCAGCACGTTGGTGCCGGCGGGCACCGCGAAGCCGCCGAGCGCATCCGCCGCGACCGTGCGCCGCGACAGCAGCCACCCGGGCGGATAGAGCCGCAGCGCCTCGTTGACCACCTGGCTGGTATAGCTCAGGGCCTCCATCTCGGCGAGGCTCGGCGCCGCCATCCCGGGGGCCGCGTCGAGCTCCTCGTGCAGCCGCGCCTCGGCCTCGGGGTGCTGTGACAGAAGGTACCAGGTCCAGTTGAGCCCGCTCGCCGTGGTCTCGTGGCCGGCGACGATCAGCGTCATCACCTCGTCGATGAGCTCGCGCTCGCCCATCGGCGCGCCGCTCTCCTTGTCGCGTGCCTCCATCAGCATCGCCAGGTAGTCGAGATGCTCCTCGGGCGCGGCGCGGCGCTGCTCGATGAGCTGCGCCACGAGCCGGGTGAGGGAGCGGAACTTGAAGGCGAACTGCAGATCGCGGCTCTGCTCGCGGGTCACCACCGCGAAGGGATTGCCGCCGAGCTGCTGCGTGAGGCGGTCGAGATCGCGCCCGAAGATCGAGCGCAGCACGATCTCGAGAGTGAGCTCGCTCATCTCGTCGGTGAGATTCACGGGCGCGCCGCGCTGCGCCAGCTCGTCCCAGCGGGCGATGAAGCGCTCGTTGGCGGCGGCGATCAGCTGCGCGAACGCGGTGATCACGCGGCGGTGGAAGAGGGGCTGCATCATGTAGCGCTGGCGCTTCCACAGCTCGCCCTCGCTGGTCATGATGCCCTTGCCGAGGAGGATCTTGACGCGGTCGAGCCCGACGCCCTTGGTGTAGTTGCGGTGATTGCTGACCAGCACCCGCTTCACGTCGTCCGGATGATGGATGACATAGGTATAAGATCTGCGTGCCGGAACGAACACGCGATAAGTGTCGCCGTGGCGGGCAAACAATTCGATCATGCGCTCCAGCGAATCGTCGGTGGAGCCCACGTCGAATTGCAGCTCGGCCTCGGGGGGAAGGGTCTTCGCGGACGCGGCGGCGGTCATGCAAGCTGTTGAAAGCCAAACCTTAATCTTATATCACTCGGACCTGCGCGGTCAGTGGCCGGTAGAAGGCGCGCGCGCGCTGGCGGCGAGGCTCGCGTACGCGAAGCGCCTCGAGGTCGCCTCCCATGCGGCCGCCGCGCCCGCGACGCTCGCCGGCGTGGCGCTCGCGCTGCACGCACTGGCACGCGTTACCGGCGCCCGCGTCGCGCCCGGCGAGCTCGCCTTTCCGGACGGCGGCAAGCCGCATCTCGCACGCGCTGCAGCGGGGAGCGGCGACCCGGATTTCAGCATCAGCCATTCCGGCCCGTGGGTGGGGTGTGCGGCGGTTGCGCACGGGCGAGTGGGTTTCGACGTCGAGCTCGGCACCGGGGAGCGGCTCGCGGCCTGGGCGGCGCGCGAGGCGGCGCTCAAGGCCTGCGGCGCCCCTCTCACGGAGGCACGCGACGTCGAGCTCACCGCAGGCGGTGCGCGCTGCCGCGGCGTGGCCCTCGTGGCCTGGCCGCTCGAGCTGTTCGCCGGCGCCGCGGCCTGCGTCATGACGAGCCTGCCGGTGGGCCGCCTCGAAGCGCGCGCGCTCACCCTCGCGGAGCTGTTCACGCCATGAGCGAGGGCGACGACGGGCGCGACGCGGGCCTGCGCAACACACTGTATCGGACCGCGACCCGCTCGAGCCGGCGCATGACGCGTGCGCGGCGCGCGCTGTACGCGGTGGCGGCGCCACTCGGCGTGGCGCTCATCCGGGCGTGGTGGCTCACCTGCCGCGTGGTGCGCATCGAGGGCGAGGAGCATCTGGCGGCGGCGCTCGAGCGCGCGCCGTCCCTCATTCCCTGCTATTGGCATCAGCACCAGCTCTACTGCGGAAAGTTCCTGGTCGAGCAGCGCGCCCGGGGCCTCGCTCCGGGCTGGCTTATCAGCCCGTCGGTCGATGGCGAGCTCGGCGCCATGATGGTGCGGCGCTTCGGCGGCGCCGTGATCCGCGGCTCCTCGACCCACACCGGTGCACGGGCGCTGCGCGATTACTACCAGGCGCTCACCCGCGATCGTATTTCCCCGGTCATCACGCCCGACGGCCCGCGCGGGCCGCGCTTCAGGTTCAAGCCGGGCGCGCTGCTGCTCGCGCAGATGTCGCAGCGTCCGATCCTGCCGATGGCGTACGCGGCCTCGCGCGCCTTTCTCGTGAAGTGGGACAAGTTCGTGATCCCGGTGCCCTTTCTCGCGCGCATCGCGATCGCGATCGGGGCACCGCGCTACGTCCCGCGGGTGACGGATGCCGCCCGGCTCGGGCAGCTGCAGCAAGACATGGAAGCCGAGCTCCATCGCCTGTACGGTACGGCACGCGCAGCGCTCGGGGCGCGCGGATGAGCTCGCAGGCTCCGGCGGGCCTCGCGCGCGCCGCACGGCTGCCGCCGCTCGTCATGCGCTGCGGTGCCTTCGGCGACATGGTGCTGCTGACGGTGCTGCTCGAGCAGCTGCACGCGCGCTTCGGGGCGCCCGTCGATGTCATCGCCTCGGGCCCCTGGTCCGAGCCGCTGCTTGCGGGGCATCGCGCCGTGGGGCAGATGTTCATCCTGCGCAGCCGCCGCACCCCGTACTGGCTGAGCCTCAGCCAGCGGCGGCTGGTGGCGTGGCTCAAAGCGCGCGGCGCCGGCCCCACCTGGTTCTGCGATCGTGGCGAAGGACGCGAGCTGCTCACGCGCGGCGGGATACCGGCGGACTACATCTGCGACTCGACCCGCTATCCGTTCCTCGACGGGGAGAATTTTGCGGACCGGTACCTGCGCCTCGGGGCGCTCACCCCGGCGGCGTTCGGCGGCTTGCTGCCGCCGGCCCCTCCCGCGGCGGCGCGCGCGGCGCACCTCGAGGTAGGCGCGGGCGCGCGGCGCGAGCTCGATGCGTGGCTCGCCCGGCGCGGGCTCAACGGGCGCACTTTCATGGTCATCCACCCGGGCAGCCGCCACGTGGCGCGGCGGCGCCTGCGCTCGCGCACGGGGGCCGCCAAATACTGGCCCGAGGAGCGCTGGGCGCAGGTGGTGCGGGCCGTGCGCGCGCGCTGCCCGGGCCAGTCGATCGTGTTCTCGGGGATGGGCGCCGAGAGCGCATTCATCGCCGACGTGCTGCGCCTCGCTGACGTGAGCGATGCCGTCAACGCCGCCAACGATCTGCCGGTGACGCGGCTCCTGGCGCTGCTCGAGCGCGCGCAGAGCTGCATCGCGGTGGACACCGGACCAGCGCACGCGGCGGCGGCGCTCGGTTGCCCCACCGTGGCGCTGTTCGGTCACATCGATCCGTGGCTCTACCGCCCCGGAGGCGCGACGACTCCCGCCGTCACGCTCACCGGCACCGTCAACGGCAGCCCGAGCATTCTCGGCATCGAGCCCGGGCAGGTGATCGGGGCGTGGGAGGGGCTCATCGCCGCCACCGCCGCACGGCCGAGATGAGGATTCTGTTAACTGCCAGGCCCTGTCTCAACAGGGCCTTACCTTGTAATCCTGAATCAGTGTGCGAGAATCTTACGTAACCCTCGGAAAGCGGAACTGAATCAAAATCACGTGCTTCCGTGACGGGGTATCAAGTCTGCGACGTAACGTTTGGATTAGGCTGCGTCGGCTCGGTTATGGGAGGTCACAGATAAATGGCGACTCCGCCCCCGCCGGATAAGCCACAGGACTTCACCGCGTCCGACATTCTTTCGGCCGACGCCTGGACGGGCCGTCATACGAAGCCCGTTCTCGGCCTCGATGTCGCCTGCACCAAGATCGCGGTCGATTTCCAGAACATGCGCCGCGACGAGGTCGACGCCTGCGTGCGGCGCAATCTCGAGCTGCTGCGCGGGGCCACCGGCTGCGACTGCGCTTTTCTCGCCGCCCTGCATCCCGACGACGGGGTGATCCAGGACGTGCAGGTCGCGCGCAGCGCCTTTGCCCAGTGCAAGCCCGAGGGGCTCGCGGGCGCCAGCCTCGACGGCTTCCCGTGGCTGCGGGGCCGGCTCGAGCATCTGCGGCTCTCGGAGCTGCGCGACACGAGCTCGCCGCGCAAGGAGCAGGCGGCCGAAGGCGCCAAGCTGGCGGATCTGCAGATCGGCTCGGCGCTGCTCATCACCTTCCGCGTGCAGGGCAAGCCTGCCGGCATACTCGGCCTCGCCCACACCCTGCCGCGCGGGGCGTGGGACGTGAACCTGCAGCTGCTCATGAAGCTGATCGGCACGAGTCTCGCTACCGGCCTCGAGCGCATCCGCACCGAGGCGCGGCTCGCCAAGCTCGAGGAGCGCACCAATCTGTTCCAGGCCGCCGCCAACGACGGCCTGTGGGACTTCGACGTCGAGAGCAACGAGGTTTTCTTCTCGCCGCGCTGGAAGGCCATGCTCGGCTACGGGGACGAGGACATGCGCGGCTCGCCCGACTGGCGCAGCCTCGTGCACCCGGACGACCTGGCGCGGGTACAGACCGCGATCCGCGATCACGTCGCGGGCAAGACCCCGATCTTCGAGAGCACCCACCGCATGCGTCACCGCAATGGCGAGTGGCGCTGGGTGATCAGCCGGGCCACCGCGCGCGTCGACCAGCACGGGCGGCTGTTGCGTCTGGTCGGCGTCGAGCTCGACATCACCGAGCGCAAGCTCTACGAAGAGGCGCTGTTCCGCGAGAAGGAGAGCGCGCAGATCACTCTGCAGTCGATCGGCGACGGCGTCATCACCACCGATGCCAACTCGACCATCGACTACATCAATCCGGTGGCCGAGGAGCTCACCGGCTGGCGTCTCGAGGACGCGATGGGCAGGCCCGTGGAGGAGATCTTCCGCGCCTTCCACGAGGAGACCTGCGAGCCGCTCGAGAACCCGCTCACGGTCTCGATTCGCCGTATCCGCCCGATCAAGTCGGTACGGCCGATGCTGCTCATCCGCCGCGACGGCAACGAGCTCTACGTCGAGAGCACCGCCGCCCCGATCCGCGACGGCCAGGGGCACGTCGCCGGCGGCGTGCTGGTGTTCCACGACGTCAGCGAGTCGCGCGAGCTCAACCGG
>DASQIP010000020.1:0-7950 GCA_035631515.1 Steroidobacteraceae bacterium
GTTGCCCCAGCGCCGCGCGATCTCGCCCGAGACGCGCGCGCCGATCGAGCGGTTGAAGTTGCTCAGGGTGTAGTGCCACTCGCCGCCCGACTTCGCCTCGATGGCCGGCAGCATGTCGCGCACCATGCGCTCGGCGAGCTCCCCCTTGTCGAAGGGCGCGTTGGACGGCGTCGTGCAGAATTGCGGCGCCGTGCGCGCGAGTCCCGCGGTCGAGAGGATCGGCTTGAGGTCGAGCTTGCGCTGGCGCGGCGTCGCTCCGGGCACGGGTTCGAGGAACTCGGTACGGCCGATCAACTCCGCGAGTGAGCGCACGCCGAGCGCCGCCATGATCTCGCGCACCTCCTCGGCGACGAAGCGGAAGTAGTTGACCACCATCTCCGGAAGCCCGGTGAAGTACTTCGAGCGCAGCACATTGTGCTGGGTCGCCACCCCGGTGGCGCAGTTGTTCAGGTGGCAGATGCGCAGGTACTTGCACCCCAGGGCCACCATGGGCGCGGTGCCGAAGCCGAAGCTCTCGGCGCCGATGATCGCCGCCTTGACCACGTCGAGCCCGGTCTTCAGTCCCCCGTCGGTCTGCAGCCGCACGCGATGACGCAGGCCGTTGGCGCGCAGCGTCTGGTGGGTCTCGGCGAGCCCGAGCTCCCAGGGCGTGCCCGCGTACTTGATGGAGGAGAGCGGGCTCGCGCCGGTGCCGCCGTCGTAGCCGGAAATGGTGATGAGATCGGCGTAGGCCTTGGCGACGCCCGCGGCGACCGTCCCCACGCCGGGCTCGGCGACCAGCTTCACCGACACGAGCGCCGCCGGGTTCACCTGCTTGAGATCGAAGATCAGCTGCGCCAGGTCCTCGATCGAATAGATGTCGTGGTGCGGCGGGGGCGAGATCAGCCCGACGCCGGGCCGGGCGAAGCGCAAGGTCGCGATCATGTCGTTGACCTTGTGGCCCGGGAGCTGCCCGCCCTCGCCGGGCTTCGCTCCCTGGGCGATCTTGATCTGCAGCACGTCGGCGTGCACCAGGTACTCGGGAGTCACGCCGAAGCGCCCGGACGCCACCTGCTTGATCCTGGAGTTACGCTCGGTACGGTAGCGCGCCGGATCCTCGCCCCCTTCGCCGGAGTTGGAGCGCGCGCCCAGGCGGTTCATGGCGATGGCGAGCGCCTCGTGCGCTTCCGGGGACAGCGCGCCGAGCGACATCCCGGCGCTGTCGAAGCGCGCCAGAATCGCCGCGGCCGGCTCGACCTCCGCGATGGGTACCGGCCGTGCCCCGGGATTGAGTGCGAGCAGGTCGCGGAACGTCGACGGCGGCCGCTGGTTCACCAGGCGCGCGAACTCCCGGTAGTGAGAGGCGTCGCCGGAGATCACCGCCGCCTGCAGCGCCGCGATCACCTCGGGGTTGTACATGTGGTACTCCCCGCCGTGCACGTACTTGAGGAGCCCGCCCTGCGGGATCGACTCGCGCGGGTTGAAGGCGCGTGCGGCCAGCTCCCGGAGATCGTCCTCGAGGTCGGCGAAGTCGGCGCCGCCCACGCGGCTCTCGGTCCCGGTGAAGCACAGGCTCACGACCTCCTCGGCGAGCCCGACGATCTCGAACAGCTGCGAGCTGCGGTAGCTCGAGATGGTGGAGATTCCCATCTTCGACATGATCTTGAAGAGGCCCTTGCGCAGCCCCGCGCGGTAGCTGCGGCCGAGCTCGAGGCGCGCCGCAAAGTCGAGCTTGACCCGGCCGCGGCGCATCATCTCGAACAGCACCTGGTACGCCATGTAAGGGTAGACCGCGGTCGCGCCGTAGCCGATGAGGCAGGCGAAGTGGTGCGGCTCGCGCGCGGTGCCGGTCTCGACCAGCAGGTTGCACTTGCAGCGCAATCCCGTCTTCACCAGGTGCTGGTGCACGGCGCCCGTCGCGAGCAGCGCGTGCGCCGGCACGCGCCCCCTGACCAGGTAGCGGTCCGAGAGCAGCAGCACGAGCTTGCCTTCGCGTACCGCGCTCTCCGCCTGCGCGCACAGGCGCAGGATCGCGCGCTTCAGGCCCTCGGCCGGTTCGTACTGCAGGTCGAGGAACTCGTGCGTCACCTCCTCGATCGCCAGGATCTGCCGCAGCTTCCTCTGCGAGAGGATCGGCGAGCCGAGCACGATCTGCCGCGCGTGCCCCGGCGCCGGCACGAAGATGTTGCACTCCGGTCCGATCTGCGTCTGCAGCGACATCACGATCGTCTCGCGCAGCGGATCGATCGGCGGATTGGTGACCTGGGCGAACTGCTGGCGGAAGTAGTCGTAGAGCGGCCGCACCTGGTGCGACAGCACCGGCATCGGCGTATCGTCGCCCATCGAGCCCACCGCCTCGTTCTCGTCCACGGCGAGCACGCGGATGATGTCGTCGCGCTCCTCCTGCGTCACGTTGAACATCTTCTGATAGAGAGACAGCGTCTCCCGATCCATCGGCTCGGCCGCCAGGCGCGCGTCCACCAGGTCGCTCTCGAGGTAGCGCACGCCCGCCCGCAGCCAGCTCTTGTAGGGATGGCGGCTCTTGAGCTGCTGGTCGATATCCGCAGTGCTGAGGAGCTCGCCGCTCTGGAGGTCGAGCGCGACCATGTCGCCCGGCCCGAGCTTGCCCTTCTTCACCACGTCCTCGGGCGCGTAATCCCACACTCCGGTCTCCGAGGCGATCGTGAGACAGCGGTCGCGCGTGATGCAGTAACGCGCCGGACGCAGCCCGTTGCGGTCCAGCGTGCACACCGCGTAGCGCCCGTCGGTCAGCACGACGCCGGCGGGACCGTCCCAGGGCTCCATGTGCACCGAGTAGTACTCGTAGAAGGCGCGCAGCTCCGGATCGATGGTGTCGATCCCGTGCCACGCCGGCGGGATCAGCAGGCGCATGGCGTGCAGCGGGTCGAGGCCCCCCATGAGCAGCACCTCCAGCATGTTGTCGAGGCTCTGCGAGTCCGAGCCCGTGAGCGACACCAGCGGCAGCACCTGGCTCAGGTCCGGCAGGAGCGGCGACGTGAGCAGCGGACCGCGGGCCTGCGCCCAGTTGCGGTTGCCCTGGACGGTGTTGATCTCGCCGTTGTGGGCCAGATACCGGTACGGGTGCGCGAGGCGCCATTGCGGCAGCGTGTTGGTGGAGAAGCGCTGGTGGAAGAGCGCCACCGAGGACTCGAGGCGCGGATCCTCGAGGTCCGGATAGAACCGCGACAGGTACTGCGGCATCACCATGCCCTTGAAGACGATGGTGCTCGCCGAGAGGCTCGGCACGTAGAACACCGGGTCGGCGGCGAGCGCCTTCTCCGCGAGTCGGCGTGCCATGAAGAGGCGGCGGTTGAACGCCGGCTCGTCGAGGTCGGCCGCGCAGTTGACGAACAGCTGCTCGATCGCGGGCAGCGTCTTCAGCGCCTCGGCGCCGCAGGCGTCGCGGTTCACGCGCACCCGCCGCCACCCGGCCACCTCGAGTCCCTGACGCTTGAGCTCGGCAGCCAGCACGACGCGCGCCTCGCCCGCGGCCTGGGAGTCGCGCGACAGGAACACGAGGCCCGAGGCGAAGCGCTCGCTCAGCCTGACGCCGGTCTCGGCCGCCACGGCCCGCAGGAACACTTCAGGCTTCTTCAGGAGAAGTCCGCAGCCGTCGCCGGTCTTGCCGTCCTCGGCGATGGCGCCGCGGTGGGTCAGCCGTTTGAGCGAGGTAATCGCGGTGCGTACCAGCGCGTGGCTCGGCGCATCGTCGAGGCTCGCGATCAGCCCGAACCCGCAGCTGTCGCGCTCGTAGGTCTCTTTATAGAGTCCGGCGTTCATGAGTGACGGTCCTGAAGGTCGCTTCGATGCAGACACGCCCCGGCGGCGGACTCGAGACATCCGCGTCGCAGGCTTACCCGGCAAATCGTGCGTGGAAGGAGATCCGCGGCCCGCGCTCGGGGCCGGAAGCCGCGAATTGAGCAGCCGGTGCTGCGGCGGACGGCGCTACGCCGCTCAGTCCGCCGGTCGACTGTCTTACACCATCACTATGCGATCGATAATACCGGCCTGCGGGGCTCTTGCAAGCGCAGATCCGCCCTGGGGCCGCAGGCGTCGCGGGTCGCGCAGCGAGGTGCCGATGACCCCGGGCAGGACTGCGTTAGTATCGCGCCTCGCTTCGAACCCAAAGGGGGACGCTCGATGACACCTTGCCTGCGACCACAGCGCCGCGGCCTCACGGGCGCCGTCGTCCTGGCGGGTGTCGCGTCCCTGATGGCGGGCGGACGGGCGCCTCGGGCGGATGAGGCGCCGGGACTGCCGCGCTCGCTGGCGGAGGCGGTGCGCATGGAGCAGGCGGACGCCTTGCCGAGAACCGCGTTCTACGACACGCCGTCGCTCGCGGCCAGCAAGCCCGGAGAGCTGCTGCGCAGGATTGCCTTCGACGGCTACGCGGTACCCAGGGGCGCCAGCGCCGTTCGTATCCTGTACCACTCCTTGAACGCGGATGGTGCCGACGTCGCAACTTCGGGCGTCGTGCTGATCCCCGCGGGTCACGCGCCCGCGGGCGGCTGGCCGGTCATCGCCTGGGCGCACGGCACTTCGGGCGTCGCGCGCAGGTGCGCGCCGTCGCTCGAGAAGGACATGGAGTACGGTGAGGAAGGCCTGATGCCGATGGTGCGCGCAGGCTTCGCGGTCGTCGCCACGGATTATCACGGCCTCGGCACCGAGGGGCCACACGAGTACATCAATAAGACCGCGCAGGCCCGCGACGTCATCTACTCCATCCCGGCCGCGCGCGCCGCGGTTGCCGCGCTCGGCCGCCGCTGGGTGGTCGTGGGACACTCACAGGGTGGTCTCACCGCGTGGAGCGTCGCCGAGCTGCAGGCGACGCTGCATGACGCCGACTACCTGGGCGCGATCTCGGTCTCGGGCGCGGCCGATCCGCGCGCGATACTGCAGGCGATGGGCGAGCCGGGAGATTCGGCGGCGTTCTATCTCGTATACATGGCGTATGCGATCCACACCCGCGCCCCGGACTTCAAGCCGTCGGACATGCTGCTCGGTCAGGCGCTGCAGCGCTACACCGATGTGACGACCAAAGGATGCTGGTATTACGCCTACGCGAGTTTCCTCGACGCTCACGGCGGCCCGCTGCTCAAGCCGGGTTGGGATACCACCCCCGGAGCGCAGAAGTTCTTTGCCGCCAACGAGCTCGGCAGAAGCGTCGTCGGCGGCCCGCTGCTGGTGCTGACCGGCGAGGCGGACGAGACGGTGCCGCTCGCGCTGGTGAAGGCGACGGTGCGCAGGGCCTGCAGCAATGGCGTCGCGCTCAGCTTCCGCTCGTACCCGGGTCTCGACCACGACCCGACGATGGAGAAGTCGACGCCCGATCAGCTCGCCTGGGTCCGCGACCGCTTCGCCGGCAAGCCCTTCACGAGCAACTGCGCCAGTCTTGCCCCTTAGCACGGTGAGCCAGCGGCGCGCCAGGCGCTCGCGGCCAGTGTGGCGGGTGCTATGATCCTCAGCAGGGGGAAATTTCCATGCGATCGCTGATCCTGGCTCTGGCGCTGAGCAGCGCGGGCGCGGGCGCCGCTGACATTGCCGCGGCCGCCGATACGAGCGCGGATCTCGTCGTAACCGACGCCGAGATCTATACGCAGGATGCGCACCACTCGACGGCCGGGGCTCTGGCCGTGCGCGCCGGCAAGATCATCTTCGTTGGCAGCCCGGCCGAGGCGCAGCGTTTCGTGGGCGCGAACACCCGCACCGAGCGGCTCGGCGGGCGCCTGGTGCTGCCCGGCCTCATCGACTCGCACATTCATCCGCTCGACATCGTCGATCTCGACGTCTGCAATCTGCAGAGCAAGGCGGTGACGCTCAGGGAGCTGACGGCATTCGTCGCCGCGTGTCTCGCGCACTACAAAACCCCACCCAGCGAGCAGCTGGTCGTGCACCAGTGGAACTACACCGATGGCAACCAGCCGGATGCGGCTCACCCCACCTTGCGCGCGGCGCTCGACGCCGTATCGACCTCGGTGCGGATCCAGCTGCTCGGCAACGATGGTCATCACGGCGCCTTCAACAGCCCGGCGCTCGCGCAGGCACGCGACGCAAGCGGCAAGGTGATCGGGCTGTCGAAGCAGACTCTGGCGGCGCAGTTCCGCGACTACCACACCTTCGTCGGGGTCGACGAGAACGGCGAGCCCAACGGCGCGGTGAATGAGGACGCCCGCTACCTCATCGATCCCGACAGCATGCTCGCCGTCGACCCCCAGGTCGCGAAAGCACCGCAGAAGGTGACGCAGAAGCTCAACAGCGTCGGCATCACCGGCTTCCTGGATGCGATGGCCTCGCCCCCGTCGTTCGCCGTGTACGAGAAGCTGTACGGGAGCGGCAAGATGACCGCGCGCGCGCGGCTCGCGCAGTTCTACGACCCCTCTCACACGCGCACCACGGACGGCAAGGTCGACTACGAGCGGATCCTCGCCCAGGCCATCGCGACGCGCGCCCGGTTCGCGCACAACCCGCTGATTCGCGCCGATTTCATCAAGATCTTCGCCGACGGCGTGCTCGAAGCCAACCCCTATGCGGTGCCGCCGACGCTGCCCGATGCGGCATCGCTGCGTCCCTTCCTGCAGCCGATCTTCGGCCGCGACGCGCATGGCGAGGCCACGGTGACCGGCTATGTCGATACGGCCTCCGCGCTGTGCGTTGAGGTGCGCGCCAAACCGCAGCAGTACGCCGCGCCGGATGCGATCCAGGCGTTCATCAAGGCGCACGGCTACCACCCGGCGCAGTGCGCCATCTCCTACGGCGAGCTGCAGCACACGCGCGAGATCATCCTGGAATACGCGCGTCGCGCGCACCTGGCCGGCTTCAATCTCCACATCCATGCGATCGGCGACACCGCGGTGCGCACCGCCATCGATGCCATCGAGGCGGCGCGCCAGGCCGACGGGGTCTCGACCACTCACGACGGGCTCGCGCATCTGCAGGTCGTCGACCCCGCCGACGTGGTGCGCTTCGGACACGATCATCTGTACGCGGCCTTCACCTACGCCTGGATGAACACCGAGCCCGGCTACGACATCACCGTGATCCCGTTCTTCCAGAAGGTGCTGGGCAACAGCTACGAGGCGCTGCACCCCGAAGGCAGCTACTACGAGTCCAACGCCTACCCGGTGCGCTCGATCCAGGCGGCGGGCGGCATCCTCGTGGCGGGCTCGGATGCGCCGGTCGAGACCAGCGACCCCAGGCCGTTCGTCAACATGGCGCGCGCCGTGACGCGCGCCTATCCGGGCCTGCCGGCGCTCAACCCCGGGCAGAGCGTGCCGCTGCGCGCTGTGATCGATGCCTACACGGTGAACGGCGCCGAGATGCTCTACCTGCGCGAGGTCGCCGGCTCGATCGAGGTAGGCAAGTCGGCGGACTTCATCGAGCTCGACCGCGACATCCTGGCTCTGGCCGACAGCGGCCACGCGGCGGACGTGGCCGCTACCAGGGTGCTGGCGACCTGGTTCCGCGGCGCCCGGGTTTATTCGCGCCCCGCGCAGCCGTAACGCTCCGGGGCCGACGATGCACAAGAGCGAGGCCCGCGCGGCAGCGGGCCGGGGGGAGGTCCATATGCAATCTCGCAGGCAGTCTCGCACGCGGCGGCTGGCGCTCGGTACCACGCTGACAGCACTCGGGGTTGCCGCGCCGTGGCTCGGCTGGGCGCAGACCACAGAGAGCGGCACCACGGCCGCGAATCAGGGGCTTCAGGAAGTGGTGGTCACCGCACAGCGGCGCACCGAGAAGCTGATGGACGTGCCGATGAGCATCACCGCGTTGAGCCAGGATGTGCTCGACGTGAAGGGGCTGCACAACATTGACGATCTGTCGCGCGTCGCCCCGGGAGTCACCTTCCTCAGGAACGGCATGAGCGCGAGCGGCAACTACAACGACGAGGACTCGGATATCTCGATCCGCGGCATCGACTCGACCGCGGGCGCATCCACCACCGGCATCTAC
>DASQIP010000021.1:0-37009 GCA_035631515.1 Steroidobacteraceae bacterium
CATCGAGAAGGCCAAGCGCCTGGTCGAGCACAAGAAGGACGTCGTGATCCTGCTCGACTCGATCACCCGCCTGGCGCGCGCCTACAACACCGTGGTGCCGTCGTCCGGCAAGGTGCTCACCGGCGGCGTGGACGCCAACGCACTGCAGCGCCCCAAGCGCTTCTTCGGCGCGGCGCGCAACATCGAGGAGGGCGGGAGCCTCACGATCCTCGCCACGGCGCTCATCGACACCGGCTCGAAGATGGACGACGTGATCTACGAGGAATTCAAGGGCACCGGCAACAGCGAGATTCACCTCGACCGGCGCATCTCCGAGAAGCGCGTGTTCCCGGCGGTCAACATCAACCGCTCCGGCACGCGCAAGGAAGAGCTCATCACCGATCAGGGCGAGCTCGCCAAGATGTGGATCCTGCGCAAGCTCCTGCACCCGATGGACGAGCTCGCCGCGATCGAGTTCCTGCTCGACAAGATGAAGGACACCAAGTCGAACGGGGAATTCTTCGAGGCGATGAAACGCTAGCCGGACGCCGGCCCTGACGCTGCGCGCACCATTGGCAGCCGGCACGCCTCTCGCGCGGCTGGTGTCCGCCGGGGCGTCGCGCTAGAAGCTCCGCCCGTCGACGTGCTTGATCTTGAGTCCGGCGAGGTCGAGGTCCGGCAGGCAGCGCACGTTGATCGCGACCGTGTCCGCCCCCTTGGGATCCTTGCCGAACGCGAACGGCTCGCATCCGCACACCGCGCAGAACTGATGCCTGATGCGGTGGCGGTTGAAGGTGTATTCGCTGAGCGCCGACTCCGGCGTCTTGAGGCGCAGGGCCGCGCGCGGTCCGAACCACAACAGGAATCCCTTGCGGGCGCAGTGCGAGCAGTTGCACTCCATGACCTGCGTAATGTCGCCCTCGACCTCATAGGCGATGCGGCCGCAGTGACAGCTGCCCTGGTGCGTCATGTGAGGTATCTCGCGAGCATGGAGTGAGCCCACGCTACTGCGCGGGGCGCACTGCTACAAGCGGCGCCCGCACGGATGCGCACCGCCGGGGGCTGTCGCCGCAGTGTGCCCGCCCGGCCCTGTGCACGGCGTCACGTCGGCGTCCGGCGACGCTGGCACTGTCACGCCACCCGTCAGTAAGATGCGGCGAACCCCGCGGCCCCATGCGGGAGGAGTGCACGCCCGCATGCGCATCTGGCTCACGGTCGCAGCCGTGGTTCTCGCGGCTCAGTCGGTGCCTGCACGTGCCGAGGTCGACAAGCTCTCGGGGGCACCGCTGCCGCCGCAGCCGCCCCGGAAATCGAGCCCGATCCACGATCACTTCTACATCCTCGGCGCGTTTTATCCGACCGCGGTGCACACCGATGTGCGCATCGACCCCACGACGGGCGCTCCACCCGGCACGGCCGGCACGCCGGTGAATGCCGAGCGCGACCTCGGGCTCCCGGCGCGTCTGCATCAGGGTCGGGTCGAATTCATGTTCCGTATGCGCGAGCGCAACAAGCTGCGGGTCGAGTATTACGAGGCGGACCGCTCCGCCGCCCACACGCTCGCCAACACCATCGTGTTCGGCGATCAGACCTTCCTCGGCGGCCAGACGGTGCAGACCGCGATCAACTGGCGCAGCTTCGGCCTCACCTATACCTACTCGCTCTATCGCACCGATACTCTCGAGGTGGGCACCGGGCTCGGCCTGTTCTTCCTGCAGGCCGAAGCCCTGGGTGCAGTGCCGGCTACCGGGCAGCAGACGGACAAGTCGGCTGCAGAGCCCGTTCCGACGCTGCCGCTCGATCTCAGCTGGTGCATCTCCCGGCGGTTCGCCCTGACCGCGCGCGGCAACTACCTGAAGGCCGCAGTCAGCGGCTTCCACGGCTCGTTCACCGACCTGCACGGCGACCTGCAGTACCGCTGGAATCCTTACTTCTCGCTCGGGCTCGGGTTCACCAGCATGCGCGCCTCGGTGTCGGGCGACAGCGGCAGCATTCCGGGGGTCGTCTCCCTGAGCTTCAAGGGTCCGGAAGCCTTCATCCGCTTCAGTTATTGATTGATTGGGCAAAATCGGCTGCGCCGATTTTGCCGGACATTACCCTGATTTCCGCCGGCAAAAAGCGTGGTTTTTGCCGGCTGCGCTCTGCCCGTAGGCGGACATTACTCCGTCGGCCGCCGGCAAAAAGCGTCGTTTTTGCCGGCTGCGCTGTGCCCGTAGGCGGACATCGCCTGCGTCAGCGCGATCAGCGCGCGGTCGCCACGTAGGCGCGGGCGAACAGCTCCGGCATCCGCACCGCGCGTCCCGAATCGAGGTTGATGCACACGTATTCGGTGCGCGCGCGGGCCAGCGTGGCGTCGTCGGCGGCCCGCAGCACCTCGAAGCGCCGTGCGACGCGCAGCCGATCGCCGCCGGCGATCCAGGTGGCGACGCGGACGCGATCGCCGGCGAGCGCCGCGCGCACGAAATCGATCTCGGTGCGTAGCGCCGCCATTCCGCGCCGCACGCGCAGGCACTGCTCGAGCGGCACGCCGAGCGCCGCGGAGTGCGACCATGCTGCGCGGTCGAGCCAGGTGAGGTACACGGCGTTGTTGACATGATCGTAGGCGTCGATGTCCTGCGCCTCGACCTCGAGCTCGATGACGTGGGGGGAGGGGTGCCCGAAGGGCATCAGCGCCTCACGCGGCGCCGCTCTCGCGCTCGACGGCGCGGTAACCGATGTCGCGGCGGTAGTGGACTCCCGGCCAATGCACGGCGTCCGCGAGCGCATAGGCCTGCTGCTGCGCCGCGGCGACGTTCGCACCCAGGCCGACGGCGCACAGGACACGTCCCCCGGCAGTGAGCACCCGGCCGGCCTCGAGCCTCGTTCCGGCATGGAAGACTTTGCCGGGCAGCAGAGCCGCCCGCCCGAGCCCTTCGATGACATCGCCCCGGCGCACGCTCTCGGGGTAGCCGGCGGCCGCCATTACCACGCCGAGCGCCGCGCGCGGGTCCCAGCGGGCGCGCTCGCCGTCGAGGCGCGCATCGAGCGCCGCCTCGCAGAGCGCGGTGAGGTCCGATTCGAGGCGCATCATGATCGGCTGCGTCTCGGGATCTCCCAGCCGGCAGTTGAACTCGAGCACGTTCGGCGTTCCGTCGGCAGCGATCATGAGGCCCGCGTACAGGAAGCCGGTGTAGGGCACGCCGTCCGCGGCGAGCCCGCGGATCGTGGGCTCGATGACCTCGCGCAGGATACGTACGTGCAGACGCTCGGTGACCACCGGCGCGGGAGAGTAGGCGCCCATACCGCCGGTGTTCGGCCCGCGCTCACCGTCGTCACGGCGTTTGTGATCCTGCGAGGTCGCGAGCGGCAGAATGTGCACGCCGTCGGCCATGACGATGAAGCTCGCTTCCTCCCCGGTGAGGAACTCCTCGATCACCACTTCGCGGCCGGCGCTGCCGAACCGGCCGGCAAACATCGCCTCGACGGCGGCCAGGGCTTCCTCTGCGGAGGCGGCGATCACGACGCCCTTGCCCGCCGCGAGCCCGCTCGCCTTGACGACCAGCGGCGTCGGCTGCGCACGCACCCATGCCGGGTCGAAACGCTCGCGGGTGAAGGTCGCCGAGCGGGCGGTTGGAATACCGTGACGGCGCAGGAAGCTCTTGGCGTAGGCCTTGGAGCCCTCGAGCCGCGCCGCGGCCGCTCTCGGTCCGAAGCACCTGAGCCCCGCGGCCTCGAAAGCGTCGACTGCGCCCGCAACCAGGGGCCCCTCGGGACCGATGATGGTGAGGTCGACACGCTCCGCGGCGGCAAGGCGCGTCAGGCCGGCCAGGTCCTCGGCAGCCACTTCGACGTTACGCACCTTAGGCTCGGCCGCCGTGCCGGCATTGCCCGGCGCGACCAGCACCTCGCTCACGCGCGCCGCGGACGCGCACTTCCAGGCGAGTGCATGCTCGCGGCCGCCGGCGCCGACGATGAGGACTTTCATCGCGGCTGCCGCCTAATGCCGGAAGTGCCGCATTCCGGTGAACACCATCGCAATCCCGTGCTCGTCCGCGGCGGCGATGACCTCGGCGTCGCGCACGCTGCCGCCCGGCTGGATGACCGCGCGCACGCCAAAGCCGGCGGCCGCATCGACGTTGTCGCGGAACGGGAAAAAAGCATCGGAGGCCAGCACCGCGCCGGCTACGGCAAGCTTCTCGTCGGCGGCCTTCATGGCGGCGAGGCGCGTCGCATAGACGCGGCTCATCTGTCCGGCTCCCACGCCGATCGTGGCGCGCTCGCGCGCCAGCACGATGGCGTTCGACTTCACGAACCGGCACACGGTCCATGCGAACCGGAGATCGCGGAGCTCCTCCAGGGTCGGCGCGCGGCGCGTGGCAACGCGCAGCTCGCCCTCCGGCAGGTCCTCGAGGTCACGCGACTGCACCAGCAGCCCCCCGGTCACGCTGCGCAGCTCGGGACGCTCGCTCACCGGGGCGCCGAGGTTCCCGAGCGCGAGCACGCGCACGTTGGGTTTTGCCTCGAGCAGGCGCGCCGCGTCTGCGTCGACGGCGGGGGCCGCCAGCACCTCGACGAACTGCCGTTCGGTGATGGCGCGGGCGGTCGCCGCATCGAGCGGGCGGTTGAAGGCGATGATGCCGCCGAAAGCCGAGGTCGGATCGGTGCGATAGGCGCGCTCGTAGGCCTCGCGCGGCGTCGCGGCGACGGCGACCCCGCAGGGATTGGCGTGCTTGACGATGACGCAGGCGGGATCGGCGAACTGCCGCACGCACTCGATAGCGGTATCGGCGTCGGCGATGTTGTTGAAGGAGAGGTCCTTGCCCTGCAGAACCGAAGCCCGCGCAACCCCCGCGCCGCGGGCGGCCGGGTCGCGGTAGAAAGCCGCACGCTGATGCGGATTCTCTCCGTAGCGCAGATCCTGGACCTTGTCGAAGACCACCGACAGCGTCGCCGGGAAGGGCGTGTCCGGCTCCCGCGAGGCGAGGTACGCGGCCACCATGCCATCGTAGCCCGCGGTGTGGGCGAAGGCCTTGGCCGCAAGGCGCGCGCGCGTCGCGGCGTCGGTTGCGCCATGGTGCGTGTCGAGTTCCTTCAAGACCAGCGGGTAATCCGCCGGGTCGACCACGACCAGCACCGACTCGTGATTCTTGGCGGCGGCGCGCAGCATGGCCGGGCCGCCGATATCGATGTTCTCGATGGCGTCCTGGTAGGTGCAGCCCGGGCGCGCCACGGTCTCGGCAAAGGGGTAGAGATTCACCACCAGCAGATCGATGGGCGCTATGCCGTGCTGCGACATGACCGCATCGTCGATGCCGCGCCGGCCGAGGAGCCCTCCGTGGATCTTCGGATGCAGGGTCTTCACCCGCCCGTCCATGATCTCGGGGAAGCCGGTGTAGCTCGCGACCTCGCGTACCACGATTCCGTTTGCGGTGAGCAGCCGCGCCGTGCCGCCGGTCGAGAGGATCTCGACGCGGCGCTGCTCGAGCGCGCGTGCGAGCTCGACCACCCCGGTCTTGTCGGAGACCGAGAGCAGAGCGCGGCGCACGGATGGCGACGGCATGGGCTTTCAGCCCCTCATGGCGGCCGGCGTCCTGCTGCGCGCCGGCGAATCAACGGCTTCAGGAACCCGCAAGTCCGAACTGCTTCAGCTTCTTGCGCAGCGTTCCGCGATTGATCCCGAGGATGCCGGCGGCGCGGCTCTGGTTGCCCTGCGCATAGTCGAGCACCACGCGAAACAGCGGCTCCTCCACTTCGCGCAGCACCAGGTCGTACAGATGGGCGGGCCGGTGGCCGTTCAGGCTCGTGAAATACTCGCTCAGCGCCCGCTCGGCATGATTGCGCAGCGGCAGATCGCGTCCGTTCACTCTGGCGGCGGCGGCTTCGCGAGTCCGGGTCTTCTTTTTTGCCGTCATGTGATCCCCCAGGGAAAAACCGTTCGTCAGGCCGCCATGGCGGCCTCGCCCACCCATTCGTCGAAATGCTTAAGCGCCTGCGCGAACTGTGCGGCGGTATTCGCGGCCCCCATCAGATCTCGTCGGACCTCCACCGGTTCACCCAGCAGCTGCCCGCAATACCAGCCGAGATGTTTGCGCGCGATCCGGACTCCGGTCTCCTCGCCGTAGAAGCTGTACACCGAGCCGAGATGCGCGAGGATGATATCACGCAGGTCGCCGCGCTGAAGAGCCGGCGTCGCAAATTCGCTGTCGAGCTCGCCGTGCAGCTCGCGGTTGACAGCGCGAAAAATCCATGGCGCGCCGTGGCTCGCGCGGCCGATCATTACTCCGTCTGCGCCGGTGAAATCAAGTACCTCGCGCGCTTTTCCTGCGTCGACGATGTCGCCGTTGGCGAACACCGGAATGCTTACCCGCATCTTGATGTCGCGAATTGTGGCGTACTCGGCCGAGCCCGCGTAGAAGTCCGCGCGCGTGCGCCCGTGCACCGCGAGCGCTGCGATGCCGCAGCGTTCGGCAACGAGCGCGATGTTCACGCCGTTCACGTGCTCGCGATCCCAGCCGGTGCGGATCTTGAGCGTCACGGGAACATCGACCGCGCCCACGACGGCGTCGAGGATGCGCGCCACGAGCGGCTCATCCTTGAGCAGGGCCGAGCCGCAGAGCTGGCCGCAGACTTTCTTTGCGGGGCAGCCCATGTTCAGGTCGATGATCTGCGCACCGAGCGCGACGTTGAGGCGTGCCGCGTGAGCGAGAGCCTCCGGATCGGCACCGGCGAGCTGCACCACACGCGGCTCCGGCTCGCCCTCGTGATCCATGCGACGGCGCGACTTGGCGGTGGTCCACAGCCGGGTATCTGCGGTCAGCATCTCGGAGGCCGCGAGTCCGGCGCCGAGCCTGCGGCAGAGAATGCGGAACGGCCGGTCGGTCACCCCCGCCATGGGCGCGAGCACGACGGGCGAGGGCAGTACGTGAGGTCCGATCCGCACGGTGAGCCGCTGATGGCTCGTCGCCGGGCGCGAGCGCCCACGCGGCATCAATCCGCAGCCGAGCCAATTCATCTGATGGCGCTGGTGTCGTTGGCGCAGACGATGCCGCCGCCGAGCGGCAGGCAGGCGTCGAGCTCGAAACCGACGGCGCTCGCTCCCGGATCCACGAAAGCCAGCTCGGCGTCGACGCGTTGATCCCTCGCGAGCAGCGCGGCCGGCGCAGTGCCGCTCGGCAAATAGTCGCGCGGCTGCACGTCACGCGAGGCGAGGCGGTTTCCGAAGCGGTCCTGGAGCGTGACCCGCAGCAGCGGCAGCGGCTGCGGCTTCGTGCCGGCGTTACGGATGCTGGCGCGTACGGTAATGGCGCCGGTGCCGCCTGCTTCCACCGAGGCGCCGAGCTGCCTCACATCGTACGCACGCAGGTCCCAGCGCGGCGTGAGCTGCACGCCGAGCGCCGTGTACACCGCGGTCAGCGACCGGCTGAAGCGCGGGTCGGTGGCGAGCGCGTCCCGCTGGTGATTGATGATCTGGACGAACAGGATGAACACGAGCAGCGCGGACCCGGCAGCCCACTGCCACTGCGGCCGGCCCGCATCCTGCTCGGCGGCTCCTGCGGCCGCCTCGAGATCGGCGAACGCGACATCGTCCGACAGTCCCGGTGCGTGCGGGTCCGGCGCGCCGTCGCTGCGCGGCACGGCCTCGGTTTCCGCCGCCGGTGCGGTCCGGGCGGGCGGAGCGGGTGGTGTCCTGGCTGCGGGAGCTGCCGCTGTCGCGGCTTCGGAGTCGGGTGGTGTCCTGGCCGCGCTGGCGGGTGGCGTCCCGGCCGTCGTCGCCGCCGGTGTTGGCGCTGCCGCGGCTGGAGGTGTATCGGCCGCGGGTGCCGGTGAGGTCTTTCCCGTGGTGGCGTCCGGTGTCTTCGCGGCGGGGGCTGCCGGCGTCCGGGCGGCGCTGACCGCGGCTGTACCTGCCGGTGTGACGGGTGGTGTCCTGGCCGCGGTGCCCGCCGGTGTCGGGCCCGCAGGACTTGCCGGCGTCCGGGCCGTCGTGGCGGGTGGTGTCCTCGCTGCGTGCGCCGCCGACGCCCTGGACGCGGTCCCTGCCGGTGCCTTGGCTGCGGTGGTGGGCGCCGGTGTACTCGCAGCGCTGGCCGGTGGCCGCGTGCTGGCCCCGGGGGCTTCGGGCCGGTTGTGTCCGGGGCGGCGAGCTGCCGCGGGCGTGCCCTCCGATTCAGCGGGTGCTGCCGCGGGTGCCGGTGGCTCGCGGGCCGGCCGCATCAGCTTCTCCGGAACGAGCTCGCTTTGAACGATGTCCGAGAGCAGCGCCGCGTCGAGCTCCACTTCGAAATCCTGGTCCGCGTCTTGAGTCTTAGGCAGGGGCGGGAGCGCGGTGGGTCGGGGTTCGGGCGCGGTCGCCAGGGGTTCGGGTGCGGCCGCCCGGGGTTCGGGCGCAGCCGCTCGGGGCTCGGGCGGATCGGGTGCGGCTGCTCGCGGTTCGGGTGCGGCCGCGGCGGGTTCGGGTGCGGTCGCGGGTTGCTGCTCTGGCGCCGCCAGCTCCTTGAAGGAGCCGGTGGCGGCGGTCCACTCGGGGCTCGGGGCCGCGACGACGAACAGCGAGGCCGCGTCGGTGGTCTCGGGATTGAACTCGAGTGTGTATTCGGGAATCGATTCGTCGTCCTCGACGGCCGGCGGCGCGCTCCCGGTCGATTCCTCGTCCGCTGCGGCCGGCGACGTGCTTTCGGGCTCTTCGGCCTCAGGCTCCGGGGACGGCGGCTCGCCTTCGCCGGCGGCCGTCGTGCTACGGTCGTCGGACAGCTGCGCCAGTGCGTTGAACACACTCGAGCAGCGGCCGCAGCGCACGTAGCCCTGCGCCACGCGCAGATCTGCCGCGGTCACGACCAGCGTCAGCGCGCACTTGGGACAGACTGTAAACATCGCACTACCGGCAAACCGCCGCCTGAATCGCTCACCGACGAAGCGCGCTCAGGCAGCTCCAGTCGCCGCTCTCTCCGCAGACCTTCACATCAAACCACGGCGCGCAAGCGCCTGTCACGTCGCGTGCCTCGTGCCGCATGATCCCCGCCAGCACCGCTTCGCCTCCCGGGCGCACCAGGGCGGCGAACTTCGGGGCGAGCATGGAGAGAGGCCCCGAAAGGATGTTCGCCAGGAGGACGTCGACCCCGGTGGGCAACTGGTCGGCGCGCCGGTGTACGCGGACCACGCCGGCGACGCCGTTCTCGAGCGCGTTGTCGCGCGTGGCGATGAGTGCCTGGCCGTCGATGTCGAAGCAATGGACCTCGGCGGCGCCGAGCTTGGCGGCAGCCAGGGCCAGCACCCCGGAGCCGCAGCCGTAGTCGATGACGCGCCTGGCTGGCGCGCGCAGCAGATCTGCGTGCGCATCGAGCCCGGGCGCTTGCCCCTCCACGGAGTGCTCGGCTGGCGCGCGCAACAGATGCGCATGCGCATCGAGCCACATGAGGCACAGCGCCGTGCTCGGGTGGGTGCCGGTGCCGAAGGCGAGCCCCGGATCGAGCGTCACGACCGCGGCGTCGGCTTCGCTCACGCGCTCGTGCCGGGGACAGACCCACAGCCGCTCGCCGAAGCGCATGGCGTGGAAGTCCTTGAGCCACTCCCGCTCCCAGGCACGGTCGGGAAGCACCTCGGCGGTCACCCGCCCGGACGGGAGGCCGAGCGCTGCCGCGATACCTGCGGCGAGCGCGCCCGGCTCGTCCGAATCGAGGAACAGGGCGCTGAGGCGCGTCGCCGGCCACAGCCGCATTTCGCCGGGCAGGGGCTCGAGGACGGGATCGTCGCGCGAGTCGACGAAGGTCACCGCGGCCGCACCGCAGGCGAGGCACACGGTCTCCGCCCCTTCGGGGTCGAGGTTTCCTAAATCGAAGGAGACGGCAACGGTGGCAGCCATGCGCCGATTATGCGGCTCGCCGCCGTGCGCGGCAGGTACGCGCGCCGGGACGTCAGGGTCCTCACCGCAGTCCGAGCCGCCTCTCCAGGTAGTGGATGTCGGTGCCGCCCTTCTGGAAGGCGGCGTGATTGAAGATCTCCTGGTGCAGCGCGACGTTGGTCTTGATGCCCTCGATCACCATTTCCGCGAGCGCATTCCTCATGCGGGCGATGGCGGTATCGCGGCTATCGCCGTAGGCGATCACCTTCGCGATCAGTGAGTCGTAGTAGGGCGGCACGTTGTAGCCGGAGTACACGTGGCTGTCGACGCGGATGCCCGGACCCCCCGGCGCGTGCCACAGGCGGATCGGTCCCGGCGAGGGCATGAAGGTCTTCGGGTCCTCGGCGTTGATGCGGCATTCGATGGCGTGGCCGCGGATCTGGACGTCGCTCTGCGAGTAGGGCAGCCGCTCGCCGCTGGCGATCAGCAGCTGCGCCTTGACCAGGTCGATCCCGGTGATGAGCTCGGTCACGGGATGCTCGACCTGGATACGCGTGTTCATCTCGATGAAGTAGAACTCGCCGTCCTGGTAGAGGAACTCGAGCGTGCCGGCGCTGCGGTAGCCGACCGCGCGGCAGGCTTCGACGCAGCGATCCCCCATCATCTTGCGCTGCCTCAGGCTGATCCCGGGAGCGGGCGCCTCCTCGATCACCTTCTGATGCCGGCGCTGCATCGAGCAGTCGCGCTCGCCGAGGTGGATGACGTTGCCGTGCGCATCGCCGAGCACCTGAAACTCGATGTGGCGCGGCCGCTCGAGGAATTTCTCCATGTACAGCTGGTCATTGCCGAAGGCAGCTCGCGCCTCGGCGCGCGTGATGCCGATGGCGTTGAGGAGCGACGCTTCGGTGTGCACCACGCGCATGCCGCGCCCGCCGCCGCCGCCGGAGGCCTTGATGATGACCGGGTAGCCGATGTCGCGCGCGATGCGCAGGTTCTCGTCCGAGTCGTCGCCCAGCGGGCCGTCCGAGCCGGGTACGCACGGGACACCGTGAGATTTCATGACCCGGATCGCCGAGACCTTGTCGCCCATGGTGCGGATGGTCTCGGCCTTCGGGCCCACGTACACGAAGCCCGAGTTCTCGACGCGTTCGGCGAAGTCCGCATTCTCGGAGAGGAAGCCGTAGCCCGGGTGGATGGCGACCGAATCGGTCACCTCCGCGGCACTGATGATCGCCGGCATGTTGAGGTAGCTCCCGCTCGAAGCCGGCGGCCCGATGCACACCGATTCGTCCGCGAGCAGTACGTGCTTCAGGCTGTAATCGGCGGTGGAGTGCACCGCGACCGTCTTGATGCCGAGCTCGCGGCACGCCCGCAGGATCCGCAGCGCAATCTCGCCGCGGTTGGCGATGACCAGCTTCTCGATCATGGCCACGCTATTCGATGACGAACAACGGCTGGCCGAATTCCACCGGATCGCCGTTTCTCGCCAGGATCGAGGCGACCCGCCCGGCCTTGTCGGCCTCGATCTGGTTCATCATCTTCATCGCTTCGATGACGCACAGAACCTGGCCGACCTTGATCTCGTCGCCGATCTCGACGAAGGGCTTTGCCCCGGGGGAGGGGGCCGCATAGAAGGTGCCGACCATGGGTGCGGTGATGACGTGCTCGTTGGGCTTGGGCTTGCCGGCGGCGCCTTCGGCGAGCGGTGCCGGCAGCTCCGGCCCCCGCGGCGCCACGCCGGCCGGAGCTGCCGTGTGCACTACCACCGGCTGGGCGGGCGCAGGGGGCACGGTCATGCGGCTGATGCGCACCGATTCTTCCCCCTCCTTGATCTCGATTTCGGCGATGCCGGATTCCTCCAGCAGCTCGATCAGTTTCTTGATTTTTCGAATGTCCATGCCGGGCGGGCCCCCTTCCGGTCGTTATCGCGCGCGCTGAGGAGGCGCTCAGGCGCCGCGGGCGAGCCGCTGCGCGGCGGCGCGCACCGCCAGCTCGTAGCCGAAGGCTCCGAACCCGGCGATGACACCGACCGCGATGTCGGAGAAGTACGAGTGTCGGCGAAAGGGCTCGCGTGATTGCGTGTTTGAAAGGTGCAGCTCGATGAAAGGCAGGTGCGTCGCGAGCAGCGCGTCGCGCAGCGCGATGCTGGTGTGTGTGAAGGCGCCGGGGTTGAAGATCACGAAGCCGACGCCCTCGGATGCGGCGCTCTGGATGCGCTCGATGAGCTCATGCTCGGCGTTGCTCTGATAGGCGATGAGCTCGTGCCCGGCCTCGCGCGCCACCACGGCGGCTCGCTTCTCGATGGACTCGAGCGTGTCCGTGCCGTAGAGCGCCGGCTCGCGGGTACCGAGCAGATTCAGGTTGGGACCGTTCAGCAACAGCACTCGGGCCATCGGGTGCGCGTCTTCTTATCAGTATGGATCACCACTCAGCGCGGCGAATGTACCCTAATTCGCCCGTATCTGGGTAGTTCCTGACGGGATCTGCTGAGATCTCGCAGAACTTTGCTCAGTTGCTACCTGCTCCCGCGCGGGAGACGGCCAGACGCTCGAGGTGCTCGGCAACCTGCTCCCGGGCGGCTGCGAGCGCCAGCCGGCCCGCCCCGACGTCGGCCAGGCGCGCGAGGATGAACGTCGCTTCGTCCCGATGCAACTCTCCGATCTTGACCGTGACGATTCGGCCTTCGGGGTCCACGAATACGGTGAAGGGAAGCACCGGCTCCATTCCGAAGGCCGCCGCGGCCTCCAGGCCGCCCCGCTCACCCACCAGGACCGGGTAGCTCATCTTCATATCCCGCACGTACTTGGCGACGGAATCGCGATGATCGATGGCAATTCCGATGATTTCGAATCTGTTTCGCGCGTTTTCGCGGCGGAGACTCTCGAGAAGAGGGATCTCCCGACGGCAGGGCTCGCACCAGGTCGCCCAGAAATTCACGGCAAGCGACCGGCCGCGCCAGTGGGCGAGCGTGCGCGGGATGCCCGCGAGGTCCGGAAGCGAGAAGCCCGGCAGCCGCTCGGGGATGGGGCGGGACTCTCGGCTCGCCTCGCCGGCCGGGGCGCCGGCCGGCTCGCGCGGCTGCGGCGCGGTCGGCAGCGGCGGGGTCGGCTCGGACGCGGTCGGCTTGAGCCCGGGCGTTTCCGGTCCCGCACGGCGGCCGAGGAGAAAACCCGCAGTGCCGAAGCCGGCCAGGATCCCCGCGACCGCCAGCACTGCCGCGGCCGAGCGAGCGGGGCTCACGGCGGGGATTGAAGCGCGTCGCGCACCCGGGTTGCGAAGGCATCGGCCTTCATGTACCCGACCACGCGATACTGGCTCCGCTCCTCGCCGTCCGGACCGTAGAAGGCGATGGTCGGGGGACCGATGATTCCGAAGTGCCTGAGCAGCGCCTGGCTGTCGGCGTTATCGGCGGTCACATCCGCGCGCAGCAGCGAGACGTTCGCGAGGGCGCTCTGCACTCCGGGGTCCGTGAACGTGTAACGCTCCATCTCCTTGCACGAGGTGCACCAGTCCGCTGAGAAATCGAGCAGTACGCCGCGCTTCGCTGCGCTCGCGGCGTGCACCTCGCGCTCGAGATCCGCGACCGTCTGGACGGCACGGAAGGGGAGCTGGCGCTGCGCGTGTGCCAGGGCGGGGATGGGCGCGAGAGGATCGCTGCCCCCGAGCGCCGAGCCGGCGGCGAGCGCGACTCCATAGAGACCGACCGCGAGCCCCGCTGCGCGCAGCGTCCAGCGGGTAGCCGAGCGCGCCTTGAGCTCGAACCCGAGGAGCCAGGCGAGGGTCAGTGCCGGCACCGCCCACAGGAGCAGCGCCACGCGATCGGTGACGATACGCGCGAGCATCCAGGCGGCGACCGCGAGCATCATGGCGCCGAAGAGCTTCTTGACGAAGTCCATCCAGGCGCCGGCCTTCGGCAGCAGCTTCCCGGCAGAGGCGCCGACGATGAGGAGCGGCGTCCCCATGCCGATGCTCATGGCAAAGAGCGCGGCCCCGCCGCGGGCGATCTGGCCGCTCTGGCCGATGACGAGCAGCGCGGCGACGAGCGCGGGACCTACGCAGGTCGTGACGATGAGCGCCGACAGCGCACCCATGATCGCGACGCCGCCGAGGGTGCCGGCAGACTGGCGGTTGCTCAGGCTCGCGACGCGGCTCTGGATCGCCGCCGGCATCTGCACCGTGTACAGGCCGAACATCGACAGCGCCATCGCCACAAAAACCGCGGCGAATATTGCCAGCACCCACCACTGCTGGAACAGCGCCTGCACCTCGCGCCCCATCGCCGCCCCGATGATGCCCGCGGCCGTATAGGTGAGCGCCATGCCGAGCACGTAAGTCACCGAGAGCGCGAATGCGCGTCCGGTAGTCACGCGCGCGCCGCCTCCGGCGATTATTCCCGAGAGAATCGGCACCATGGGCAGCACGCAGGGCGTGAAGGCAAGGAGCAGCCCGGCGAGATAGAAGCCGCCGATCATGAGCAGGAAGTTGCCGGCGAGCAGCTGCGCAAACCGCGACTGCTCCGAGGTCCCGAGGCCGGAACTCGCCGCCCCGCCGCCGGCACCGCCCGCGAGTGCGACGCTCACGGACTTCGTGATCGGCGGGTAGCACAGGCCCTTTTCCGCACAGCCCTGATAGGTCACCTGCAGGGGAAGAGAAAGACTGCCGCCCGCCGCGCGCGCGACCGGCACCGTCACGCGCAGCTCGCGGGTGTAGATCTCCTGGCGGCCGAAGTACTCGTCGGTCTTGAACTGGCCGGTGGGAAACTGCGGCGCTCCGAGCTGGGCGGACGGGCTCGAGGTCGTCACCTTGATCCGCGCCCGGTAGAGGTAGTAGCCCTCGGCGATCTCCCAGTTGAGCACCACCTGATCGCTTCCGCCCGGGAGTGCGTCGAAGCGAAAAGCCTGCTCCGGGAGAAGGAAGTCATCCCCCGTGGTCTTGACCGAGCCGAGCACGCGGCTCAGGTCCTTCGAGGGCGCTGAGGCCGAGGCGGCCGACGCGGCGGAGGTGGGCAGTGGCGACGGCTGCGCCTGAGCGCCCATGACGGATACGGCTGCAAGCAGGCCGGCCGCAAGAATATGTCTAACGTTTAAGGGCATACGGCTGCTTTATAGCGCAAGCCTTGGACGAGTGGCAGGAACTGGGGTTCATCCGGAGAAGACCGGGCGCGGGCCCCGGGGTGGACGCTCCGGGGACAAAAAAACTCCCGGGACACTTGAAATCGCCGGGCCCGTCCATATCATTAGCAGCCGCACGAGGGGAGTGCTAATAAGCTCCCCGGTGTGGGTAACTATCCAATCATCAAGACTTTTTTAAGGAGCGTTCACCATGAAGATTCGTCCTCTTCATGACCGCGTCATCGTGAAGCGCCTGGAAGAGGAGCGTACCTCCCCGGGTGGCATCGTGATTCCCGATACCGCGGCAGAGAAGCCGGTGCAGGGAAAGATCGTCGCGGTCGGCAAGGGCAAGATACTCGAGGATGGCCAGGTTCGGCCGCTCGATGTGAAGGTCGGCGACAAGATCCTGTTCGGCAAGTACAGCGGGACGGAGGTCAAGGTCGACGGTGAAGAGCTCGTGGTCATGCGCGAAGAAGACGTCATGGCCGTGATTGAAGGCAAGTAACGAGGATCACGACAATGGCAGCCAAAGAAGTCCGATTCAGCGATGACGCTCGCAGCCGCATGTTCAAGGGCGTGAACGTCCTCGCCAACGCCGTCAAGGCAACCTTAGGCCCCAAGGGCCGTAACGCCGTGCTCGAGAAGAGCTTCGGCGCCCCCACCGTCACCAAGGACGGAGTGTCGGTCGCCAAGGAGATCGAGCTCAAGGACAAGTTCGAGAACATGGGCGCGCAGATGGTGAAGGAAGTCGCGTCCAATACCTCCGACGAGGCCGGCGACGGGACCACCACCGCCACGGTGCTCGCCCAGGCGATCATGCGCGAGGGCCTCAAGGCCGTCTCCTCGGGCCGCAACCCGATGGATCTCAAGCGCGGCATCGACAAGGCGGTGATCACCGCGGTCGAGGAGCTGAAGAAGCTCTCCAAGCCCTGCAAGGATTCCAAGGCCATCGCCCAGGTCGGCACGATCTCGGCGAACGCCGACGAGTCGATCGGCAAGACCATCGCGGAAGCGATGGAGAAGGTCGGCAAGGAAGGCGTCATCACGGTGGAAGAGGGCTCGGGCCTCACCAACGAGCTGGAAGTGGTCGAGGGCATGCAGTTCGACCGCGGCTACCTCTCGCCGTACTTCATCAACAACCAGCAGAACCAGACCGCCGAGCTGGAAAAGCCCGCGATCCTGCTGGTCGACAAGAAGATCTCCAACATCCGCGAGCTCCTGCCTCTGCTCGAGGGCGTGGCCAAGGCCGGGCGCCCGCTGCTGGTGGTGGCCGAGGACATCGAGGGTGAGGCGCTGGCGACCCTGGTCGTCAACAACATCCGCGGCATCCTCAAGGTGGCCGGCGTCAAGGCGCCGGGCTTCGGCGACCGCCGCAAGGCCATGCTGCAGGACATCGCCACCCTCACCGGCGGTACGGTGATCTCCGATGAAGTCGGCCTCTCGCTCGAGAAGGCGACGCTCAACGACCTCGGCGATGCGAAGAAGGTCGTCGTCGAGAAGGAGAACACCACCATCATCGACGGCGCCGGCAAGACCACCGACATCAAGGCGCGCATCGAGTCGATCCGCCAGCAGATCGAGGAAGCCACCTCCGACTACGACAAGGAGAAGCTGCAGGAGCGCGTCGCGAAGCTCTCCGGCGGCGTCGCCGTGATCAAGGTCGGGGCTGCCACCGAGATCGAGATGAAGGAGAAGAAGGCCCGCGTCGAGGACGCGCTGCACGCCACGCGCGCGGCGGTCGAGGAGGGCGTGGTTCCGGGCGGCGGCGTGGCGCTGATCCGCGCACAGAAGGCCATCGAGAAGCTCGAGGGCGCGAACGAGGACCAGACGGTCGGCGTGCGCATCCTGTCGCGCTCGATCGAGGAGCCGCTGCGCCAGATCGTCGAGAACGCCGGCGAAGATGCGGCCGTGATCCTCAACCAGGTCAAGAGCAAGACCGGCGCCTACGGCTACAACGCTGCCGAGGGCGAGTTCGGTGACCTGCTCGAGGCCGGGATTCTCGATCCCACCAAGGTGACGCGTCTGGCGCTGCAGAACGCGGCGTCCGTGGCGGGCCTGCTGCTCACCACCGAGGTCATGGTGGCCGAGGCTCCGAAGGATGAGGAGCACAGCCATGCGGGCCCGCCGGGCGGCATGGGCGGCATGGACATGTGAGGTCCGACCGGATCAGGAACCCTCTCTAAAGAGGTATCGATTCTGTAACACTGAGCCGTTAGTCTTAACATAACGGTTAGGGGTTGGTGCCCGGCTCTCAGCTGCGGCACGGCCCCCAAAGACGCGGAACAAGACCCCCTATTCCGCGCAACATTCGCAGGCCCCCTCGTGGGGCCTGTTTTTTTGGTTTATCGTGGTCTCCGAGGATCTGTTCCAAGGGGGCTCCTCTATGTCTGACGCGAAAGCCCGCGCGCTGCTCGCGGCACTGACCGTGACGTGGCTGACGCTCGCGGCGTGCAGCCGCCAGGGTCAGGACGAAATGAGTTGGGCGCGCGCCGCGCTCGAGCGCAACGAGCGCCTCGAGATCGTCGCCGCCGACCGGGAGACCCGCACCTTCACGGTACGCAACAAGGACACCGGCGAGTTGACCATGCTGCGCGCCGACCAGGTGGTCGCGGGCACCGCGCCGCGCTCCCCGGCCGCCGCCCCGACATCCCCGCCAACCGCCCCGGCCAGCGCCGCGGCCACGGCGCCGCCGGCGCCCGCAGCCGCCGCGCCTGCGCAGCCGGAGTCGACATCCGCCGGCACGCCCGCCGCGGCTCCTGCCTCCGCGGACGAGGCGGCCGAACCGCCCGCTGCGGCGAGCGCACCTAAGGTATTTGCTTCGCGGGCGCTGCAGCCGGGCAGTCAGACCCGGCCGGTGCCCGGACAGGTCCTCGAGGCAGGACCCGGATACAGCATCGAGGCGGGCTCCGGCCCCGCGGCCGCACCCGCCGTGCGCGAGGCGGCCGCGGGCGGCACCGCGATCGAGCTGCGCCACGAGCCGATCGTGTGCCAGGGCGCGCGCCTCCTGCACATCGACAACCGCAATCTGCAGTTCGAGGGCGATGCCGTGAGCGCCCAGGACGGGTGCGAGATTCACATCACCAACAGCCGCATCCGCGCCACGGGCGTCGGCGTCTCGGCGCGCGCCGCCAACGTCCATATCGACAACAGCCTGATCGAGGGCGACACCGCCTCGATCGACGCCTCGGACGGGGCCCAGATCTACACTGCTTCCTCCAGGTTCCGGGGCCTGAGCCGCCGGCTCGACACCGCGGCGGTGCACGACCTCGGGGGCAATGTCTGGGACTGACGCCGGCGCGGGATCCGGGCTCGAGAGTCTGGTAAGGCGCACCCTCGAGTCGATCGAGGCGGACGCCGGCGCGCGCGCGGCGCTCGCGCACGCTGCTGCCGATATTCCTGCGACGCTGCCGCGGGTGCTGGCGGCGAGCGATTTTCTGGCGGAGTCCTTTACCCGCAGTCCGCAGCTGCTGACGGCGCTGGTGACGCGCGGCGATCTCACCCGCCGCCTCGCCCCCGGCGAGCTCGCCTCCCGCGCACCCGTGCTCACCGCCGCGCTCGCGGAGGGGGAGGCGCAGAGCCTGCTGCGGCGCTGGCGGCGGCACGAGCTGGCGCGCATCGCGTGGCGCGACCTCGCCGGCTGGGCGGATCTCGAGGAGACGCTCGCCGATCTGACCACCTTTGCGGATACTGCGATCGGCACGGCGCTGGCCTACGCACGTCACGGGCTCGTCGCGCGTTACGGCGAACCGCGCTCCGCCGCCGGCGAGATCCAGCCGCTGGTGGTGATCGGCATGGGCAAGCTCGGCGGCGGGGAGCTCAACTTCTCCTCGGACGTCGACCTGGTGCTGCTCTTCCCCGAGCACGGCGAGACCGACGGCACGCGCGGCGTCGCCAACGAGGAATTCTTCACACGCCTGGTGCAGGCGCTCGTACGGCTGCTCGAGACGCCGACCGCGGAGGGCTTCGTGCTGCGGGTCGACCTGCGGCTGCGGCCCTTCGGCGACTCCGGTCCCGTGGTGGCGAGCTTCGCCTCCTTCGAGGACTACCTGCCGCGGCACGGACGCGACTGGGAGCGCTACGCCTACATCAAGGCGCGCGCCGTGACCGCCGCCGCGCGTTATGCCGAGATCGAGGCGTCGGCGGTGCGGCCGTTCGTCTACCGCCGCTATCTCGACTACGGAGTATTCGAGAGCCTGCGCGAGATGAAGGCGCTCATTACGCGCGAGGTGGAGCGGCGCGAGCTCGCGGACGACGTCAAGCTCGGCCCGGGCGGCATCCGCGAGATCGAGTTCATCGTGCAGGCGCTGCAGCTGACCCGCGGCGGGCGCGACCGCGGCCTGCAGACTCCCTCGCTGTCAGCCGCGCTCGCGCGCCTCGCGGAAACGCGCATTCTGCCGGCGGAGGTGGCCGCCGAGCTCGGGCAGGCGTACGTGTACCTGCGCCGGCTCGAGAACCGGCTGCAGATGCTCGGCGATGCCCAGGTGCACGCGCTGCCGCTCGAGCCCGCGGCGCGCGAGCGCATCGCGCTCGCCATGGGTGCGCGCGACTGGCCGGCGCTCCTCGAGGAGCTCGGGCGGCACCGCGAGCGCGTGCGCCGACACTTCCGCGACGTCATCCTGGGGGGCGCCACCGAGCAGGATGCCGCGGTCAGGATCGACCTGGGACGCTTCTGGGACAGCCGCGCGGAGACCGCAGCGCTCGCCGAGTCGCTCGAGCACGCGGGCTTCGCCGACAGCGCGGAAGCCGCACGGCTGCTGCTCGAGCTGCGCGCCTCGAGCCTGGTGCGCAAGCTCGACGAGCCCGGCCGCCGCCGGCTGCAGGCGCTCCTCCCGGTGCTGCTCGCCGATGTGGCGAAGAGCGCCGCACAGCTCCCGGTGCTGCGCCGGATCCTGAGGATCATCGAGGCGACCGGCAAACGCTCGGCCTACTTCGCGCTGCTGCGCGAGAACGCGGCCGCGCGTGCGCGCCTCGTCGAGCTGGTCGGGCACGGCGAGTTCCTGGCGGCGCAGATCGCCGCGCAGCCGCTGCTGCTCGATGAGCTGATCGACGCGCGCCTGCTGTCGCAGCTGCCGACGCGCGCCTCGCTCGCGGCCGAGCTCGCGCAGCGTCTCGGCCAGCTCGGCGGCGAGGACCCGGAGCATCAGGTGGAGGCGTTGCGCCATTTCCAGAGCGCGGCGCTGTTCCGCGTGGCGGTCGCCGACCTCACCGGCGCCATGCCGCTCATGCAGGTGAGTGACCGGCTCACCGACATCGCCGAGCTCATCATCGAGCGCGCGCTCGAGCTCGCGTGGCAGCAGATCACCGCGCAGTTCGGCGTACCGACCTGCGGCGACGGCCGGCCGGTGAACATCTGCGCCGTGGGCTACGGCAAGCTCGGCGGCATGGAGCTCGGCTATTCCTCGGATCTCGACCTGGTGTTCCTGCACGACTCGCACGGCGAGCGCCAGCAGACCAGCGGCGCCCGCCCCATCGACAACCAGGTGTTCTTCGTGCGCCTCGCGCAGCGCATCGTGCACCTGCTCACGATGCACTCGGCCGCCGGGCGGCTCTACGAGGTCGACGTGCGGCTGCGCCCGAGCGGCAAGGGAGGGCTGCTGGTGACCAACATCGAGGCGTTCGCCGAGTATCAGCGGCGCGAGGCGTGGACCTGGGAGCACCAGGCGCTGCTGCACGCCCGCAGCGTCGCCGGCTCGCCGGCGCTGCGCGCCAGGTTCGAGCGCGAGCGGCTCGAGGTCCTGTGCCACCACGTGCGGCGCGAAGGGTTGCGCACCGAGGTGCGCGCCATGCGCGAGCGCATGCGCCGCGAGCTCTCCAGGGGGGGTGGGGAGCGCTTCGACATCAAGCAGGATCCCGGCGGCATCGCCGACATCGAGTTCCTGGCGCAGTACTGGGCGCTCGCCTCCGCCGGGCGCTATCCGGCGGTAGTGATGTTCGCCGACACGATCCGCCAGCTGGAATCTGTGGCCTCCGCGGACCTCGTTCCGCAGGCCGACGTCGACCTGCTCACGGGTGCCTACCGCGCCTACCGCGCTACGGCACACCACCTGTCGCTCGCCGGCCAGCCGGCGCTCGTCGCGAGCCAGGAGTTCCGCGCCATGCGCGCCGATGTCACCCGCATCTGGGACGCGGCCATGGGCGATCAGCCACCCGCGGCACAGGTATAATCGGCTCCATGGTCGCCACCGCACGGCCGCTCATCCAGCCCAACGCCCAGAACCAGTACGAGGTCACGCAGGAGGACCTGCCGCTCTCCTGTCCCATGCCGCAGATGTATCTGTGGAACTCGCACCCGCGCGTGTATCTGCCGATCGGGGAGACGGGATGGGCGAAGTGCCCCTACTGCAGCGCGGAGTTCACGCTGCGCAAATGAGCGCGCGCGACAGCGCGCTGCGCGGAGTTACCGCGCAGCGCGTCGCCGCTGCTTTCAGTTGTAGAGCCTGAAGTCCGCGGGCAGCCGCAGCTCGCCGGCGGCGTCGGGATCGGGCCGGCCACCGGCGGCGCGGCCGCCGCCCGCGCCCGCGTCGTCGAAGGCCGCCGGGGCCGGAACGCTGAGCGCCGGCGCGCCCTTGGCCTTGAGCGCCGAGTTGAGCGCCGGCAGCTCCTTCGAGGTCAGCTTCGAGAACTCCTCGGCCGCCTCGGAGAGCTGGCTGCGCAGGCCCGCGATGTTGTCGAGCTGGTACGCCGAGGGCGGTCCCTCCCAGGAGGTGACGGCGCCGTAGAGCTGATCGGTGTGCTCGCGCAGCCGCTCCTCGCCCGTGATGGCACCACCCTCCGTGGTCGCCACGATCTGCTTGCGGATCTTGTCGAGCTTGCCATCGAAGTCGGCGAGCTTCTTCTGCAGCGCATCGCCCGCCGGCCGGCCCTTGCCGGCCGCCGCCACTTGCTGGCGAAGTCCCACGACCTGCCCGAAGAACTGCGTCTCGTCGTTGAACAGCGTGTAGACCTTCATCGCGGCCTCGTACTGCGCCTTGCGGTCGGCCGCATTCCAGGCGACGCGCCGGTCGAGCCCGACGTCGAGCTTCGTGTCGTAGGTCTTGCCGTTGTCCTCGATGCGGATGGTGTAAGTACCCGGCAGCACGCGCGGCCCCTGGGTGGCGGCGAACGCGAGCTGCACTGCCGGCGGCACGTGCGGTGCCGGCAGGTGCATCGTCCACAGGACGCGGTTCAGGCCCCGGCGGCTGCTCGCCGGCAGCTCATCCACCACGTGGCCGGCGCCATCCAGCACCTCGATTTTGAGCTTGCCGAACAGATGGCGCGTTCTCTGGTAGTAGGTGATGACGGCGCCGGCCATCGGATCGTCGCCGACGAAGGCGGCGGCGCCGGTCGGCGCCGCGCCGTTGGCTTCGATGCGCTGCTGCACCGGCCGCGCCGACACGAACGCCACATCCTGCGCGAGCAGCTGCGGTGTCAGCTGCCGCAGCGCGCTGATGTCGTCGATGATCCAGATGCCGCGGCCGTGGGTGGCGAGCACCAGGTCGCTGTCGCGCGGCTGTACCGCCACGTCCCGCACCGCGACCGCCGGCAGGTCCCCACCCTTGAACTGGCCCCAGTGCGCGCCGCCGTCCACCGAGATCCACAGCCCGAACTCGGTGCCGAGGAACAGCAGCGACCGGTCGACCGTGTCCTCCCTGATGACGTGCACGTAGCCGCGCACGCCCTTGGGTTCCTGCGGCGTCACCAGCGCAACCCAGGTCTTGCCGAAGTCGTGAGTCACGTAGACGTACGGGGCCATGTCGCCGAAGGTATGGCGGTCGAAGGCCGCATACGCGGTGGAGGCGTCGAAGCTGCTCGCCTGCACCCAGTTCACCCATTCGCCCTTCGGCAGGCCGCGCACGTTGCCGACCACGTTCTGCCAGTGCTGCCCGTCGTCACGGGTGAGCTGCACGTTGCCGTCGTCGGTGCCCACCCAGATGGTGCCCTTCTCGAGCGGCGACTCGCTGATCGAGAAGATCGTCGTGTGCATCTCGGCGGCGGAGTTGTCCACGGTCACGCCGCCCGACTCCTCCTGTTTCTGCATGCCCGGATCGTTGGTGGTGAGGTCCGGCGAGATGCGCTGCCAGCTCTGGCCGTGGTCGCGCGAGCGGTAGAGAAATTGCGAGCCGATGTAGACCGTGGCCGGGTCGTGGGGCGAGAGCGCGATTGGGGTGTTCCAGTTGAAGCGCAGTTTCTTGTAGAGCTTCAGGTCCTCGGCTCCCAGCCGCGGCTGGACGTCGCGGGTCTCGAAGGTGCGCATGTTGACGCGCCCGATGTAGCCTCCCTGGGATTCGGCGTAGACGTAGGCGGAGTCGGACGGGTCGTCGTACATCCAGAAGCCGTCACCGCCGAACAGCGCCACCCAGCGCGCGCTGGTGATGCCGCCCGGGTAGGCCGAATCTCCCCGCCACGAGCCGTTGTCCTGCAGGCCGCCGTAGACGTGGTAGGGATCGGCGTTGTCGACGCTCACGTGATAGAACTGCGAGATCGGCAGGTTGTCCGACTTCCACCACTTGTTGCCGCCGTCGTAGGAGGTCCATAGCCCGCCGTCGTCGCCGTTGAACACGTGCTGCGAATTGGCCGGATCGACCAACACGTCGTGCACGTCGCCATGCGCGCCGTTGAAGCCGCCCACGGTGGTGAAGCTCTTGCCGCCGTCCTCGCTCAGGATCAGCGCGCCGTCGGTCTTGAATACGCGCTTGGCATTCTTCGGGTCGACGATCAGGTTGGCGAAGTAGAAGGGGCGCCACACCATCCAGGTGCTCTTGTCGCCGCGCTCCCAGCTGCCGCCGCCGTCGTGCGAGATGAAGAGGGCCGAGTCCGTAGACTCGATGAAGGCGTAGACGGTCTGCGGCTCGCTCGGCGCGTAGGCGATGGCGATGCGCCCGTAGGGCTTGGCCGGGAGTCCCTTGTTGGCCTGAACGGTGAGCTCGGTCCAGCTCTTGCCGCCGTCCGTGCTGCGGTACAGGCCGCTGCCGGATGGCGCCCTGGGGCCGTCGCCGCCGGAGCGGAACGTCCAGCCCTTGCGGCGGAAGTCCCACAGGCTCGCGAGCAGCACGTCGGGGCTGCCCGGCTGCTGTGCCACGCTCCCGCAGCCGGTCGAGAGGTTCGGCCCCTTGAGGATGAGCTGCCAGCTCTTGCCGCCGTCGGTGGTCCTGTAGAGGCCGCGGTCGGCGGAGTCGCTCCACAGCTTCCCCGGCACGCAGGCGTAGACAGTGTCGGATGAGCGCGGGTCGACGACGATCCGCGAGACGCGCTCGGAGTCCCTGAGGCCCGCGCTGCTCCAGGTCTCGCCGGCGTCGGTGGATTTGTAGATGCCGTCGCCCACCGAGACGCTGTTGCGCGTCCAGGACTCGCCGGTACCGACCCACATGTTCTCGTGATGGCTCGGGTCGATGGCAATCGCCCCGATCGACTGTACCGGCTGCTTGTCGAATACCGGCTTGAAGATCGTACCGCCGTCGGTCGACTTCCACACCCCGCCGCTCGCCGCGCCGACGAACAGCGTCAGCTTGCCGGAGGCGTCGTTGTAGCCGGCGAGCGCCGCGATGCGCCCGCTCATCGCCGCGGAGCCGATGTTGCGGGCCCCGAGACCGGAGATCACCGCCGAGTCCGCTACCGGCGCGTCGGCGGCATGCAGTACGCCAGCAACGTTGGCAACGCAGAGGAGTACACCGGCCAGCGCCGGGGATGGGAATCGCATGGTTTCTTCTCCCTGAGTTACTTGGTGGCGGCTGCGGCTGGTGCAGTCGCCGGGAAGTGGAACAGAGATTCGTCGGGAGACGTATTGGCCTCGGCTTTGTCGAACTGCACCTTGTTGCGGTCGCTCGAGCCGTTGGGCCCCGACGCCTGCGAGAAGGCGTAATAGACCCCGTTCACCTGCTCATAGTCGCCGTAGTCGGTGACGGTTTCCCTCGGCACACCGTGCTGGATGCGGCGGGTGATGGTGCGGATCTCGAGGAAGTAGTCGGGATCGAGGAACACGTAGGTGATATCACCGTTGGCGCGCGTGACGCGCACCTTGTACGCGTCCGTGCCGTCGACGTCCTCGGTGCCGAGATAGTCGAGCGTATAGCCCTTGGCCTTCCAGTCGACCAGCACGCCGGCGAAGTCGGCCGCGTCCTCGCTCAGCTCCTTGGCGTCGTCGGCCGACATCTTCTCGGGGTCCTTGCGGCCCTGGAAAGGGTTCACTTTCCACCCCTGCGCGCCGTCGTAAGCCTGGATCAGCGTGAGTCCCTGCAGCGTCGCGTCGATGCGCATCGAGTCGGGGCGCGCCACCGTGGCCATATAGGCGAGCTGCAGCGTATCGCCGTTGACCAGCAGCTTCCCGGTGAGCCGCAGCGAGTGCAGGGCGGCGATCTTTTCGGCGCCTCCCTTGGCCGCGACGTTCTTCGCGGCGAGCTCGTCGGCGGTATAGGCGAAGGCAGAGGATGCTGCGGTGAGCAGCACGACGGCGGCTATCAAGCGCATGCGCTTAACTCCAGTTACTCGTCAATGGATCGCTCTATGATGCGCTGGCGGTGCGCGCCGCACCAGTCGCGCGGGATTCCTCCAGGCGCTCAAACCTTTCCTTCCGGCGCTCAATCCCGGTCCGCGGCGTTGACATCGCGCGGCGGCGCGAGGTCGGCGCGCACCGGCGCGAGGCCCGCGGCCTTCAGCTGACGGTTGAGATCCGGGAGCTCGTTCTGGAGCCTGCGCCAGCCGTCGAGCAGTCCGCCGAGCGACTCGCGCAAGCTGGCGGTCGCGGCGAGTTGTGCCGCGGTCGGCGGAGCATCGCCGCGCAGCAGCTCGGCGTAGAGCGCGCCGATGCGGCCCTGCACGGCGGGCAGCAGCGCCCGGGGCGGCGCGGCTTGCGCCTTCCCGGCCTGATCGCCCGGCTCCTCCTTCGATTCCATGAGCGCCGCGAGCCGCGCCTGGTAGTCGCTCACGGCCTCGCCGGCGGCGCCCGCAGGCTTGAGCGCCTTGAGCTGCGCCTGCTCGGACTCGGCGGCGAGCAGCGTCTGCGCACTCTCGGTGAGGAGGCCCGCGAGCTCGGAGGCGAGCCGCAGCTGATCGGCGAGCGCGCTCGCCGGCAGCGGCACGCGCGGGTCGGGCTTGAGCGTCAGGGGCTGCTCGAGCCTGTGGCCGTCGACCGTGAGGCGCACCAGGTAGTTGCCGGGCAGCGCCAGCGGCCCGAGCGGCTCGCGCGGCGTTGCGTGTGGCACGGCCGAGATCGGATAGCCGTGGGTGGTGGACACCGGAGCGGCATAGCGCAGGTCCCACACCCAGCGGTGCATGCCGCTCGTTGCAGGCAGCACGCGCGGCGGCTCGAGCCAGTAGGCGGGGATCAGCTCGCGCGCCAGCTCCGCGGCGGCCGGCGCGGGCGCATCGGCGCTCGTGAAGCGGCGCACCAGCTGGCCGGCGCCGTCGATGACCTCGAGCGTCACCGGCTGCCGCGCGGCGCGCGGCAGGAAGAACTCGAGGACCGCGCCGGCCGGCGGATTTGCGGCGAGCGGCTCGTCGGGCGCGAGCGGCGTGTCGGTCCAGGTGCTGCGGTGCACGCGCCAGCCGGCCGCCGGACGGAACAACACCGCCTCGCGCACGCCCGAGCCGGGGAGCTGGCGCAGGCGCGAGATGTCGTCGAGGACCCAGAAGGAACGGCCGTGGGTCGCGACGATCAGGTCGTCGTCGTGGACCGCCAGGTCGCGCATCGAGGTATGCGGGAGATTCAGCTGCAGCGAATCCCAGTGCTCGCCGTCGTCGTAGGAGACCCACACGGCCTTCTCGGTGGCGGCGAACAGCAGCCCGCGGCGCTCGGGGTCCTCGCGCACCGAGTTCACCGGAGCCTCGTCCGGGAGGCCCGCCGCGATCGACTGCCAGCTCTTGCCGCCGTCGCGGGTGCGATAGATGAAGGGGTGCAGGTCGTCGATGCGCAGGCGGCTCACCGTCACATAGGCGCCATCGGCGTCGAAGTGCGACGGCTCGATCTGCGTCACTTTGCTCCAGGGGGTGAGCTCGGGCGGCGTTACGTCGGCCCAGTGCGCGCCGCCGTCGCGCGTCACCCACACCAGGCCATCGTCGGTGCCGGCCCATAGCGTGTCGAGGCTCTTCGACGATGGCCCGAGCGCGTAGATGACGCCGCGCTGCTGCTCGGCGCCCTTCGGGTGCTGCGTGGCGACGCTCGCGGGCAGCGCGCCCGCTTCGCGGGCGAGGTCGGGGCTGATCGCGCTCCAGGTCATGCCACCGTCGCTCGTCTTCCAGAGCCGGTTGAGCGCGAAGTACAGAACGTGCGGGTCGAGCGGCGAGAACATCAGCGGCTGCGTGCGGTCGGCGCGCACGTCCGGTGCGCGCACCGGCGCCGGCGTGACGTTCTGCACCTGGCCGGTGGAGAGGTGGAATTTCGACACCTCGGTGCGCCCGCCGCCATAGACGACATCCGGGTCGAGGGGATCGGGGGCGGCGTAGCCGTACTCGATGACGCCGACCGGATGCCACTCGCGGTCGGTGATCGAGCCGTCGTTGCCGCGGCTGGCGATGCACACCGAGCCGCTCTCCTGCTGTCCCGAGCACACCCGGTAGGGAAAGGTCGGCGTGATACCCACGTGATAGAGCTGCGCCGTCGGCTGGTTGAGCCAGCTGCTCCAGCTCTCGCCGCCGTTCACGGTGATGACCGCGCCCTGATCGCTGACCAGCGCCAGGATGCGGGAATCCGTGGGGCTGATCCACATGTTCTGATAGTCGTCGCCGCCCGGCGCCCCGCGCAGCGGCGTCCAGGTCTTGCCGCCGTCGGCGGACTTCATGGTGACGAGCCCCATGCTGTAGAGCACGTCGGCGTTGGCCGGATCGGCGCGCAGCACCGTCAGGTCGCCGCCACCGATGCGCAGCGACGCGCGCGGATCGTCAGTGATGCGCACCCAGTGCTCGCCGCCGTCGTCGGAGCGGAACACGCCGAGCCCCGCGGCCGAGGAGTAGTCGCCCGGCTCGGTCGTTCCGGCCACCGCGTAGATGCGCTGCGGCGAGCTCGCGGCGATGGTGAAGTTGATCTGCGTGAGATCGTCCGGGAGCCCCGCGCCGAGGCGCCTCCAGGTCGTGCCGCCGTCGGTCGACTTGAACAGCCCGCCGTTGGTGCCCTCGAACTCGTTCTTGTCCTCCCACGGGCCGAGGCGCGACTGCCACAGCGCCGCGTACACCACGTCCGGGTTCGCCGGGTCGAGCGCCACCGCAGAGCCGCCCGTGTCGGCGTCCTTGTAGAGGACCCGCTCCCAGGTCGCCCCGCCGTCGCGCGAGCGGTAGATGCCGCGCTCCTCGCTGGCGCCGTACGGGTGGCCGAGAACCGCGGCGAACAGGCGGTTCGGATCGCGCGGGTCGACGGCGAGATCCGGGATCTGCTGGCCGGCGGTGAGGCCACCATGTACCCAGGTGCGCCCGCCGTCCGCGGAGCGGTAGATGCCGTTGCCGACCGACAGGTCCGGCCGCCGCAGTCCTTCGCCGCTCGCGGCATAGATGATGTTGGGGTCGGAGGGCGCGACCGCGATGGCGCCGATCGACTGGGTGGGCTCGGCGTCGAAGATGGGTTGCCAGGTACGGCCCGCGTCGCCCGTCCTCCACACGCCGCCGTTGACGGCTCCTATATAGAAGACATTCGGCTGCGACGGCACGCCCGCCACCGCCCGGGTGCGTCCGCCGCGCATCGGTCCGATCATGCGCCAGGAGAGGTCGGCGTATGCGCCCGGCTGCTGGTGCTGGGCGCGGGCCGTGCCGCAGGCCATGCCCAGACCGAGGAGCGGCACAACAATCGCGCAGGAGATCGCTGAGGTTTGGCGCACTTGAGGAGCCCCGTGCTGATTTATTTTGGCGGTGCACGATACACCGTCGGCGCGCGAACCGAAATCCGCCCGAGGCAAGGGGGCGCCTAGCGGTACTGTCGGTAGGACTTTTCCTCGACGATCCGCGAGCCGAGCTCGGTGTTGATGCGCTTCTTGATCGCCGCGCGCTCGTCGTTCGATACGTACACGGCGCGCGCCAGCTCGATGAACTCGCGGTCGAAGGTCTGCCTGGCCTCCTTGTCGCGGATGCGGTCCTCGATGTCCCACAGCTGCTCGTTCACGCGCTGCAGCGCGCGCTCTTCCTGGGCGAGGCCGCGGTCGGCGCACCCCGAGTCGCGCCAGGTCGACTCGAGGAGCGCCAGCTCGGTTTTCACGTTGGCGAGCTTGGCGGCGTCCATGATGCGGGCCGCCTTGATCCTCAGGATGGTGATCTTGTCGAGCAGCTCGCCCGGGGAGACGGGCACGAGGATGTCGTTCATGTCCGTGATCCTAGCAACTCGTCGAGGCGCGCGGTGACCTCATCCACCTCGATCAGCTCCATGACGCCCGGCTCCTCTATCTTGTGGCCCCACGGAAGCTCGCGCGGGTCGCAGCCGCGGAAGGCACGCGCGGCGCGCGCATAGGCGTCGACACACCAGCGCCCCGAGAGGTACGGGCCGCTGCGCGCCGGATTGGTGGCGGCGTACAGCCCGATGACCGGAGTGCCGACCATGGTCGCCATGTGCACGGGACCGGAGTCGGGGCTCACCAGCACGGTGGCGCGCGCGAGCAGCGCCAGCATCTGCGGCAGCGTGTCCTGTCCGGTCTGATCGAGCACTCCGCCGCCGGCCGTCTGCGCGATCGCCGCAGCGGCGCGGCGTTCGGCTTCGCTCGGGCCGCCGGCGAGTATGACGCGCATGCCATGCCGGCTCATGGCATGCCGGGCCAGCGCCGCGTAGCGCTCCAACGGCCAGTTGCGGCGCGCGTGGCGCGAGCACGGGCTGATGACGAGGGTCGGCTGGGCGTCCGGTATCAGCCGCTCGGCGTAGGAGCGCGCCGCGGCCGGCAGCGGCACGTCCCAGCGCAGCAGCCGCTCGCGGATCCCGAGCGCGGCGGGGAAGCCGAAGAAACTGTCGAGGACGTGCTCGCGGGTGTTGGCGGCGATGCGGCTGTTGGTGAACAGCCACTGCAGCTCGCGGGCGCGCGGGCGGTCGAAGCCGAGCCTGACGTCCGCCGCGACCGCGAGCGACACCAGGCTGGCGCGCAGGGCGAGCTGCATGTGCAGCAGCACGTCGAAGCGGCGGCCGCCGAGCCGCGCGCGCAGCGCGCGCCGCGCGGCGAGTCCTGCGCCCTTGTCCACGGTGATAAACTCGACGCCCTCGATGAGGCTCATGAGGCGCGCTTCGGTCCGCCCGATGATCCAGGTGAGTTGCGCCGCCGGCCACGCTTGCTGCAGGGTGCGCACGATCGGCACGACGTGACAGGTATCGCCGATCGCCGATAGCCTGAGGATGCAGAGACTGCGCGGCGGTTCGGCGAGAGGCAGCATGATGGAGTCAGACCCGTGAAAGGCCGCTGGGCACTCGGACCGGAGGTGAAGCGGGGCGCCCTCGCACGCGGCGCCATGCTATATGACGGTTCCCGGGTGAGCAACGTGACCGCCGAGTGGTTTACGCCCGGCTACTGGCAGGCGCGCGGCGAGGTCGAGAGCAACAGCAGCGGGCGCGGCGCGGCCTGGTATGTGGCCGCCGACGGCAAACGCTACGTCCTGCGTCACTACCGCCGCGGCGGGCTGGCGGCGCATCTCTCCGCCGACCACTACGCGTTCCTCGGCGAGGACAACACGCGCCCGTTCGCCGAGTGGCAGATGACCTACAGCCTGCATCGCGCGGGACTGCCGGTGCCGGCGCCGATCGCGGCGCGCTACAGGCGGGCCGGCGGCGTCACCTACACCGGCGACCTGATCACCGAGCGGCTCGCCACCGTCGGCTCGCTCGCCGAGTGCCTGCGCAAGGGCGCCCTTTCCATCGTTGCCTGGATCTCGATCGGACGCTGCATTCGCCGCTTCCACGACCTCGGGGTCTGCCACGCCGACCTCAACGCCAACAACATCCTGCTCAGCGAGGAGCAGGTCTATCTCATCGACTTCGACCGCGCTCAGCTGCGCGGCGCCGGCCTGTGGCGTGACGCGAATCTGGTGCGCCTGCGCCGCTCGCTCGAGAAGCTCACCTGGGGCTTGCCGTCCGAGCGCTTCGGCGAGGCCGACTGGCACGGGCTGCTCGACGGCTACCGTCAATCGGGCGGCCCCGCCGCCGAATTGCAGCCGGCCGAAAGCTGAACTGTTGCGCGCTCTGTATCTCCTCGCCGTCTATCTCAGCGCGCCGATCATCTCCGTCGTGCTGCTGGCGCGCGGCGTGCGCGATCGCAGCTACTGGCACAACTTCCGCGAGCGCTTCGGCTTCGGCGCCCGGCGGCCTGCGGGCGGCGTGTGGCTGCACGCGGTGTCGGTAGGGGAGGTGCAGGCGTGCGCGCCCCTGGTCGGTGCACTCCACCGGCGCCATCCGCAGCTGCCGCTCACGGTGACGACTTTCACCCCCACCGGCGCGGCGCGTGCCCGCGCACTGTTCGGCAACCTCGCCGAGGTGCGCTACGTGCCCTACGACCTGCCGGGGGCGGTGCGGCGGTTCCTGAAGCGGGTCGAGCCGCGGCTCGCGGTGATCTTCGAGACGGAACTGTGGCCCAATCTCTACCGCGAATGCGGGCGGCGGCGCGTGCCGCTGGTGCTGGCGAGTGCACGGGTCTCCGAGCGCTCGCTCGGCCGCTACCGGCGCCTCGGTGCGCTGTTCCGGGACGCGCTGTCGCAGGCCTCGATCGTCGCGGCCCAGGGTGAGGCCGACGCCGCGCGCTTCCGTGCGCTCGGCGCCGACGCCGGCAGCACTCACGTGACCGGCAATCTCAAGTTCGACTTCGAGCTGCCGGCGGATCTCCCCGAGCGCGGCCGGCGGCTGCGGTTGCGCTACGCGCCGGGGCGGGCGCTGTGGGTGGCGGGCAGCACCCACGAGGGCGAGGAGACCGCCGTGCTCGAGGCGCAGCGTCAGGTGCGCGGCGCGCACCCGGATGCCCTGCTGGTCATCGCGCCGCGGCACCCGGCGCGCTTCGCGCAGGTGGCGCAGCAGCTCGCGCAGGCGGGCGTGCCGTTCGCGCGCCGCTCGGACGGCGCCGGCGCGGGTGCTTCCGCCGCACCCGCCGTCCTGCTGCTCGACTCACTCGGCGAGCTCCTCGATTTCTACGCGGCGGCGGACGTCGCCTTCGTCGGCGGGAGCCTGGTGCCCGTCGGCGGCCACAACCTGCTCGAGCCCGCGGCGCTCGGGGTACCGATCCTCACCGGTCCCCACAACTTCAACGGCGCGGAAGTGGCGCGCCTCCTGATCGCAGGCGGCGGCGCCGAGATCGTGCACAGCGCGCCGGAGCTCGGCGCGCGCGTGACCGCGCTGCTGGCGGACCCGGCGCAGCGCGAGCGCATCGGGTCGCAGGGCCGTGCCTCGGTGGCGGGCAGCCGCGGCGCGCTGTCGAGACTCCTCGAACTGATGGAACCGCTGCTGTAACCACGACGCAGCCGGCAGGAACCCCGCTGCCTGCCGGCGGCTAGCGCTTCGGCGGCGGCGGCGGCTGCGCCGGCGGCGTGACGGACGGCGCCAGCGTCTCGGGTGTCGGCACGGCCGGCGAAGTCGGGGCCGAGGTGGTGAGCCAGTTGTTGACCGAGGCGAGCTCGGGCCGGTCGAGCGTGCCGGCCGCGAGGCGCAGCGTGAGCACGCTCACGATGTAGTCGTAGCGCGCCACGGCGTAGTTGGTCTGTGCCTGCACCAGGTTGCGGCGTGCATTCAGCAGATCGACCGAGGTGCGTGTGCCGACCTCGTAGCCCGCCTCGGTGGCCTTGAGCGCCGTCTGGTTGGAGGCGAGCGCCTGGCGCAGCGCCTGCACCCGCGAGATGCCGCTGATGACGCCGAGGTACGCATCGCGTGCCTGGCGCTCGGTGGCGCGCGAGCTCTGCACCATGCCTTGCTTGGCGGCGATCCACAGGTACTCGGCCTGGCGCACCTTGGACTGCGCGAAGCCGCCGGCGAACAGCGGCACCGTCAGCTGCAGCCCGACCTGGCGGTCGTTGAAATGCGTATCGTAGGAGAAGGACTGGTTGGGGCCGCTGGGACTGGCGAAGCTCTCGTCGAGGCTCTGATGCTGATAGGAACGCCCGGCGACGATGTCGAGCGTCGGCAGGTGGCCGCCGATCGCGACGCGCACGTTGTCGCGGGCGATATCCGCGGCCAGGCGGCTCGATACCAGCGTCGGGTTCTGCTGCAGGGAGATGTCGACCCAGCGGCTCTCGTCGGCTGGCTCGGGGTTGAGCAGCGGCATCTCCGCGCCGGGCTTGGCGAGCCGGTCGTACTTCTCCCCGGTGATTTCCTGCAGCTGGTCCTCGGAGGTCGCCAGCGTGCGCTTGTCGGCGATGACGGTCGCGGCCGCCGTATCGCGGGCTGCCTTGGCATCCTCGACGTCGGTGATGGCAATGAGGCCGACGTCGAAACGCGTCGTCGCCTGGTCGAGCTGGCGGGAGATGGCTTCGAGCGCCGCCTGGTCGGCCTCGAGCGTATCGTCGGCGGTCAGCACGCTGAAGTAGGCCTGGGCGACCCGCAGGATCAGCTGCTGCTCGGCGGCCTGGTAGGTGGCCTCGGCCTGCGCGACCTGGGCACTGGCGGCCTTGAGCGTCATCCAGTTCGACCACGAGAACACGTTCTGCCTGAGGTTGAGGGCCCACGTCCTGGTCGTCGTATCCACACCCGAGCCGAGCGGTATCACCAGCGGCGCACCGCTCGAGTTCGTGGTGAAGAAGGGCTGCGTACCGTCATTGTGATCGCGGGTCGCGGTCGCGGTGCCGTTGAGCTGCGGCAGGAGCGCGGACCATGCCTGCGGGCGCGATTCGCGCGCCGCGAGGCGATTGGCGTCCGCCTGGCGGATCACGGGATCGTTCTTGAGCGCGTCCTCGAACACGCCGACCAGATCCTTCGGTTGCGCGGTGCCGGCGAAGCCGGCGAGCAGGCAGGCGAGGATTGCGGCACGCTTCACGGCGGCGATTCCTTTCGGCACGGCTTCAGAAGCTGAAGCGCGCCGGCCGCGGCGCGTTCACCAGCGGATCGATCACGGTCTCGAAGAGGCTGTCGGTGGCCCAGGCGGTCTCGCTGATCCGGCGCACCAGGCGCGCTTCCATCACCGGCGCCTCGCCCACGACCACGAACAGGCGGCCGCCGACCGTGAGCTGGCGCTCGAAGCGTCCGTCATAGAGCGGCAGCGAGCCCGTGACCGCGATGGCGTCGTAGCGCTCGCCGCTGTCGGCATCGAGTGCGTCCGCATTCACGATCTCGACGTCATGCATGCCGAAGGCGGCGAGGTTGCGCGCCGCGAGCTCGGCGAGCTCCGCGTAGATCTCGAGCGAGCGTACCCGGGCGCCTGCGGCGCGCAGACACGCGGCCACGAATCCCGAGCCTGCGCCCACCTCGAGCACCCGCATGCCCGCGCCCGGCTCGAGCGCCTGCAGCAGCCGCCCTACGACGCTCGGCCGCAACATGTGCTGTCCCCCGGGCAGCGGCACCTCGGCGTCCGCATAGGCGCGCCAGCGCTGCGGCGCCGGCACGAACGACTCGCGCGGCACCTGGCGCAGCGTCCCGAGCACGCGCTCGTCCAGCACGTCCCAGGCGCGCACCTGCTGCTCGACCATCTGTTCACGGGCACGGCTCAGCTGCATTGGGCTAAGGCTCCGCTTGGTGACTTCACTTAACGCCGGGGCGTCGGAAAGGCCGCAGAAGTTAAGGGTTTTTCGGGGCCGTGCCAAGCGGGAATGCGACGAGATATGGTGAAATCCCGACGGGGCGTGGCGGGGGCGCGTTATGCTTGGACTCGCCCACGACCGCCGGCACGAGAAGTCAAACCAGAGTGTCTGACGGGCGTGTGCCCGACCCAGGCGGAAGGGCTTGAGAAGTATAAATAGATGTCGTTCCTCGGGCTGTTATGCCTCCTATGTGCGCTCGTCGCAGCTCTGTTGCTCGTGCTCTACGGGCTGCAGCGGCGCGACCTGAAGAGCGTCGAGCAGCTGTCGCGGCAGCTGCAGCGGATCGCTATCGGCGGACGGCTGCCGGGCCGGGTTGAGGTCGACACCGGCAAGCCCGAGGTTGCCGCCCTGGTGACCGCAGTAAATCATCTGCTCACGCGGACCGGGCCGGCCGAGGGTGAGGTCGCGCACGCGCCACGGCTGTTCGCCGACCTGGGCGAGCGTATCCACGAGGCCGTGCTGGTGCACAGCGAGGTGATCCTGTATGCGAACCGCCAGTTCGCCAGTCTGGTGGGCGTCGACCGGGTCGAGCTGATCGGCCGGCGCCTCGGCGATCTCGTGCCGCCGGAGTACTCGGAGCTGGTCAACGAGAACATCCGCCGCCGGCTCGCCGGCGAATCGGCCGCGGAGCGCTACGAGATCGACATGGTGGGGCTGCAGGGCCAGATGAGCCGTCTGGAGATCGCCTCGGCCGTGGTCGACTACGACAAGGGCAACGCGCTCCTCATCACCGGGGTCGAGATCATCCCGACGCAGACGACGCCGGCGCTGCGCGTACCGGGCGAGGCCCCGGCTCCGCAGCAGCTCGCGCTCGCCTCACTCGCCGAGGCCATCATCGCCACCGACGAGCGCGGCCGCATCACCTTCATGAACCCGGCTGCCGAGCGGCTCACCGGCTGCGAGGCAGCTGCGGCCACGGGCAAGCTACTCGAGGAGATCGTCAGCCTGGTCGACGAATCCGACCGGCGGCTGCTCGCCGACCCCGTGCACCAGGCACTCAGCAGCGGTGCTCCCGTGAGCCTCGGGCGGCGCGCGCTGCTGCTGTCGCGCGGCAACGGCGGCGAGCGCTCGATCGAGCTGTCGGCATCGCCGGTGCACAACGAAGCCAAGGAACTGGTCGGAGCGGTGCTGCTGCTGCACGACGTCACCGAGTCGCGCGGTCTCGCGCGGCAGATGTCCTACCAGGCGACCCACGATGCGCTCACCGGGCTCGTCAATCGCCGCGAGTTCGAGCGGCGGCTCGAGGAAGCCATCGAAAGCGGCCAGCGCGGCGACGGCCAGCATGTGCTGTGTTACCTCGACCTCGACCGCTTCAAGCTGGTCAACGACACCAGCGGCCACCTGGCCGGCGACAGCATGCTGCGCGAGGTCGCGAAGCTGCTGCGCGATGCGGTGCGCGACAGCGACACGGTCGCCCGCCTCGGGGGCGATGAGTTCGGGATGCTCCTCATCGGTTGCCCGCTGGAGAAAGCGCGGCAGATCGCCGACGACGTGTGCCGCTCGGTCGGCGACTACCGTTTCGTGTGGAAGGACCGCATCTTCAACATCGGCGTGTCGATCGGGCTGGTGGAGATCTCACGCGAGAGCGGCACGCTGGAGGAGCTGCTGGCCGCTGCCGATACCGCCTGCTACGTGGCCAAGAAGCAGGGCAGCGGCCGGGTCGCGGTCTATTCGGCGCGCGACGAGGCGCTGGCGCGCCACAGCGGCGAGATCCAGTGGCTGCAGCGGCTGCAGGGCGCCCTGAAGGAGAACCGCTTCCAGCTCTATCACCAGATCATCGTGCCGACGCACGGCGCCAACGGCGGACCGGCGCTCGAGGTGCTGATACGGCTGCGCGACGAGAACGGCCAGGAGCAGCCGCCCGCGGAATTCATGCGTGCCGCGGAACGCTACCGGCTCATGGGGCTGGTGGACCGCTGGGTGGTGCAGAACACGCTCGCGGCGCTCGGCCGCGGCGCCCTGCCGGTGCCGCCCGAGCGGAGCGTGGCGATCAATATCTCCGGCCAGACGCTCGGCGACCTGCAGTTCCTCGAGTTCGTGGTCGAATGTCTCGACAGCACCGGAGTCGCGCCCGCGCAGGTGTGCTTCGAGATCACCGAGAGCGCCGTGGTCGACAATCTCGAGCACGCCCGGCGCTTCGTCGGCGTGTTGCACGGCCTCGGCTGCCAGTTCGCGCTCGATGACTTCGGCTCGGGCGTCGGCTCCTTCTCGAACCTCAAGAACCTGCCGCTCGACTACCTGAAGATCGACGGCTCCTTCATCCGCAACCTGGGGCGCGACACGGTCAATCAGGCGATGGTGACCGCGATGATCAAGCTCGCGCGCACGCTGAACTTCAAGGTGATCGCCGAGCAGGTCGAGGACGCGGCCGCGATGGAGGCCGCGCGGCGCATCGGGGTAGATTATCTGCAGGGCTACGCCATCGGCAGGCCCCAGCCAATGCAGTTCGCCGCCGCGGCGTGAG
>DASQIP010000022.1:0-6091 GCA_035631515.1 Steroidobacteraceae bacterium
TCAGCCGATCCTGATCTCCGGGCAAGCCGAAGTACGGACGATTGCGGCTCCACGCAAAGACCACCGCGGTTCTGCAGCGGGCGGCGAGCTCGACCGCCGCGGAAAAAGCGCTCTCCCGCATCGCCGGCGTGACCCAGGCGAGGCGTACCTGCACGGGCTCACTGCTGCCGTCCGCCGCCACTTCCACCTGCACGGCATGGGAGCCGGCGCCGAGGTGGACCAGGCGGCGCACGTTGTCCAGTCCGTCGGTCGTCGGCACGACGTTGTCCCGGTTCGGGAAAACAATGTCGCCGTGGCCGCCCCACCATCCCATGTCGCCGATCTTCCGGCCGTCGATCCAGAACTTTCCGGTTGCGCCGAGGAGCTGCAGATCGATGTCGTAGTCGCCCTCCTGCGCGATCAGCAGCGTGCCGTCCCATTGCGCGTGCGTACCGGCCGGCAGCGCGTGAGCGGACTTGAGCGTGAAGTCTATCTGCCGCTCGGCGAGAGCCGCCTGTCCGGGTCGACCGGTACGCGTGAGATGTGCCAGAGCGTCCGCGGGGATCGGCGCTCCGGTCATGTCATCGGCTACCGCCACCTGCACGCCCCGCGCACCCCGTGCGCGCAGTGCCTGCCCTGCGCCGATCTGCCGCGCGGCGCGGCCGTAGGACTGCTCGTCCCCGGCGACGATCGCAAAGGCTTGCAGGGCGCCCGGCCCGATCAACGCGAGCGACGACAGGTCGGGCGCGCCGAGTGGCAGGATGCCGTCGTTCTTGAGGAGAACCGCGCCCCGCTCGGCCAGGCGTTCGACGACACGGGCGTTGCCGGCAGTGGCCTCCGCGTGCACGTGGTGGTCGGGCGCCCGCTCCAGCCAGCCGAATCGCTCCATCTGCCCGAGCACGTGTGCGGCCGCACGGTCCAGGTCCGAGTCGCGAACCGTACCCCTGGCGAGCGCCTCGCCGAGATTTCTCGATACCCTGGGGGGCGCCGGCGCGGCAGTGTCGGATTCCCTGGGCCGCGGGTAGCGCTGTTCCTCCGGGACTCCGGTCGTCATCGTATCCACCAGGGCCGCCGTTTCCTCGGCCGACATCGCCTTCTCGCCCGGCTCCGGAGCCAGCGCGAACGCGGCCGACGGGCCGGTGCCGGGCTGCTCCACGTCCATTCCGCGCAGCATGAACTCCGCCCCGTGCGCCGCGCCCCAGTCGGAGGTGATGAACCCTGCGAATCCATCCTCGCCGCGCAGGACTCCGTTCAGCAGGGCCTCGTCGTCGCAGGCATAGGTGCCGTTGATCCGGTTGTAGGCGCACATGATCGACGCCACGCCGGCGCGAGACACGGCGGCGAAGGGAGCCAGGTAAACCTCGCGCAGCGTGCGCTCGTCGACCCTGACATCCGCACCGCCCTCGTAGGCTGCGCAGTGCTTCGCCTGCACCATGACGTTCTGCGTCTGGGCGCCGCGCACGAAGCCGGCCGCCAGCGTGCCGGTCAGCACGGGATCCTCGCCGAGAGTGTTGTAGGCCCGTTCGAAAGTGGGATCCCGATAGAGGTTGATGTACGGCTGCAGAATGACGTCGATGCCGAGCGCGCGGGCGTCGCGGCCGATCAGTGCACCCGTGGCTTCGGCATCGTCCGCACTGAAGGTCGAGGCCATCGACAGCGTCGCGGGCATTCCGGTCGAGGTGTGATGCACCAGGACTCCCGGCGGCCCGTCCGCGAAGCGCAGGCCGGGGATTCGGAGCCGCGGTACACCGCGCGTCCATCCTGCTTCGCCCTGCTCGGCGTCGGGGGGCTCGCGTGCACCACGAATGACCGCCAGCTTCTCCTCACGCGACATACGGGCCAGCAGTCGCCGCACTCGCGGACTCGGCTCGTCGTGCGCCGGCTCCGACGCAAGCAGCGGCGTCAACACGATGTTGCGAAAGGCGACCCGTCCCGGTTCGGTCCCTTGCAGGACGATCGGCCCGGGCCATGCCTCGCGACTGTCGAGGGCCCCTCCCGTGATTCCCGGAATCTCCCGATCGTCGATCACGGTCCCGCCGTCCAGCACGACCGTGACCCGGCGCCCGGTGAGCGTGATGTCATAGGCATGCCACACCCCGGGGGCGCGCGGCGCCGGGATTGCGGGAGCGATGAATCCGTAGATCGATCCGGTGCGCTCGCTCGGCTCCCCGGGTTGCGGGTCATCCTCGATCTGAACCTCGTAGCGCCCGCGCAGGTAGACGCCGCTGTTGGATCCGGGGCCGTAGTTGAATTCGACGTGCAGGCGAAAATCGTCGTAGGCGGCCTCGCTCTGCAGGTCCGTTCCGCCGCCCGGGCTGACCAGCTCGCCATCGGCGACGCTCCATGGATGGCTCGTCGGCCCGCCGGCCCTCCAGCCCGCCAGGTCCCTGCCGTTGAAGAGCCGCACCGGGCTCCCCGCATGCAGGCCTCGCGAGCCGCGCAATGCCGGCGCCCGCTCGGCGCGCCAGGTCCAGGGCTCTCCCGGTGCACCCACCGCCGTGCCGGTCAATTCGTCGCCCACGCGCGCGCCTTCGAAGACCAAGTCGCCGTGCGCGAGGCCCTCTTCGTGCCCCGGTGATGCGAAGCTGATGTGGCCGTCCGCAATTGCGACCCGCGGCAACCAGCGCGCGCCGCCCCAGCGACCGACCATGCGTGCCCGCAGCTCGCCGCCCTGTCGCTGGATGTCGAGCCAGGACGAATAATCGCGCGCCGGAGTATGCAGGGTGAGCTCCCACCTGCCGAGATACTGCCGCGCCGGGTCGCCGGGCTCGTCCGCGGTGGCGGCGCCCGGGCTTCCCGGGGCGCCCGCGCAGCAGACGGCCATCGATAGCGCCGCGATACCGATCAGTCTGCGCCGCACGCCGGTCCCCGTACGTGTCAGGGCGCGGCGCGACGCTCGAGAACCGCTCTGAATCGATAGCGATCCGGATGGTACTTGGTGGTCTCCAGGCTGAAGGTCAGGCCGTCGGCGCGCGCGGTGATGCAGTTGATGCACAGCAGGCCCCGGCCGGGCGCGACTCCCAGCAATTCCGCATCGGCGGCGGTCGCATCGACGACCTCGACGAATGCATCGGCGCGCGACGGGTGGATGCCTTGCGATTCGAGGGCGGTATAGATCGACCCGGTGAAGTCGAACTTTGCCGGCCAGCGCACGCGGCTGGTCGGCATACGCAGCCGTTCGATCGCCGTGGGGCGGTCGTCCAGCAGGCGCAGCCGCGACAGATCGAGCAGCGGCGCCCCGGCCGCGACGCGCAGCGTCTCGGATTCATCCAGAGTCGCCTCACGATACTCGAGCGACAGGACGCGCGACGTCGCGATGAGCCCTCGCTGACGCGCCATCTGCGTGAAGCCCATGAGCGCGTTGAGCGGCTCGCTCACGGGTCCGCCGCACACCTGCCAGCCGCGCCGCTCATCCGGCTCGAGCAGTCCACGCTCGGCGAGCTCCTGCAGGGCTCGCCGTACGGTGAGCCGGGTAAAGCCCAGCGTGTCGGCCAGCGCCCGCTCGGACGCCAGGCGCTGACCGGGTTTCAACACGCCTTGAGTAATCTCGCGGCCGAGGACGTCGGCGCACGTTTCGTAGAGGGAGCGGGAGTCCAGCTTCAGCGGCCCGGCCCTGCGTTCGTGGCGCTTGCCCGCCCGTTTCTGCGCCGGCACCTGTGCGGACATGGCTGTGGTTCTACTTGGTAGCTACTGGTTGCCTTGGCAGCAGCCACAGGCTACATTCGGCCGATCCACGACGCAACACTGGTTAGTCAGGTGCCAGAAGCTACGCCGCGGCTGGCGTTGGACATCCGTGGCCAGTCCGCATCGCTGGCCCGCGTACTGGATCAACAGTGTGGCGCGGGCCGCACGCAGTTGCGCCAGGCCGCCGCCCTGCTGCGCAGGTCGAAGCGCGTCGTGATCACCGGCATCGGCGCCTCGCTGAATGCGGCCATCCCACTCGAGAGCTTCCTTTCATCTAGAGGCATCGGCACCTGCAGCATCGAAGCCGGAGAGCTGCTGCACTATCGCTCGGCCGCCTGCCAGGACGCCACGGTGGCCGTGATCTCCCGCTCGGGCGAGTCGATCGAAATAGCGATGCTGCTCGAAGCCCTGCGCGGCCGAGTGCCCATAGTGGGCGTCACTCACGAGCCGCGCAGCCCGCTGGCACGCGAGGCGGACGTGGTACTCGAGGTGTGCAGTCTGCCGGACGAAATGGTGGCGATTCAGAGTTACACCGGCACACTCCTCGCCTTGTACTTGCTCGGTATGGAGACGGTGGATCAGCTCGACGCCGGGTGCCGGGAAGCGCACGGGCTGCTGCCCGCTCTGGCGCGCTGGACGGACGCCCAATTGCAGGCGCTGCGCGATTGGGACGGATTCCTGGCGAGCGACTCGTGCGTTCACCTGCTGGGCCGGGGGCCATCCTGCGCGTCGGCCTGGGAAGGCGCGCTGCTGTTCGGCGAGGTAGCCAAGGCGCCGGCGATCGCGATGGCAGTGGCCTCGTTTCGCCATGGACCGATCGAGGTGGTCGACCGCTCCTTCCGCGGATTCGTCTTCGCCCCTTCCGGCAAGACCCGTGACCTGAATATCGGCCTTGCCGCCGACGTGATGGGCTTCGGAGGATCGGTGCGCCTCATCGGTCCGGCGGGCGTCGACGGGCACGGGTTGCCGTGGATCGAGACGCCGCCCTGCCCGGACATACTGGCGCCGCTGGTGGAAATCGTACCCATACAGGTGGCCGCGATGCGCCTCGCCGAATTGCGGGGACTGGCCCCCGGCAGCTTTCGCTACATCAGTCAGATTACGCGCGACGAGCGTGCGCTCGGGCGGTCACCGGCCACGCCGGCGAATGGCTGATACCAGCCGCCGCCGCACGGTCAGGGGAGAGCGACGCGCCCGGCGCGAGCGCTGCGTGCTCGGCATCGACGTCGGCGGCACCAACATCCGGGCCGGCCTGTTCAATCCCAGAGACGGCTCGCTGCATTGCGTTCGCTCGGCGCGCACCGAAGCCATGGCCGGAGCGCTTCATGCCCTGATGCGGGTCGTCGACCTCGCCGGCAGGGTTGCCGAGCAGGGACGTGCGGCGGGTCTCATCGCGCACCGGGTCGGCATCGGCATCCCCGAGCTCGTGGGGCCGGACCAGCGCATCGAGAGTCAGTGCTCCCTGCACTGGAGCGCGGATCAGGTTCGCGCGAGTCTCGCCGCCCACGGCGAGGTCACGATCGTCTCCGACGTTCTGGCCGCCTCCGTGGCGGAGGCGCGCCTGGGAGCGGGCCGGGGTCATCGCGTGTTTCTGTATGTCACCGTCGGCACGGGAATCAGTTGCGCGCTGGTGATCGACGGCAAACCCTTTACCGGCGCTCACGGCCACGCCATCTCCTTTGCGAGTGGACCGACTGCCGCAGCGCTCGGCGCCCCGGGCACGGCCGCACTCGCGCCGCTCGAGTCGCTCGCCTCCGGGCCGGGAATTCTGCGGCGCGCAAAGGATCGGGGCCTGACCGAGCCCGACACGATCGCGATATGCCGGACCGCGCTCGAGGGACCGGGGCCCGCCCGGGAGATCGTCGACGCCGCCGCGACCGAGCTGGCGATCCACGTTGCCATCCTGGCAAACATGCTGGACCCGACTCTCGTGGTGCTCGGTGGTGGATTGGGCTGCTCATCCGGACGCTACTGGTCGACGTTTCGCGCCGCCTTGCCTCGGTACACGTGCGGACCTCACATGCCGCGCCTGCGCGTCTGCCGCGCACGGCTCGGGACCCGGGCGGGAATGATCGGCGCCGCGCAGAGCGCGCTCGAGGCCAGGGCGTAGCCCTCGAATCGCGTGCGCGGGCCGGTTGGCCGGCGCGCGGGCGCCTCAGTGCCGGCTGCAGCCCGTGAGCCCGTATCCGTACGGGAAGAGCGGCCGGGCGTTCGAACCGGGATCGAGCGCCGGCCACGCATAGGACAATCTGCCCGTGAAGGGGAAATTCACTTCGCCGGAAGGCTTGGCGATCAGAACGTCGGCAACGCCGGCGCCCTCGGTTCCCGGCAACCAGGCCACGGCGAACGCGTCGGCCGCGTCGATCTCGGGCGCTACCAGCCTGACCCGCCCGGTCACGAACACCGCGACCAGCGGAATTCCCGCCTG